>JAICXQ010000067.1 GCA_025980325.1 Frankiales bacterium
CGGTGCGTCCGCCGTGCTCGTCGACGAGCCCGCGGCCGGGATGTCGGCGCGGCAGCGGGATCGGCTGGGCGCGATCCTCCGCCGGCTCGCCGACAGCGGCCGCGGGGTGTTGCTGGTCGAGCACGACATGAACCTCGTCGGCCGGATCGCGGATCGGGTGACCGTGCTCGCCGAAGGCCGGGTGCTGGCCGTGGGCACGCCGGCCGAGATTCGCTCCGACCCGGAAGTGGCCCGCGCCTATCTTGGAATCCCCGTCGATTGAAGCAAAGGAGCGTCGTGCCCCCCGCTCTCCTTCGTGATCATGGCGCTTGCCGGCAGCGAACGCCATGATCACGCGAAAAACTGCGGCGAACGCCATGATCACCACGATCCTCGCCGCTGCGCTCGGCACCGGATGCTCGTCGACTCCGTCGGGGTCTTCGGTCGAGTTCGTCGTCTCCGCACCGGTGTCGACGTCGCCGTGGATCGCCGGCTTCGAACGCAACGGCGCCGAGCTCGCGGCCGCACAGCTCAACGCCCACGGCGGGATCTCCTACGGCGGCTCGTCTCACAAGGTCGTCGTCACCGTGCTCGACAACGCCGGCTCGCCGCAGCAGGTCGCCGCACACGCGCGCAAGGCCGTCGCCGACCACGCGGCGGCACTCATCATCGACGGCGTCGGCGCGGCCGCGGTCGCGGACGTCACCGGGCCGGCGGGCCTGCCGACGTTCGTCGTCTTCGACGGCGGCGCGAGCATCACCGATCCGGTGAAGCGGCCTACCATCTTCCGCCTCGCGCCCGCGGACAAGTTCATGACGATGCGACTGGCCGACTACCTCGCCGCCAAGCATCCGCGCATCGGCATCGTCGCCGACGACACGTCGTTCGGCACCGACGGCTCGGCCTCCCTCGTCACGGCGTTCGCCCGCGACGACATCACGGTGGCGACGAAGAGCGTCGTACCGTCCGGCAGCGGCGACGTCACCGGACAAGTCCTCGCCGCCCGCAGCCGCGGCGTCACCGCGCTCGTCGTCTGGGCCAGCGCGCCGGTCGTCGCGGCGGCGATCAACGCGGCCCGGTCGGCGAGCTGGAACGTGCCGATCTGGACCGGGCCGAGTGGCGAAGATCCCCTTGTGCGGCAACGACTTGCGGCCCATCCGGACTGGCTCACCGGCGTCGGCTTCGTCTCGTTCCGGATCACCGCCGAGGTCGGGCCGAAGCCGTTCGCGACCTACCGCAAGGCCTACGTCGCGAAGTTCGGCGAGGACAAGATCGGCCTGACCCAGGACGGCAAGCAGGTCGTCGCGCCACCGGACTGGTCGATGCTCTCCTACGACGCCGTGAACCTCGTCGCGGACGCGCTCGGCAAGGCCGGCGCGACCGGGCCGAAGTTGCAGTCCGTCCTCGCCGGGCACGACGTCATCGTCGGCGCCAACGGCGACGAGCGCGGGTACGGCGAGAGCTCGCGCGAGGGTGTGAGCCCCGACGACATGTACTTCGCCCAATTCCACGGATTCGTGTTCGCACCGGTCACCGACGACCTGCTCTCGCAGAATCTGCCCGCCGTACCGCAGACCTTGTAAGTGGACCGGGTGACTACGCTTCGCCCGTGCAGGCGCAGGCACGGGTAGCCGCGATCGCGAGTGTTCCGGCCGCGTTGCTCGCCCACGAGCTCGACGCTTCCGGGTGGCTGCCCTACGTCCACGAGAGCGGCGACGTGCGCGCCGCCATGGGGCCGCTCGCCGTCACGCTGTGGCTCGCTCTGACCGCGCTCGTGGTCGGGCTCGCCGCGGCCGGCCGATCGCCGGCACTGTTCGGCGCGCCCGCGTCGCTCGCGTCCGCCGGGCTGCCCGAGTTGATCGGCCGGCACGACCTCGGCGCGGTCGTCGAGCCGGGCGCGATGCTCGGCGCGCTCCTGCAGTGGTTGCTGCTGCTGGTGGTGCTCGCCCTCGCGGTGGTCGCGAGCCATGTGCTTCGACTCGTTCCACTGGTCGCGGCCGGCTCGCCGGCGCGAATGCATGCACGGCTCGCCGGGCCTGACCGGCCGCCGTACGTCGTCCCGCGGTGGCGGCTGCGCAGCCGGGCGCCTCCGTTCTTGTCCTTCCATCCGACCACTTCTCTCGTCCAGGAAGGACACCCATGCACTCACCACCACGTCGCCGCTTCGCGGCGCTGGCGATCGCGATTCCGATCGTCGCCGGCGTCGTGAGTTGCAGCGACAACGACGCCGACAAAGCCAAGGCCAACGCCAAGGCGGCATGCCCGTCCAATCTGTCGAACCCCGTCTCGACGCAGTTGCCGAGCGACGTTCCCAGCCCGAGCGGGACGGCGTACGACTACAGCAACCAAGGCAAGACGCAGGTCTGGTACTTCGCCCTCGACGGGTCCCCGGATCAGCTGCCGTCGTTGCGGGACGGCTACGACAGCCAGTTGACCGGCAAGGGCTACAAGATCGAAGGGACCGACCAGGAAGAGGGCGCGGAGGCCGAGTCCGACTTCTCCGGGCCGCACGAAGGGACGACGAACTTCCGGCCGCTGTGCACCGGCAAGGTAGTCCTCCGGCTCAAGCTCACGTCATAGCTCGCGACGCAGTAGCGCGGCGTTGCCGGCAATGGCCAGCCCCGCGAGGCACGCGGCGACGATCGCCCCGGGTCTTGCGGACACGGCATTGCCGGCGCGCCGCGTTGCTGTCGCCGGCGCCATCTCGAACCGGAAGCTCGACGCCGCCTGGCCGCGGGTGTCGGTCGTGAGGTACGGGCTGTAGTCCGCGGCCCGGGCGGCCTGCGCGGCCACGTTGATGAAGGTCGCGGTCGCGTCGCCGACCTCGCCCGCCGACGGGTGGGTCGCGGCCCAGGCGGCCCAGCTCGGCAGGTGGTGCGGCGGGGCGAACGTCCGCGCGTCGATCCACGGCTGGACGTCGAGGCTCAGGCCGAGGCGCTGACCGGCCTGGAGCGCGGCGGTGAAAGTCACGGAGCCGGCGAGCGTCCCGCTGATGGTCGCGCCGCCGGGAATCGGCGTCGTTCCCGGTCCGGTCACCGGCGTACCGATGCCGCCCTTGCTGCCGTTGCCGCCTGTCACCGTGACCCGCCCGCGCACCCGCAGCGGTGCGGTCACGGTCGATTCGGTCTGGGCGATGACCGTCCCCGCGAGCCGGGCCGGCAGGCCGTTCCCGGCGTACGGCGGGACTCCCGCCCGGTCCGACTTCGCCGCGGCGAGCAGCGTGTCGAGGGCGTGCGCGAGCGGGCCCGGCGTGGCCGTGCCGACGGCGAGGAACCTTGGGCTCGGGGTCAGGTTGAGCAGCGTGATCGTGGCCGTCCCGTCGGTCCGGGCCTGGCCGCCCGGCTTCAGCGCCGTGCGCTTGCCGTCGCGGCCGGTGAAGTCGATCCGTACCGCCATCGGCAGCCGGGCGGCCTCGTAGCCGGCGTCGAGGGTGAGCAGGCCGTCGAGGGTCCGGGTGCCGGGTGAGAATCCCTGCCAGACGACCTGACCCAGCTCCGCCTGCGGCTGGCTGAAGTCGTTGAGCCCTGCCGCCTTGCGCGCCGGGCCGAGTTCGTAGATGAGGAACGGGCCGGCGCCATGGACGACGAGGTGCTGGCGATCGGTCACGACGGCGGGGTCGCCGTTCGGGCCGACCGCGACGTCGACCTGCTCGGTGTCGTCGACGGTGCTCGGCACCTTCGACGAACGGCAGCGGTCCTTGCGGCCCGCGAGGACGATCTTGACGCAGTCGATCGGGTTGATGTTGCGGAACGCCGGGGGCAGCGGGATGTCGTAAGGTGCGGCGGCAGCATGCGGCGTCGCCCCCGCCGACGGACCGGGCAGCAACGGCGCGACGACGAGGGCGATCGCCGTCGCCAGCCGGGCCGCGCCGCGCATGAGGGCAGACTAGTGACGGTGGCCGGGGGTCGGCAGCGCGTAGGAGGTCTCGTGGATCCCAACATCGCCCGGGCTCGGCTCGAGGAGCTCGCGGGTGAGCTGGAGCGTTCGGCCGCCGTGGTGGAGCGCGGCGGCGGCGCCGACACCGGCGAGTCGACGACGCTCGACCAGCACCCGGCCGACAGCGGGACCAACCTCGCCGACGCCGATCGGGAAGAGGCCAGCCTCGAGGTGCTGCGCGCGCAACTGGAACGGGTGCGGGCGGCGCTCGGGCGGCTGGACGAGGGGACGTACGGCCGCTGCGTCGAGTGCGGGCGGGAGCTGCCGGACGAACGCCTGGAGGTCCGGCCGGAGGCCGAGCGCTGCGTGGACTGCCAGCAACGAGCCGAGTCCCGCCGCTGACCGTCGGCTCCCGTCGCGGCTTGGTGATCATGGCGTTTGCCGCGGGTTTCCGGCGTGATCATGGCGTTTGCTGCCGTCCAACGCCATGATCACGGAGCGCTCGGTGGCGACCTCGGTCGGTGCGGCTCGGGTGTGGTTGAGCCGCCCGCGCGGACGATCCCGCGGGCTCCTGGTGCTCGGGCACGGTGCGGGCGGCGGGGTCGAGGCGCCGGACCTCGTCGCGGTCACCAACGCTGCCGTCGAGGCCGGATGGTCGGTGGCCCGGGTCGAGCAGCCGTACCGGGTTGCCGGGCGGCGGGCCCCGGACCGCGCGCCGAAGCTCGACCAGGCCTGGATCGAGGTCGTCGCCGCCGTCCGGGGCCGCTCCCGTACGCCGCGGGTGACCGGTGGCCGCAGCATGGGCGCGCGGGTGGCCTGCCGTACGGCGCAGAGCACCGGCGCGGCCGGCGTCGTGTGCCTCGCGTTCCCGCTGCACCCGCCGGCGAAGCCGGGCACGACGCGCGCAGACGAGCTCGTCGCCGTACGGGTGCCCGTCCTCGTCGTCCAAGGCGTGCGGGATCCGTTCGGCGGTCCGGCGCAGTTGCCGAACGGACCGACCGTCGTCGCGGTCGAGGGCGACCACTCGTTGCGCCGATCCGCGGCCGCCGCGGCGGATGCGGTGGGGCGATGGCTTCAGACGGTGACGTAGATCTTGGCGGCGACGGCGCGGGCCACCCGCCACGGGCCGTTCTTGCTGCGGACCTCGACGGCGTCGCCGCTCGCGTCCACGACGTGGACCGGGCAGCCCGGCATCAGCAGGTGCTCTTCGAGCGCGAGCATCGTCGCAGGCTGCGCCTCGACCTCCTCGTCGATGCGCCGGACGACCGCGCGCTCGCCCGCGGGTACGTCGCCGAGCGGGACCTGGTCGGCGAGGTCGACCGCGTTGGCCGAGCCCGGGATCGGGTTGCCGTGCGGGCACGTGCCCGGGTCGCCGAGCACGCGGACGAGGTAGGGCTCGAGGGTCTCGCTGATCGCGTGCTCGAGCCGGTGCGCCTCTTCGTGCACCTGGTGCCACGGGACGGCCAGGACGTCGACCAGCAGCCGTTCGGCGAGCCGGTGCCGGCGCATCACGCCGGTCGCGGACGCCCGGCCGCGGTCGGTCAGCCGGACGACGCGCTGGTCGTCGAGGGCGAGGAAGCCTTCCCGCTCCAGCCGGGCGACGGTCTCGGAGACCGTCGGGGCGGAGACGCCGAGCCGCTCGACCAGCCGGGCCCGCATGACCGGGATGCCCGACTCCTCCAGTTCGTAGATCGTCTCCAGGTAGTCCTCGACCGCAGGTGAATGCTGCGGGGCGGCCATCAGGGAATCCTATGCGCGGCAGGGGCGTTCTTCCCGATTGTGACGAGTGCAGCCGCGGTCCTCGCCAGACCCGCGGGCAGTCCTGCAATAGCATCCCGGCTCATGGTCGAGGAAACGCTCGAACAGCGCAGCGCGCGCTTCGAGCAGACGGCGCTTCCGTTCCTCGACCAGCTGTATTCGGCCGCGTTGCGGATGACCCGCAACCCGTCGGACGCCGAGGACCTCGTCCAGGAGACGTTCGTCAAGGCGTTCGCGGCCTTCCACCAGTTCGAGGAAGGCACCAACCTCAAGGCCTGGCTCTACCGCATCCTCACCAACACGTTCATCAACACCTACCGCAAGAAGCAGCGCGAGCCGCGGCAGTCGGGCGTCGGCGAGGACATCGAGGACTGGCAGCTCGCGCAGGCCGGATCGCACACGTCGACCGGGCTGAAGTCGGCGGAGGTCGAGGCGCTCGAGCACCTGCCCGACTCCGACGTCAAGGAAGCCTTGCAGTCGCTGCCCGAGGACTTCCGGATGGCGGTCTATCTCGCCGATGTCGAAGGCTTCTCCTACAAGGAGATTGCCGACATCATGGGTACGCCGATCGGCACCGTGATGTCGCGCTTGCACCGCGGCCGGCGCGGGTTGCGCGATGCTTTGACGCAGTACGCCCTTGACCGCGGCTACATCCGTTCCGACGAACTGGCCCAAGACCAACTGGCAGCAGAGGGCGAGGCCGAACGATGAGCTGCGGGTCGCCACACGACACCGATTGTGCCGACGTCATCGAGCAGGTCTACCTGTACCTCGACGGCGAGATCGACGACACGACGCGGCACAAGGTGCGCGAGCATCTCGACGAGTGCGCGCCCTGCCTGCGCAAGTACGGACTCGAGCAAGACGTGAAGGCATTGGTCGCGCGTTGCTGTGGCAGCGACACCGCGCCGGAGGGGCTGCGGGAGCGGCTCGTCGTACGGCTTCAGCAAGTACGGGTGGAACTCGGCACGATCGAGTACCGCGCCGAGTAGCTTTCTCCTCGTGAGCTGGCTCGTCACCGGCGGCGCCGGCTACATCGGCGCGCATGTCGTCGCCGCGTTGCGTTCTGCCGGCGAACCCGTCGTGGTTCTCGACGACCTGTCGACCGGCGAACGGTCTCGCGTCGGCGACGCGGTCTTCGTGCCGGGGTCGATCCTCGACGACGCATTGGTACGGCGGGTTCTGCGCGAGCACGGCGTGCGCGGGATCGTGCACATCGCCGCGAAGAAACAGGTCGGCGAGTCGATGAGCGATCCGCTGAAGTACTACCGCGAGAACGTCGTCGGCACGGTGGCGTTGCTCGACGCGGCGGTCGACGCCGGCGTCGAGTCGTTCGTGTTCTCGTCGAGCGCGGCGACGTACGGGATGCCCGACGTCGAGCTGGTCAACGAGGACACCGTTTGTGATCCGATCAGTGTGTACGGCCGGACGAAGCTCATCGGCGAGTGGGCGGTGCGCGACGTCGTGGCTGCGTCGTCGTTGCGCGCGGTGTCGTTGCGTTACTTCAACGTCGCCGGTGCTGCGTCGCCGGCGCTCGGCGATCCGGGTGTGTTCAATCTGATCCCGCTGGTGTTCGCGGCGTTGTCGTCCGGTGTCCCGCCGCAGATCTTCGGCGACGACTACGCGACGCCGGACGGCACCTGCATTCGCGACTACATCCACGTCGCGGACGTCGCGGATGCGCACGTCGCGGCGCTGCGGTGGCTCGCTTCCGGGACGGCGGCGTCGTACCAGGTGTTGAACATCGGGCGGGGCACCGGGGCGAGCGTGCGCGACGTGCTGGGCACCGTCGCCGACGTCACCGGGATCGCGGTCGAGCCGGAGGTCGTCGGCAGGCGTCCCGGCGATCCGCCGCGGGTCGTCGCGCGCGTCGACCGCATCCGTGAAACTCTCGGTTGGACCGCGCGTTACGACCTGACCAACATGGTCGCGAGCGCGTGGGCTGCATGGACGGCAGGGCGCGGCGTACGGGGGTGACGTGAGCACGGCCGACGAGAAGTGGTGGCGCAACCGCGACTACATCGGGTGGCTCGTCGGCGAGTCGCTGTCGACGTTGGGCACGTCGCTGTCGCGGTTCGCGTACCCGTTGCTCATCCTGTTCGCGACGCACTCGCCGGCCCGCACCGGCATCGTCGCCGCTGCGTCGAACGTCGGCGCCTTGACGACGGTCCTCGTCGGCGGCGCGCTCGCGGATCGCTATTCGCGGCGCATGTTGCTGGTCGTCGGGCCGATCGTGCAGGCGCTCATCGTCGGCAGCGTCGCCGTCGCGGTGGCCGCCGGGCACGTCGTGCTCGTGCACGTCGTGCTCGCCGGTCTCGTCGACGGCGCGGTCGTCGGCGTGACGACCGGCGCGGGGCGCGCCGCGCTGCGGCGCATCGTCACGCCGAAGCAGTATCCGACCGCGGTGTCGCAGTACTTCATGCGCGACATGGGCACCCGCGTGGCCGGGCCGCCGCTCGGCGGCGTGCTGTTCGCGGTCTCGCGGGCGCTGCCGTTCGTGGCCGACGCGGTGTCGTATCTCGCCGCAGTCGCCGGCATCGCCGTCGTACGGCGGCCGCTCGGTCCCGACCCGGTCGATGCGTCCGAACGCGAGCCGTTGTCGCGTTCGGTCGCGAGCGGGGTGCGGTTCCTGCTGGGCAACGGCTACTTGCGTTTCCTTGCGTGGTGGGCCGCGGTGATGAACATGCTCGGGGCGGGTCTCATGTTGCTGGTGATCCTGCTGGTGCGGGCGCGCGGCGGCGGTGCGGCCGTGATCGGCGGCACGCAGGCGATCGGCGCGACCGGCGGGATCGTCGGTGCGCTGGTCACCGGCTGGATCGTGCGCCGGCTGGCCGGACGGATGCTCGTGATCGCGTTGTCGTGGACGATGGCGGCGGCGGCGTTCGCGATGTCGGTGTTGCCGCCGTGGGGCATCGGCGCGATGATGTCGGTCACCGCCTTCGTCGCCGTGCCGCTGAACGTCACGTTCGACACGTACGAGATGCAGATCATCCCGGACGCCATGCTCGGCCGGGTGACCACGACCATCGACCTGTTCGCGAACGCCCTGCGCTGGCTGGCACCGCTGACCATCGGCTTCATCGTCGAGGCGTCGTCGGCGCGGATCGCGACGCTGGTGTGGGGCGCCGCGTTCGTCGTCGTGACGCTGCTGGTGATGGTCAACCGCAGCGTCCACGTCCTCGACCGCCCGATCGTCGAAGTCGCCGCGGCGTAAGGTCCGCGATCTGCCGGATATCTGATACGCGGTAGTCCGTAAACCTCAGGGTGCCGCACAATGAGTTGTGACGCGGACGCCGACGATACGGATGCGGCCGATTGCTTCGCGTGCGCTCGCCGAGATCGGGTACGACCCGGCGACCCGGACGTTACGGGTTCGCTTCCACCACGACGGGCGGTACGACTACCTGGACGTCCCCGAAGACGTGTACGAGGGACTGCTGGGCAGCCCTCATCCGTGGACCGACTGGGGTCGGCACATCAAGGAGGCGTACGGCTACGTTCACTTGGCGTAGCCGATCTCGAGCGGGACGACTTACGCGTTCGGCCTGCGGCCGTGGTTGGCCTTGCTCTTCTTACGCGCCCTGCGCTTGCGGGCCTTCTTCGCCATCGGAGTGCTCCTCTCGTCGCCGCCATCTCACCACAACGCCACCGGGAAGCATCCCGAGCACCAACAACTCGGCCAGGCCGGCCACCACCAGGATGTCGCCCGCACTCACCACTTCCGGCCGCAACGGCAGCGGCACCGGTACGACGTCGCCCAGCCACGGCAGCGCCGTACCGTCGCCGGCGATCTCGTGCCGCGCGTCGGTGCCGGCCGCGATCGCGACGATCGGCACCCGCGCGTGGTACGCCGCGACGATCGACACCGGCATCGCGCCGTTCGCGCCGACCACGACCGCGTTCAGAACCAGGCCGAGGGTCACCAGCGGCACGCCGGCAACCCGAGCGTTGCGAAAACAGAACGCCAGCGCCAGCGCGGCCGATACCGCCAGCCCGACGACGTAGGACGTCGACTCGTCCGCGACGCCGAGCAGCCCGACGACCGCGCCACCGGCCTGCGCGAGGACGGCGAGAACGACGAGTTCGAGCCGTTGCAACGGCAGCGACGCCAGCCGGCGCCAGGACCCCCCGACCGCGACGCCGGCCAGCACCGCGCCGACCAGTACGACGACGGCCAGGCTCACGCAGACTAGTGTCGCTGCTCGTGTTCGAATCCGTGCTCGTTGCCAACCGTGGCGAGATCGCGCGTCGCGTGCTGCGGACGGCCGCACGCCTGGGCGTGCGCACGATCGCGGTGTACTCCGAGGCCGACGCGGCCCTGCCGTTCGTGCACGAGGCCGACGAGGCCGTGCTGCTCGGTCCCGCCCCGCCGAAGGACTCCTACCTCGACATCTCCCGCGTGCTCGAAGCGGCCGAACGGACCGGCGCGGACGCGATCCATCCCGGCTACGGCTTCCTCGCCGAGAATGCGGCCTTCGCCCAAGCCGTGCTCGACGCGGGCCGCGCGTGGGTCGGTCCGAACCCGGACGCGATCGAGGCGATGGGCGACAAGATCAACGCTCGCAACCGCATGTCGGCCGCCGGCGTCCCCGTCGCGGCCGGCACCGCCGACCCGGTGCAGGACGTCGAGGACGCGGTCGCGGCGGCGAAGGAGATCGGCTACCCCGTGATGGTCAAGGCCGCGGCCGGCGGCGGCGGCATCGGCATGGGTGTCGCCCGCGACGAGGACCAGCTCCGGGCCGCGTACGAAACCGCGAAGACCCGCGCGGAGCGTTTCTTCTCCTCGCCGTCGATCCTGTTAGAGCGTTACGTCGAGAACGCGCGGCACGTCGAGGTTCAGGTGCTCGGCCTGGCCGACGGGACCGTCGTCGCGTTGGGGGAGCGGGACTGCAGCGTGCAGCGAAGGCACCAGAAGGTCGCCGAGGAGACGCCGTCGCCGGGTGTCAGCGACGCTTTGCGGGAACGCATGCTCGACGGCGCGGTCCGCGCGGCGCAGGCGGTCGGTTACCGCAACGCCGGCACGGTCGAGTGCCTGGTCGACCCGGGCGCGCAGGACTATGTGTTCTTGGAGATGAACACGCGATTGCAGGTGGAGCATCCGGTCACCGAGCTCGTCACCGGTGTCGACCTCGTCGAGGAGCAGTTACGGATCGCGGCGGGCGATGCGCCGTACGCGGACCTCGCCAACGTGGCGCCGCACGGTCATGCGATCGAGATGCGGGTGTACGCCGAGGATCCGAAGCGATTCCTGCCGTCGCCGGGCACGATCGCGACCTGGGTCGAGCCCACCGGCGACGGGGTGCGGGTCGACGCCGGCTACACGAGCGGCAACGTCGTCACGCCGTACTACGACCCGTTGCTCGCGAAGCTCTGTGTCGTCGGCGCGGATCGTGTGCAGGCGGTCGAACGCGCGCGGGCCGCGGTCGCCGGGTTCACCATCGAAGGGCTCAAGACGAACCTGCCGTTCTTCGTCGAGCTGCTCGACGATCCGCGCTTCGTCTCCGGTGACTACGACACCGGTCTCGTCGATCGGATGCGGTCATGACCGAGGTGCTCACCAACCGCAGCGGCGGAGTACTCGAACTCCGGATCAACCGCGAGGACAAGCGCAACGCGTTGTCCGCGGCGGTGCTCGACGCGTTGCTCGACGGCGTCCGTACGGCGAGCACCGACACGTCGATCACCGCGGTGCTCGTGTCGTCGGCGGGCGAGCGGGTGTTCAGCGCCGGCGCGGATCTCGCGGTGATGTCCGAGGACGCGAACGGTTTGGAAAAGCACGAGGCGCGCGGTCGGTTGAAGGATCTCGTCGTCGCGATGCGGACGTGCCCGAAGCCGGTCGTCGCGCGCGTGCAAGGCCTGTGTCTCGCCGGTGGCATCGGGCTCGCCGCGGGATGCGACGTCGTACTCGCGCGGGAGAGCGCGAGCTTCGGAATGCCCGAGGTCGAACGCGGCCTGTGGCCGTTCATGGTCAGTGCGTTGCTGACCAGGCACGTCTCGCCGAAGCATGCGATGGACTACATGCTCACCGGCGAACGGTTCGACGCGCGGACGGCCTGGCAGATCGGGCTGGTCTCGCGCGTCTTCGCCGACGGCACGTTCGACGACGACGTGACGGCGTACGTCGAGAAGGTCGCGCGCGCCGCGCCGGTCGCCGTACGTCTCGGCAAGGCGGCATGGGTGTCGGCCGAGGAGACGTCCGGGTTGGCCGCGGCGCTCGAAGCGATGCAGGCGCAGTTGTCGTTGCTGACGACGACGGCCGACGTCGCCGAAGGCGTCGCGGCGTTCTTCGACAAGCGCGAGCCGCGCTGGACGGGCAGGTAGGCCGTCGGCATCGCGCTGCTCAGCCTCGCCGTGATGATCCTCGGCGTGACCGTCGCCGTACTTCTCGCGCGGCTGCGCTCGTCCGGCCGCGAGCCCGGAGCGCCGGACGCCGTCACCGACGACGTCGTCAGTGGCCTGCTGGCCGAGCTGCGCAAGTGGCAGGCCGAATCGGCGCATTGGAAAGCGACCGCCGAACGCCTGCAACGCGAACTCGATCAGCGGTAGCGGCTTACCAACCCGCGTCGGTCCAGCGGTTGCCCGGCAGCGGCGTAACGATGCCGTTGTCCCACCGCAACAACTCGCCGTTCCGCGTCGTCAGCAGGAGGTGCAATCCGGTCCGGTCCGGCGTGACGCTCACGACGTCACCGGGCACGCCCTTGGCGAGGACTGGGCCGACCGTGCCGTCCGTCGACAATGCGCGGATGTCGTACCGATGAGGGACGGTCTCCGAGTCGATCAGCGACGCGAACTGGCCGTGGTACCAGAACACGATGAAGTTGGCCGGCAACGCGGACGGCGACGACAGTTCGGTGCCGATGTCGAGCAGCCGCGGGCTTTCGAGCGCGTGGCCGCAGCACTGCACGACGTTGTAAGCGAGCGTCTTGTCGTCCGGCCCCACGTGCAACTGGATCGGCAGCGACCGGTAGCCGAAGCCGGTCCAACGACGTTGCTGATGTGTCTGCATGTCGATGACGACGACATCCTCGACGTTGGCGGCCAACTCGGGTGCGCAGGGCTGCACCGCGAGGGCGAGCACGTGCCCGTCCGGGCTGATTGCCGCCGCATCGGCTCTCGTCCCGCTGACCGTCCCGGCGCCGGCGACTACGCCGTTGGTTCGGGTCACGTGGTGATAGCGGAACAGGTCGATCTTGCAGCCGGGCTCGCTGAACGTCGCGTACCCCACGTTTCCGTCGTTCGTCACGGCGAGCGCGGTTGCCCGGCGTCCTGATTCCTTTACCAGGTTGCCGCGCGATTCACCGGTGAGTGCGTCGGCCTGCCCGATGCTTCCGTCGGGTGCGATCCCGATGAACGAAGCGGGACCGCCCGGCGACTTCGCTCCCGGTGTGACGGTGCTCCGCCCTGCGACGAGCAGCGACGGGACGAGGATGGCGAGCGCCGCGACCGCGGCGGCTGCGGCGGCGGTCACGGCGACCATCCACCACGACGGACGCGATGCGCGTCGCCCCGTGGGCAGCGCGGTCCAGTCGACTCGCGGCGGGATCGTGGCCGCGTCGCGCCAGCGCGCGCCATCGCGACGGAGCAGTTCGTCGACGTCGGTCATCGGGTCACCTCCGCCAGGGCAGGCAGTAGTCGTTTGCGGGCATCGCTCAGCGTCGACTTGACCGTGCCGTCGCTGCACCGCATGACGCCCGCGACCTCCGCGACGGTCAGACCGACGTAGTAGTGAAGTTCGACGGCCAGGCGCTGCCGCTCACTGAGCCGGCCGATCGCGCGTTCGATGTCGACCGAGCGGTCGAGGTCGGGCGGCGGCGCCGCCGGTAGGTCGATGAACGCCGCCGACTCGTGTCGCCAGTGGCGGGTGCGGTGCCGACGGCAACGGTCGGCGACGATCGCGAGCAACCACGACTGCACCGAGCCGCGACTCTCGTCGTACGACTCGCGCTTGCGCCACGCTCGGACCAGCGCCTCCTGGACGACGTCGTCACTGTCGGCGGAGGTCGTGAGCCGGGTGGCGAGCCGGCCCATCGCGAGCAGGTGCGGCGCGACCCACTCGCGGAACTCCACGGCGGCCCGCGCGTCCTGCGCGGCAGTCGTCACGAGCCCCCCTCGTGTAATCGTCGACAGCACACCACGTTTACGCCGGTTCGGGTGCATTCGGTTGGGTGGGTCGGGCAAATGATTGGATGGGGCCCGTGGCGGAAGAAGTGCGGGCCGAGATGGTCGCGAACGTGTGGAAGGTCGTCGTCAACCAGGGCGACGCGGTCCAGGACGGCGACACGCTCGTGATCCTCGAGTCGATGAAGATGGAGATCCCGGTCCTCGCCGAGACGGCCGGCACGGTGGCCGAGTTGCGCGTGCACGAGGGGGACGTGGTTCAAGAGGGTGATGTGATCGCCGTCATCGCCTAGTAATGGGCTGATTGGCGTATTAGTCCATGCGGATGGGTCAAGACGGGACCCGGGACGGCCGAACATCCTCTGTGTGACCTCGACTTTGACGATCGAGCCGTTCCTCCGCGCACTCGTCGAGTGCGGCGGATCCGACCTGCACTGCAAGGTCGGTTCGCCGCCGCGCGTACGTATCGACGGCACCTTGCGCAAGCTGCAGACCCGCGACCTCGCTGCGGCTGACACCGAGCAGATGGTGCGCGAGGTACTGCGGGCCGACCTGGTCGAGGAGTTCGAGCGCACCAACGAGGCCGACTTCGCCTACTCGCTGTCCGGCGTCGGCCGGTTCCGGGTCAACGCGTTCCGCTCCCGCGGCTCGGCCGGCCTGGTCTTCCGGCGGGTGTCCGTCGGCGCCATTCCGCTCGACGAGCTCGGCCTGTCGCCGGTGCTCGCCTCACTGGCGCTGGAGCCGCGCGGTCTCGTCCTCGTCACCGGCCCGACCGGTTCCGGCAAGACGACCACGCTGGCCGGCATGATCGACCACATCAACTCCAACCGCGAGGTCCACGTCGTCACGATCGAGGACCCGATCGAGGTCCTGCACTTCGACAAGATGGCGATGATCAACCAGCGTGAGGTCCGCGTCGACACCGAGGACTTCGTCACCGCCATGCGCGCGGCGATGCGTCAGGACCCCGACGTCATCCTCGTCGGTGAGATGCGTGACCACGAGACGGTGAAGGCGGGTCTGGCGGCCGCCGAGACCGGGCACTTCGTCATGTCGACGCTGCACACGACGGACGCCGCCGAGACGGTCA
>JAICXQ010000103.1 GCA_025980325.1 Frankiales bacterium
CAGATGTCGTCGCCGACCGTCTCGGCCTTCCAGCCGGGGATCGTCGGCTGGAGCATCGCAAGGTTGGTCTTGCCGCACGCCGACGGGAACGCCGCGGTGATGTAGCGGACGTCGCCCTCCGGCGAGGTCAGCTTGAGGATCAGCATGTGCTCGGCGAACCAACCCTCGTCGCGCGCCATCACCGAAGCGATCCGCAGCGCGTAACACTTCTTGCCCAGCAACGCGTTTCCGCCGTACCCGGAGCCGTACGACCAGATCTCGCGGGTCTCGGGGTAGTGGACGATGTACTTCGTGTCGTTGCACGGCCAGGCGACGTCGGCCTGGCCCGGCGACAGCGGCGCGCCGACGGTGTGCACGGCGGGAACGAAGAAGCCGTCGTCGCCCATCGCGTCGAGCGCGGCCTTGCCCATGCGGGTCATGATCTTCATCGAGATCACGACGTACGGCGAGTCGGTGATCTCGACGCCGAGGGCGGAGATCGGCGAGCCGAGCGGGCCCATGCAGAACGGGACGACGTACATCGTCCGGCCGCGCATGCACCCGTCGAAGAGCGGGCGCAGGGTCGCGCGCATCTCGTCCGGCGCCATCCAGTTGTTGGTCGGGCCGGCGTCGTCCTCGCGCTCGGAGCAGATGAACGTACGGCTCTCGACCCGGGCGACGTCGGACGGATCGGACTTCGCGTAGAAGGAATTCGGCCGCTTGTCCGGGTTGAGCTTGATCAGCGTGCCCGCGTCGACAAGTTGAGTGGTGAGGCGGTCCCACTCCTCCTCGGAGCCGTCCGCCCACTCGACCCGCTCGGGCTTGGTCAGCTCCGCGATCTCCCGGACCCACGCGACGAGGCGGGCGTGGCGGGTGGGCGCGCTCTCGAGCCCGGGAATGGTCGACGCAGCCGACATGAAATCTCCTCGCGAGTCACTGGGCTTGTGAAAAGTATAACAAGCACCGGATGCCCGGGGAAGATGCGGCTTATGCGCTCGGACCGGTCGCGCGGACGCGCTCGACGTCCGCCATCGCCGTGCGCAACTGTCCGCGCCACTCCTCGGTATTGCGGCCGACCACGCGGACCGCCCACGCGAGCGCGTCCGACCGCGACCGCGCGACGCCGGCGTCGACGAGGGTGTCGAGGACGCGGCGCTCGGGCTGGCGCAGCCGGGTCATGACCGGCACCGACAGCGAAGTGAAGACCTTCCTCGTCTCGCCGCAGGCCGCGCCCCACGCGACCTTGCGGCCGTAGCGGTGCTCGGCTTCGCGGGCGATCTGCATGCGGCGCTCGCGCGTCTCGTCGCGGAATCGCGCGATCCGCCCGACCTCGGCCTCGGCCCCGCCGTCGACGGCGTCGAGGCGGCCGACCACGAGGACCTCGTCGCGGTCGACCGTGACCTCGGGCTCGCCGGTGAACCAATCGCCGGGCAGCCGGCCGGCCAGCCAGCCGGTGATGTCGTTCTCTGTCATACCGTGATGATTACATCATTACGTCATTACATCAATCCGAGCGCGAAGCGCGTCCGGGGTCGCGATCGGGGCGTCGCAGGCGAAGTTCCGGCAGACGTACGCCGCCCCCGGCGGGCGGCCTTCGAGCAGCGGCGAGTCGCCGCTCGTGACGACGACCGCGCCGGGAGAGGTCGTCCGGCGGGCGATCGCGGCCAGCTCCGGTGCCTCGACGATCGCGACCTCCAGCGGACCGGCGACCATCGCCTCGCCGGCCGCGGCGGCCCAGCCGGCGTAGCGCGGGAACCGAGCGAGCAGGGGTACGACGCTGCCGAGGGCTCGCTCGCCGGCAGCGCGGTGGCGGGCGTCGGCGGTCAGCGCGGCGGCGGTCACCAACGCGTGGGTCACGGCGGCGAGACCGGACGGTGTCGCGTTGTCGGTCGGGTCCTGTGGCCGGCGGACCAGCCGCTCGGCATCGTCCGCGGTGTCGAAGAACCCGCCACCGTCGTCGGCGAAGTGGGCGAGCGCCGTGTCGAGCAGCGTCGTCGCGACGTCGAGCCATCGTCGTTCGCCGGTCGCTTGATGCAACGCGAGCAGGCCCTCGGCGACGTCGCCGTAGTCCTCGAGCACGCCGGCCGGTGTGCCCGCGACGCCGTCGCGGGAGACCCGGCGCAACCGGCCGTCGTCGAGATGGACGTCGTCGACCAGCCGCGCTGCCGTCCGCGCGGCGTCGACGAAATCCGGCCGGTCGAAGAGCACGCCGCAGTCCGCGAGTGCGGCGATCGCCAGCCCGTTCCAGGCGGCGACGACTTTGTCGTCGCGAGCCGGCCGCACTCGCCGGCTGCGCACGTGCAGCAGTCGCGCGCGCTCGTCCCGCCACTGCTGTTCGTCGCTCGGATCGTCGAGCAGTTGCAGCACCGAACGACCGTGCTCGAACGTGCCCTGATCGGTCACGCCGAACATGCGCGCCGCCGTGCTGCCGACCTCGTCCGGCGTCCAGACGTAGAAACGTCCTTCTTCGCCCTCGCTGTCGGCGTCGAGCGACGAGGCGAACCCGCCCTCGTCCGTGCGCAGCTCGGCGAGCATCCACTCGCACGTCTCGATCGCGATCCGCCGGGCGAGCGGCGAGCCGGTGGCGCGCCACCAATGCGCGTAGACACGGGCGAGCAAAGCGTTGTCGTACAACATCTTTTCGAAGTGCGGCACGACCCACGAGTCGTCGGTGCTGTAGCGCGCGAAGCCGCCGGCGAGCTGGTCGTAGATGCCACCCCGAGCCATCCGCTCGCACGTCGTCGCGACCGCGTCGAGCGCGGCCTTGTCGCCGGTGCGGGCCGCGTGCCGGAGCAGGAACTCCAGGGCCATCGACGGCGGGAACTTCGGCGCGCCACCGAATCCGCCGCGCTCGTCGTCGTAGTCGACCAGCAACCGGCCGGCCGCCGCGTCGAGGTGCGCGGCGGTCACGGACTCGCGGGTCCCCGGCGGTGGCGCAGCATGTTCGGCGAGTTGCCGTACGACGTCCGCGCCCGCGGCTTCGATCTCGTCCCGCCGTTCGGTCCATGCTCTGACGACCGACTGGCAGACGGTACGGAACGACGGCATGCCGGCGCGGTCGGTCGGCGGGAAGTAGGTACCGCAGAAGAACGGCTCGCCGCCCGGCGTGAGGAAGCACGTCATCGGCCAGCCGCCGTGACCGGTCATCGCCTGGGTCGCCTCCATGTACACGGCGTCGACGTCCGGCCGCTCCTCGCGGTCGACCTTGACCGCGACGAAGTGCGTGTTGACGTACGCCGCCGCGGCCGGATCCTCGAACGACTCGTGTGCCATCACGTGACACCAGTGACACGCGGCGTACCCGACGGAGAGGAGCACCGGCACGCCGCGCTGCCCGGCCTCGGCGAACGCCTCGTCGCACCACGGCCACCAGTCGACCGGATTGTCCTTGTGCTGCAACAGGTACGGGCTGGTCGCGTCGGCGAGCCGGTTGGTCACGAACCGACCCTACTTTCAGCCGCAGGCCTATCGTGAATTCGTGCGGCGAGCGGGTCTCACCATTGGCGCACTCGGCGCGTGCCTGGTCGCCGTACCCGCGGCCGCGTGGGCACAGAACTCACCGCCCAAGCCGGAGTCCGACTGCGGCGTCACCGCGATGTGCCCGCGCGACTCACCGGTCGGCTCGCACGGTCACGCGCCGAGCTGGGTCGTCGCGCTGGTCCTGCTCGCCGTCGTGGTCGCGCTGCTCGCCGTCGCGTACCGGTTGGTCGTCGCGCGGCTCGCCCGGTAGTCCGGCTACGCGCTCTCTCGCTCTTCCAGGCCGACCGCCTCGCGCAACTCGCGCAGGTCGCCCTGCAGGTCGCGGCGGCTTGAGGTGTCGGTCTGCGCGTCCATGAGATCGGCCAACGCGTCGGCGATCGCATTCAGCTTCTGCTGGATCGCGTGGTCGGATCGGGTCTGGGTGTTCTGCAGCAGCGCGACGAGCAGGAACGTGACAATCGTGGTGACCGTGTTGATGATCAGCTGCCAGGTGTCGATGTTGCCGAAGATGGCGTACGACGGCAGCCACACGATGACGAGCAACAGGCAGAATGCGAAGAACGGCGCGCGGGAGACGATCGTGTTGGCGTGGTCGGCGAACCGGTCGAACAGGCCGAGCCCTTGGTCGGCCTTACTGGGAAACGTCGCCTCGCTCACGCCGGAGAGCATTCCCCAGGCGGCCACCGTTCACGCATCCGCACGCGACGACGAGCCGGCCCGTTACTTGCCGACGCGGACGCAGCTCGTCCGGCCCGGCGCATACCGTGCCTTCGACGACGCGTCGTCGACGACCGTCGCGACCGACTGCGAGCCGACCGTGACCCGGCCGTCCGGTGTCGCCGCGCCGTCGTCGCCGAAGGCACGCGCGCTGGTCACGTACAGCTGGTCGATGTAGGTCTGCTTGAACGACGCGTACGGCGCGAACAGCGAGAGCGGTGCCGTCATCCGGATCTCGTGGTGCGCGCTGTCGATGACGCCGGACATCTCACCGAGGTCGGTACCCGATTGCCCTCCGGCCACGTTCGTGTCGTAGACGGCTGCTTCGAAGCTCGCGCCGCCGGTCGCCAGATCGGCCAGCAGCCCGAACCGGTGGCCGTTCGCGTCGAAGTCGAATTCGTAATCGCGCGCCGGAGCCGACGTCGCGTCTTCCGGTCCCAACGACGTGAGCCGGATGACCGCGGTGAGTTGACGTTTGTTCGTCGCGATGTCGGCCGACCTGATGTCGTAGTCGTTGTTGTTCGCACCGAGCGTCGTCGGCGTCACGTCGCCGGACGGGTCGGTGACGAGATCGCACGCCGGACGCACGGTGGCGGCGTGCGCCATCGGTGCGGCAGCCACTCCGGCACAAACGGCGATCGCAGCCGCGACCCGACCTGCCCGCATGATCCGCTCCTCTCGCTCGACGTCACCCAGTACGTCGAAGCCGCGGCCGCGTCACGCGACACTTGACGTCGTGGACCCGCTGGTCGTGACGCGAAGCGTCGTCGTGCCGCCGCACGAGCTGCAGTGGCGGTTCTCACGCGCGAGCGGGCCCGGCGGTCAGGGCGTCAACACCACCGACAGCCGGGTCGAGCTCAGCCTCGATCTCACGACCTCGACCGCGTTCTCGCCGCTGATGCGCGAGCGGGCGTTGACGCGGCTGGCCAACCGGCTGGTGGACGGCGTCCTGACGATCACCGCGAGCGAGCATCGGTCGCAGTTGCGCAACCGGCAGGCGGCGCTCGCCCGGCTCGCCGACACGTTGCGCGATGCGGTCGCGCCGCCGGCCGCACCGCGCCGCCCCACCCGGCCGACGAAAGCGGCAAAGGAACGCCGGCTCGCGGCGAAGCGCCGCCGTAGCGAGATCAAACGCGGCCGCGGCGCGACCGACGACTGAGAGCGGCTAGGTCTGGTCGGAGTCGTCGAACGACTTCGGCACCTTGCGCAGGTGCTTCGTCATCGAGCGGAACAGCAGAACCGACACCACGACGAGCGCCAGGATGACGAGGAATCCGATCACGATCGCACCGTCTCCCGGATGCCGGCGAACAGGTCGTCCTCGGGTGCCGGCGCCTCGAACACGCACCGCGCGAGCTCGTAGTCCTCGGTCGGCCACGCCTTCGCCTGGAACTCGGTCGGGCAGGCGAACCAGAACGACGTCGGATCGACCTGCGTCTCATGCGCGAGCAACACCTGATCCCGTACGTCGAAATAGTCGCCGCACGGGACGCGGGTCGTAATCCGCGACCAGTGGTCGTCGCTCTCCTCCCACTTCTCCAACCGCTCGCTGTACGGCGATTCGAGACCCGCCTCGACCATGACGTCGTGCAGCGCCTGGAACCGCCGCTTGTGAAACGTCATGTGGTAGTAGAGCTTCTGCGGCTGCCAGGGCTCACCGGTGCCGGGATAGCGGGACGGATCGCCGGCCGCGTCGAACGCCTCCATCGAGATCCGGTGGCACATGATGTGGTCCGGGTGCGGGTACCCGCCGTTCTCGTCGTACGTCGTCATGACATGCGGGCGGAACGTGCGCACGATCCGGACGAGCGGCTCGGTCGCGACCTCGAGCGGTTCGAGCGCGAAGCAGCCTTCCGGCAACGGCGGCAGCGGATCGCCTTCGGGCAGGCCGGAGTCGACGAAGCCGAGCCAGGCGTGGTGCGCACCGAGGATCTGGATCGCCCGCTCCATCTCGTGGTGGCGGACGCCGGCGAGATTGGCGATGACGTCCGGCCGGTCCATCGCGGGGTTCAGGATCGACCCGCGCTCGCCGCCGGTACAGGTCACCACCATCACGTCAACGCCTTCGCGGACATAGCGCGCGACGGTCGCGGCGCCCTTGCTCGCCTCGTCGTCCGGGTGGGCGTGCACGGCCA
>JAICXQ010000017.1 GCA_025980325.1 Frankiales bacterium
AACCGCGACATCCGGTTCGAGTCCGACCACGGCCGCCCGGTCCGCGACGTCATGACCGCCGCGCCGCTCGTCACCGCGCCGGTCGGGGTCTCCCGTCCGGACGCGCTGAAACTGTTGCAGGACAACAAGGTCGAGAAGCTGCCGATCGTCGACGGGGCCGGCCGGCTGCGCGGGCTGATCACCGTCAAGGACTTCGCGAAGAGCCAGGAGTACCCGCTCGCGACGAAGGACGCCGAGGGCCGGCTCGTCGTCGGCGCGGCCGTCGGCGTCGGCGAAGACGCGTACAAGCGGTCGATGACGCTGGTCGACGCGGGCGTCGACTTCCTCATCGTCGACACCGCGCACGGCCACTCCCGGGCGGTGCTCGACATGGTCGCGCGCCTGAAGGCCAACGTGTCGATCGACGTGATCGGCGGCAACATCGCCACCGGCGCCGCGGCCGAGGCCCTCATCGCCGCCGGCGCGGACGCGGTCAAGGCCGGCGTCGGCCCGGGCGCGATCTGCACGACGCGGGTCGTCGCCGGCGTCGGCGTACCGCAGATCACCGCCATCCACGACGTCGCGCAGGCCGCGCGCCGTCACGGTGTGCCGGTCATCGCCGACGGCGGCATCAGCTACTCCGGCGACATCGCGAAGGCGATCGCGGCCGGCGCCGACACGGTCATGCTCGGCTCGCTGCTCGCCGGTTGCGAGGAGTCGCCGGGCGAGCTCATCTTCGTCGCCGGCAAGCAGTTCAAGTCCTACCGCGGAATGGGATCGCTCGGCGCGATGCAGTCGCGCGGCCAGGCACGGTCGTACAGCAAGGATCGGTACTTCCAGGACGACGTGCTCTCCGACGACAAACTGGTGCCGGAAGGCATCGAGGGCCAGGTCGCCTACCGCGGGCCGCTCGCCGGCGTCGCGCACCAACTGCTCGGCGGGCTGCGCGCGGCGATGGGCTACGTCGGTGCGCACACGATCGACGAGTTGCAGCAGGCGCAGTTCGTCCGGATCACCGCGGCCGGGCTGAAGGAGAGCCACCCGCACGACATCCAGATGACGGTCGAGGCGCCGAACTACCAGGCGCACTGAGACGATGCGCGACTCGATCGAGATCGGCCTCGGGCGCTCGGCCCGCCGCGGCTACACGCTGGATCAGATCGGCATCGTGCCGTCCCGGCGTACCCGCGACATCGACGCGGTGTCGCTCGCCTGGCAGATCGACGCGTACCGGTTCGACCTGCCGCTCGTCGGCTTTCCGTCCGACGCGACGATGTCGCCCGCGACCATCGCCGAGGTCGGCCGGATCGGCGGCCTCGGTGTTCTCGACGCGGAAGGCCTGTGGGCGCGCTACGACGACCCCACGCCGGTGCTCGAAACGCTCGCCGGCCTCGACTCGGACGACGCGACCCGCGAGCTGCAGCGCATCTACACGGAGCCCGTGCGCGAAGACCTGATTTCGTTGCGAATCAAGGAACTTCGTGACGGTGGATCGGTCGTCGCCGTACGGGTGTCGCCGCAGCACACGCTGCGGCTCGCGCCGACGATCCTCGCCGCCGGGGTCGACATGCTCGTCATCCAGGGCACGATCGTCTCGGCCGAGCACGTCGGCGCGACCCCGGCGAATCCGCCGCTCAACCTCAAGACGTTCATCGCCGATCTCGACGTGCCGGTCGTCGTCGGCGGCTGCACCAACTACCAGACCGCGCTGCACCTCATGCGGACCGGTGCGGCCGGCGTCATCGTCGGCGTCGGCGCCGATCAGTGGTCGACGACGAGCGAGGTCCTCGGCATCGAGGTGCCGATGGCGACCGCCATCGCCGACGCGGCCGGGGCCCGGCGCGACTACCTCGACGAGACCGGCGGGCGTTACGTGCACGTCATCGCCGCGGGCGAGATCAGCCGGAGCGGCGACATCGCCCGCGCGCTGGCCTGCGGCGCCGACGCGGTGATGCTCGGCGAACCGCTCGCGGCCGCGGCCGAGGCGCCGGGCAAGGGCGCGTGGTGGCACCCGTCCGCGTCGCATCCGAAGCTGCCCCGCGGCCGGTTCAGCGCACCGTCGCCGTCCTGGCCGCTCGGCGCGCTGCACCAGGTGCTGCGCGGGCCGGCGCAGGCGCCGCACGGCGAGCTCAACCTGTTCGGCGGCACCCGCCGGGCGATCGCGAAGGCGGGCTACTCCGACGTCAAGGAGTTCCAGAAGGTCGGCCTGATCGTCATCGAGTAGCCGCGGCAGGAGCGACCCGGGCGGCGTCGAAGCCTGTGCCCATGTCGTCACACCGTCCCGTTGTCGCTGCCACGATCGGCGCGTTGCTCACCGCCGGCGCGCTCATCGCGTTGCCCGCCGTCGCCGGCAGCCCCACGCCCGCCGCGACGTTCAGCCGCCCGATGATCCTCGCCGGCGGCGGCGCCGAGCCGTCGATCCGGGTGCCGTCGGACGGCAAGTCGGCGGCGTACGTCTCCGCCCCGACCGGCCTCGGCTCGAACTTCTGGCGGATCACGAAGACCCGCAACCACGACGGCTCGGTGACGTACGGGCAGACCCCGGTCGTGCAGCCGGACATGGGCACCGGCGGCGGCGACTCCGAGATCTCCATCGGCGACGTGACCCAGGGCTCCAGCAACGGCTGCGCGCCGATCGCGTACACCGGGCTGCACAACATCGACCTGCTCGACAACTTCACCGTCGAGAGCTCCACCGACTGCGGCGCGCACTGGAGCCTGTTCAACCCGTACGGCACGCAGAACACGCTGACCGACCGGCAGTGGCAGGTCTTCGACGGCGCCAAGACCAACTTCCTCATCTTCCACAAGGTCGACACCGGCCAGATCGTCGTGACCGAGAGCCCGGACGCGGGCGCGCACTACATCTCGCTCGACCCGGACGGCGCGCACGGCATCATCGACCCGGCGCTGCTCGCGCAGAGCGGCACGAACCAGCAGATCGGCAACATCATCGTCAACCACGCCGAGAAGATCGCCGGCAAGACCAACCTGATCACCGGCGAGCAGGTGCACGCGATGTACGCCATCTTCGGCATCGCGGACGACGCGCAGACCGGCATCAAGGCGAACGTGCCCGGCTCGAACTACAACGGCATCGACTCGATCTACGTCGGCAAGTCCGTCGACGGCGGCGTGACGTGGACCGACTCCCTGGTCTACAAGGTCGACCCGAAGACCAAGCGCGAGCTCAACATGCTGTTCCCGGTCATCACCGCCGACGCGTCCGGCAACCTCTACGCCGCGTGGTCCGACACGTACAAGATCCAGTACGCCGTCTCGACCGACCACGGCGCGCACTGGTCGAAGCCGTACCAGGTCAACCGCAACAACCGCGGCACCAACGCCGACGGCTCGGACAACCCGGACGCCGGTCAGGCCGACGTGTTCCCGTGGATCGCGGCCGGCAAGGGCGGCCTGCTCGACGTGGTCTGGTACCACGGCCAGGGCGGCTCGGCGCTGTCGAACAAGGTCTACCGCGACCCGGGCGACGCCAAGACCGCGTGGACCGTCGCGTTCGCGCAGCTCGGTTCGGCGATGCGCCAGTCGCACGGCACCGCCGCCCCGACGGTGCTCACGTACAACCAGGCGATCACGCCGGTCATCCACTACGGCGACATCTGCCAGAACGGCACGTTCTGCAGCCTCGTCCCGGTCTCCGGTGCGCCGTACTCGACCGGCGACCGCTCGCTGCTCGACTTCTTCCAGGTCGCGGTCGACGGCGAGGGCCGGGCCAACCTCGCGATCGCCGACAACGCGACCGCGCCGGGCCAGAACATCTCGGCGTACATGGTCCAGCTCACCGGCTACTCGTTGACGACCGGCCGCAAGCTCAAGCCGCTGCGCGTCGTGCTGCCGACCGTCAAGTGCAAGCCGGACGCGAGCTTCGCCGACCCGAGTGGCGACGCGACGGAGGTGCTCGTGGCGACTCCGCTGCCGAGCCAGCCGGCGCTCGACATCACCCGCAGCTACCTGAGCTGGGATGCCAAGGCCAAGAAGGTCGGCTTCCACATCGTCGTCAAGGACGCGAGCCAGGACCCGCCGACAGGTGCGACCGGCGAGGAGTTCGACTACGCCTTCGGCATCGACGGCAAGGGCTACCTGTTCCGTGGCACGCACGACGTCACCGGTGACTCGGCCGACCTGGAGTCGCCGATCCAGACGACGGTGTCGACCGACGTGAAGTTCACCGTCGACAAGGCCCACAACGAGTTCGTCTTCACCATCCCGGCGGACGCGCTGAACAAGATCTCGGATCCGACCAAGCGGGCGCGTGTTCTCGGCCCGGGTGCCAAGCTGTCCGGCTTCACGATCACCTCGCGCCGTTCCGAGGCGGGCCGCTTCCTGCCGAACGCCGACGAGGCGGCGGGTCTGTGCGCGTTCACCATCCCGGCCAAGGGATCGGTGTCCGCTGCGGTGCCGCCGGGTTCGACCGGCCCCGGCGCCGGCAACCCCGGCCTGCTGCCCGCCGCGCCGAGCCCGGCGCAGGTGCGCAGCCTGGTGACCCGGATGCTTCCGGCCGGCTTGATGGGCCTGCTCGTATTCACCGGTGCCGCCGTGGTCGGCCGCCGCCGCGGCGGGCTCGCCCTCGCCGCGTAACCGTTCTCGCAGCATCCACCTAGAGGAGTTGTTCGTGCGTCGCTTTGTTGTCGCGCTCGCCGTATTCGCGAGTGCCGGGCTCGGCACCGGTCTTGCCGTATCCGCGAACGCCAACCCGCCCTGCGATCAGGCGGCGCAAGCATGCCAGAGCTACGACGCGGCAAAGCGCTCGACAGAGGCCACCTTCACGGTGCTGAACTCGTTCTGCGTCGACAACGTCGAGGGTGGGAAGCTGTGCCCGCTCGTCGCGGCGGGCACCGGCACTGTCTACAAGCTCGTCTTCTTCCCGTACGACGTCTGTTACGGCAACGTTCCCGCGGTCGGCAGCGGCTGCATCGGCCCGATCGAGTAACCAACACGCTCCTCGTACCATCGAGCGCATGTACGACTACGACGTTGTCGTCATCGGCAGCGGGTTCGGCGGGTCGGTCGCCGCGCTGCGCGCGGCCGAGAAGGGCTATCGCGTCGGCGTCCTCGAAGCCGGCCGGCGCTGGACCGACGAGACCCTGCCGCGGACCAGCTGGGATCTGCGCAAGTTCTTCTGGGCGCCGCGGCTCGGCTGGATGGGCATCCAACGGATCACGCCGCTGAACGACGTCATGGTGCTCTCCGGCGCGGGCGTCGGCGGAGGATCACTCGTCTACGCGAACACCCTCTACACACCGCTCGACGATTTCTTCTCCGACCGGCAGTGGTCGCACATCACCGACTGGAAGGCCGAGCTCGCGCCGTACTACGACCAGGCCACGCGCATGCTCGGCGTCACGACGAACCCGACGATGACGCCGTCGGACGTCGAGATGAAGGCGGTCGCGGATCAGATGGGCGTCGGGCACACCTTCGAGCCGACGCCGGTCGGCGTGTTCTTCGGCGAACGGCCCGGCGAGACCGTCGAGGACCCGTACTTCGGCGGCGCCGGGCCGGCGCGCACCGGTTGCATCGAGTGCGGCAACTGCATGATCGGGTGCAAGTACGGCGCGAAGAACCGTCTCGACGTCAATTACCTCTACCTCGCCGAACGACTCGGCGCGGTCATCCACCCCGAGACCACGGTGACCGCGGTCCGGCCGCGGGCCGGGGGCGAGGGGTACGTCGTCGAGGCGCGGCACACGACCCGCGGCGCGCGCCGGTCGACGTACACCGCCGAGCAGGTCGTGTTCGCGGCCGGCACGCTGGGCACCCAGCGGCTGCTGCACCGGATGCGCGACGAGGGGGTGCTGCCGCGACTGTCGGGTCGTCTCGGTGAGCTCACCCGGACCAACTCCGAGGCGATCCTCGGCGCGATGTCGTTGCGCGAAGGCGCCGACTACTCGACCGGCGTCGCGATCACGTCGTCCTTCTATCCCGAGCCGCGCACCCACGTCGAACCGGTGCGATACGGCAAGGGCAGCAACGCGATGGGCCTGCTCTCGACGTGGATGACCGATGGCGGTCCGGGCGGCCCGCGCTGGCTCAAGTGGTTGCGGGAGGCGATGCGGCATCCGTTGCTGACGATGCGGATGTTCTGGCTGCGCGGCTGGTCCGAGCGCACGATCATCGTGCTGGTCATGCAGTCGCTCGACAACTCGCTGACGGTACGGCGCAAGCGCGGCCCGCTGCGACGTGAGCGGCTGGTCACGAAGCCGGGTCACGGCGAGGCGAACCCGACGTGGATCCCGGTCGGCAACGAGGTCACGCGGGCGCTGGCGGATCGGATCGGCGGGATGCCGGGCGGATCGGTCGGCGAGATCCTCGACATCCCCATGACCGCGCACATCATCGGCGGCTGCCCGATCGGCGATACGCCCGAGACCGGCGTGGTCGATCCGTGGCAACGTCTCTACGGGTACGAGGGCTTGCACGTCACCGACGGCGGCGCGGTCACCGCGAACCTCGGGGTCAATCCGTCGCTGACGATTACGGCCCAAGCCGAGCGGGCGATGGCGTTCTGGCCGAACAAGGGCGAGCCGGATCCCAGGCCACCACTGGGCTCGGCGTACCAGCCGGTGGCGCCGGTCGAGCCGCACGCTCCCGCCGTACCGCGCGGGGCGCACGGGGACCTGCGCCTCCCGCTCGCCGCTATTTAGCGGGCGGTCAGCGCTCTTCCCGCGTCGACGCGGCCCACTCCGTAGTAGTCGTCGCGGCCCTTCTTGCCGAGGTCGGTCGCGGTGGCCTTGATCCGGGCGACGACCTCCGCGGCGGTCCACGTCGGGTTGTGGGAGAAGACGAGCGCCGCGATGCCGCTCACGATCGGGGCGGCGAGCGACGTGCCGTCGAAGTACGCATACGAGTGGCTGCCCTGCTTCGTCCGGTAGGCGGCGAGCACGTGCACGCCCGGCGCGCTCACCGTCACCTGCGGACCGTGCTCGGAGAACGACGCGATCCGGTCGTGCTGGTCGGTCGCGCCGACGCCGACGGCGCCGGTGCAGTCGGCCGGCTCCACCAGCGGGTTGTTCTTCTTGGCCTCGTTGCCGACCGCGGCGATGACGGCGGTGTTGTTGTCGGCCACGAAGTCGACGGCTCGTTGCATCACGACCGAGCAGGGGCCGTCCGCACCGAGGCTGAGGTTCTCGATCCAGCTCTGGCTGGCGGCGGAGACCATGCCGGCCGCGATCGTGCACTCGGTGCCGGCGCCGTCGGCGTCGAGCACTCGCACCGGCATGATCTGCGCACCCCACGACAGGCCGGCCATCCCGATCTTGTTGTCGGTGTCCGCGGCGATGACGCTGGCGACGGCGGTGCCGTGGTTTTCGAGATCGGATGTGTCGGTGCCGCCGTCGACGAAGTCGTAACCGCTTCCGACCCGGCCGAGCAGATCCGGATGCGTGCTGTCGACGCCGGTGTCGAGGACGGCGACGGTGATGATGTTGGTCTTGCCGATCTCGACGCCCCATGCCTGCGTCGCGTGGATCTGCGTGAGCGCCCACTGCTGGCGCAGCATCGGGTCGCGCGGGGTGCGGACCCGGATGCTCGCCGCATGTGCGATCCGGTCGAGCGCGACCGACGCGACGCCGGGCAGTTCGCGCAGCGCGGCCATGAACGCAACGACCCGGTGGGCCGGCACCGCGAACGGCACCAACCCGATCGCGGGCACGCCGGGGTAGCGCACCGCGCCGTACTCCGAGAGCAGTGTGCTCGGGATGGACGTGTCCGGCGCGACCGTCGCGAGGACCGATCCACCGACACCGGCGACCCAGATCGACGGGCACGGCACGTCGGTGAGCGGTACGGGCCCGCCCGGGATCCGCTGGGCAACGGCAGCGGATGCCCCCCGCCCGGACGTGCCCGCGACCGCGCCGGGCGCGAGCAGGGTCGCGAGCAGCGTGGCGAGCAGCGCGACCGTCACACCCGACAGGCGCCTCATGTCAGTGGGCTCCGGTTCCGGAGCCGGTTGGCGAACAACTCATCGATACGGATATTCGCCGCCGCGGCTACGGCTTCCTCTTGGTTTTCGGCGGCGCAGCAGCAGGCCGCGGTCGGGCTGGGCTCCGATCGCCGCTGTCGCTGCCGCATTGTCGCCGTCCGTCACACCACCGAGTACGGACCAAAATCGGACACGTAACGACACAAGTCCAGACCTTTCTTGACAAGCCCGGCATCTGTGACCGACAGTTCGCGCACCGTGGCATCCCAGTAGTCATGGAGGTGGGTGCGATGATCGACGGGCCGGCGTTCGACGACGCGTGGGCCGAGATGCGTGACCGGCTTGGCCGCGTCCTCGCCGCGCGTGGTGTGCCGGCGCAGGATCGCGACGACCTGCTGCAGGAGACCGCGCTGCGCCTCTACCGGGTGTGGGGCAACCTCGACCCGGCGCAGCCGGTGTGGCCGTACGCCGTCACGATCGCGCTGAACCTCTGGCGGGACTCGCTGCGATCCGCGGCGACCCACGTCCGCGAGGTCTCGCCCGTCCTCGAGTTCGACAATGCGGACGACCTGGACGTCGAGCGAACGGTCATCGCCCGCGAGGAGCTTGCGTCGGTGACCGCGGCCCTGCGCCAGCTGGCGCCGGAACAGCGCCGCCTCGTGCTCGAAACCGACGAGCTGACGAACGTCGTACGGCCGTTGCGCGCGGCCGAGCGGATGAGCCGGATGCGGGTCCGTCGCGAACTGGCCCGCGTCGTCGGCCGTGCGTCCGCGATCGCCGCGGTGATCTGGCTACGGCGGCCGCTGCGCGCCCAGGCGATGGCCGCCGCGGCGTTCACCGGCGTGCTCGCGGTCACGGTCTTCAGCGGTTCGCCGGCGGTGTCGGTGACGACCGCCATGCCGGCGACGACGGCACCGACGGTCATAGCTCCGGTCGCCGTGGCGATTCGCCCGGTGGCCGCTGTCGTCCGGCTGGCGCCGGTTGCGGTCGCGGTGCATCGGATGCGCGGGGTCGCGCCCGCCCGCCGGCATGCGCGGGCGGTTCAGCGGGTGTGCCCGCCGGCGAGCGCGCCGGGCGGTGCGCCGCAGGGTGTCCCGCCGACACCGACCCAACCGGCGCCGCCGGACACCAACCCGGTCGTGGGCAGCGTCGTCGACGGCGCGCGTGACGTGGTGACCTCGCAGGCACCGGTCCCGACGGCCGGCGTCAGCGTGCCGACTGCACACACGACCGACGACGGGTGCGTCGAGGTCGGCACGTAGCGTTCTCGCTCAGTAGAATCGGCGCATCGTGAGTGCGCCGGCCGACGTTTCGCAGGGCTACGACAGGGTCCTTGTCGTCGATTTCGGCGCGCAGTACGCGCAACTGATCGCCCGGCGGATTCGCGAAGCGAAAGTCTTCTCCGAGATCGTCCCGTCGACGATGCCGGTGGCCGAGATGCTGGCCCGGCGACCCAAGGCGATCGTCCTGTCAGGTGGACCGTCCTCGGTGTACGCCGACGGCGCGCCGCAGGTCGACGCCGCGTTGTTCACGGCCGGCGTGCCGACGTTCGGGATCTGCTACGGCTTCCAGGCGATGGCGCGCGCACTCGGCGGCGAGGTCCGGCGTACCGGATTGTCGGAGTTCGGCGCGACGTCGCTGCGGGTCGTTTCGCCGGGGTCCGCGCTGTTCGCCGGCTTGCCCGTCGCGCAGTCGGTCTGGATGTCGCACGGCGACTCGGTGTGGTCGGCGCCGTCGGGTTTTTCGGTGACGGCCGAGTCGGACGGCGCGCATGTCGCCGCGTTCGAGGACGTGTCGCGCGGGCTGGCCGGCGTGCAGTTCCACCCCGAGGTCGTGCACACACCGTACGGGCAGCGGGTGCTGGAGCACTTCCTGTACGACGTCGCGGGATGCCGGCCGACCTGGACGATGGTCAACATCGTCGAGGATCAGGTCGAGCGGATCCGTGCGATGGTCGGTGGCAAAAGGGCGATCTGCGGGCTGTCGGGTGGGGTCGACAGTGCCGTCGCGGCGGCGTTGGTGCAGCGCGCGATCGGCGACCGGTTGACGTGTGTGTTCGTCGACCACGGGCTGCTGCGAAAAGGTGAGGCCGAGCAGGTCGAGCGCGACTTCGTCGCGTCGACCGGCGTGCGGTTGAAGGTCGTCGACGCTGCTCCGCGATTCTTGTCGGCGTTGGCCGGCGTTTCCGATCCGGAGTCCAAGCGCAAGGTGATCGGGCGCGAGTTCATCCGGGTGTTCGAACAGGCCGCGCGCGAGGTCGTGTCGGAGTCGGAGGCTTCCGGCGAGTCGGTGGAGTTCCTGGTGCAAGGAACGCTGTATCCCGACGTCGTCGAGTCCGGTGGTGGCGAAGGCGCGGCGAACATCAAGTCGCATCACAACGTCGGCGGGTTGCCCGACGACTTGCAGTTCCAGTTGATCGAGCCGTTGCGTGCGCTGTTCAAGGACGAGGTCCGTCGCGTCGGCGAGGAGCTCGGCCTGCCGCCGGAAATCGTTTGGCGGCAACCGTTCCCCGGCCCAGGGCTGGCGATTCGCGTCGTCGGCTCGGTGACGGCCGAGCGACTGGCGGTGCTGCGCGAAGCGGACGCGATCGCGCGCGCCGAACTGTCGCTGGCCGGCCTCGACCGCGAGATCTGGCAGTGCCCGGTCGTGCTGCTCGCGGACGTACGGTCGGTCGGCGTGCAGGGCGACGGGCGGACGTACGGCCACCCGGTCGTGCTGCGCCCGGTGTCGTCCGAAGACGCGATGACCGCGGACTGGGCCCGCCTGCCGTTCGACGTCTTGGCGCGCATCTCGACCCGGATCACGAACGAGGTACGCGAAGTGAACCGCGTCGTCCTGGACGTCACCTCGAAGCCGCCCGGAACGATCGAGTGGGAGTAGCGGCCGCACCCCTCTGGCGGGATGTTCGCGATGTGATAGGAGCGACTCCAGCCGCTTCGCCTCCGGGTCAGCGCTCGAGAACCAGCGAACCAAGCGCCTGATGACAGCACATGGACACACTGCGCGAGGGCTCATGCTTTCTGTCGGAACTCGCGCGTATCGTCTTGCCCCCGTGGGAGGCTCACACGGCTGGCGGCGTGGACGTGGCCAGAGAGAGGTACGTTAGTGGCTTCGACGGTTCGCACCGCGGCGGAGCGGGCAGCGGTTCTCCTCGCTCGGGTTCAGGACGATGCTGCCTTAGAGGACCCGCTTCGTCGCGCTGCGGCCGCTCTAAGACGAGTCGCGATTGACCGTCCCGAACTAGCGCTCAGTCGGCTCAAGGAGGCAGCAGAGAACTACCTGCCGGGGCTTGATCGCGCTGATCCTCGAACTTCGCTCGCGCGATCCGTCGAACTGTCGACTTTTTTCGAGTGGCATCTCGATGTGGGTGTCAAGGCGTTGTTCAGGACTGTTGAGGATTACAGGCGGACCATCGAACAAGCTCCTGATCCTGGCTCGACGCTCATGACTCACCTCAGCCCGGATCCGATCTTGATTCCGTGGCGCTACTCATGGCTGACGGAGGAGGCTGACATACGTTCTCTAGATGGTTCGCAGACGGTGCGTGTGCTCGAACTCCCTCAGACTCCGCCTTTGGTCGTCTTCCATTTTGATCTCCGCGATTTACTCGTAGCAAAGGTCACCGTGCGCCGACCCAGTAGCCTCGACACCGTCATCGGCGAGCACCTCGATTGGCGACCGGAGGGTTTGAGAAGTAACGCCCACGAATATCTCGACGGCGATATCCCTCGCTCGGCCCTGACGCGATTGGAGTGGCGACCATGACGCGGGCGGCATCTTTGGCGGTCAAGCAGGTGGTGCTAGATCTGCTCGCCTCAATGCCTCCGTACGATGGAACGCGTCAAGTCGAGCGCTTGACTGATCTCGTCCTGACACTAAATGCTACGGAGGCGGACGAACTTCCTGCCGCATTCGGCGATGTCCTACCGTTGCTTTCGTCTGAGCCAGAGCTGGCGCGAATCGCACTGGACATGGCAGTACAACTTGATCTCTTCGAGGCGGCGAGTGGTGCCGTCGAGTTGGCGAGGAGGTTGCCCACTGGCTGGGCGTCTTTGGCGGTCGCCTCACTCCTAACCAATCCAGCCGTGGACGATGGTGTTGCACAGGTAGCTGGGTCATTGTTTCGTGCCTCTGCGCTTGACGCTCCGGTAATGAGAGGCATCGCGCTGCGGCTACGGGCCGACGTACAACCGACGTCCGATCTTGAGGCTCTTGCGGTCGCTCAGTCATGGCCCGGTCTCGCAACACATGAGCAATTGAAGCGCGTAGCGCCGATTGTTTACGTGGACGAGAGCGGCGCTACTCGCAAAGACGCGCTTCTCCTCTGTTTACACCTGGTTGCTCGTGGCGCTTCAGTGCGAAGGATTCCTGATCAGTGGGGTCGGAATCCCGCGCCCGAATGGTTTGCGTCAACGCAACCGCTCGTAGCGTGGAATCGCTCGGCGTTGGGCCGCGTTCGAGCGCTGGGCATCAATGTCACCGCCGAAAAGGTTGTACTAGCGGATTCGCCGTTGCGGGCCTTGACGTTGACACGAGTCTTGGCTGGCGTGAACTCTGGATTACCCACCGGCCAGACTCTCCGCAGATTGCATCTTGAGGGTGCCGCACCCGAAGGTCATCCATTGGCACCGGAGGCGCTCACGCAAGGCGCCTACGACGTCGCCGAGATGGCCTATCTAGCAACCACTCGCCGCCGGAGTGTCTACGAATACGCAAAGATGGGTTTGGACCCGCTGCCTGGCGATGTGCACAGGTGGTCATTTGGTCAACTCGTTTCAGTGCGAATTTATCAGTACCTCCGTCACTGGGCAGGGCGCGTAGATGCCGCCCCAAACGTGATTGTGAAGGGACTCCAATCGCTCGCGGGACAACCAACGGCCACCCGTGTGGGCATTACTTCGGACGGTTCCATTTTCGTCGATCCTGACGGCGAAGGTTACGTGAACCTCATCAGCGGCCAACAACCGTTCGCACCGGTCGTAGAGCTCGACGCCATCTTCCAGCCGTTTTCTGTTGGTGGAGGTCGTATCCCAGCATTATTCGAGCCGAGTCGGGCTACGCATGTTCACCCGAGTCGTTCGTTCGGCACTCCGGTCGTGGTAGGAACGCGCATTCCTGCGCGTGCGCTAGCGGCGGTTGTCGAAAACCATGGCTCGAGAGCGCTCGAGGATTTTTACCCTGAACTCGATCCTGTCCAAGCACGGGACGCAGTTGAGGTGGGCAAGAAGATTTTGTACGCGCCATGAGACTTCTGCTCGATCAGTCGTTCCCGGCCAGGGTCGCTGACTTACAACCCCGCGGAGTCGAGCTTCACAGATGGGACCACGCCAATATCGGTGACGACGTGTTCCTTCGTGAGGCAAGCAACAGTGGTTACGACGCTGCAGTGTTTCTTGGACGAGTGATTCAGTCGCGACGAGAACTCATCCGCGAAGCCGCAGACCTTCGACTACCGTTGGTCGCGACGCTAGACGTCGATCCAATCGACGCCATGCTCGCGCTCGTCAATCACATAGGGCCGCTTGAACAGCGGCTTTCAAGCAATAGTCTTTCGTTGGTTTCGAAATCGAAAGTGGAATCGATCGCGTATAGCGACTTGTTGGAGGCCGAGTCCCGCTGATCCACAGCGGCCAACTCAATTCGACGGGTTGGGTCGTGGCTATCGCCAGGTTGGCCTAGGCCTCGCCTAAATCCACGACCTCGGCTGGAGAGACATCGATGACCGCGCCGGGAACGACCTCAGTTGCGGTTCGCGCGATGTCGTGGTGTTCACAGGGTCGGGAGTTTCATTCGACTGCCCCTGTATTGGGGAAACACTGCGGCAAAGGTTACTCGCGGTTATCGTCGCCGCTAGGACAATGGCTGCTGACGCGACGCGTGGGTCTGCAGACCGGCTGCGTCCTTACGTCGCCGGTCTTGTTCTCGACTGGCTGCACGACACCCCAAATGTCCGGCATCGCCGGATAACGGGCTCGCTCGCCTTCGTCGACATCTCCGGATTCACCGCGCTCACCGAACGCCTTGCGGCCAAAGGAAAAGTCGGCGCCGAGGAGATGCGCGAACTGCTCGACGCCACTTTCGCCGCCCTGCTTGCCCGCGCCTACTGCTACGGCGCATCGCTGGTGAAGTGGGGCGGCGACGCCGTACTGCTGCTGTTCGAAGACGACGAGCATGCCGCGCTCGCATGCCGCGCCGCCGACGACATGCGTCGCACTATGCGCCGAGTAGGCCGGCTCAAGACGAGTGTCGGCCAGGTGCAACTGCGCATGTCGGTCGGCATCGACAGCGGCGCGTTCGACTTCTTCCTGGCCGGCGTGACTCATCGCGAGATGCTCGTGGCCGGCCCGGCCGCGACGACCACCGCACTCATGGAGCAGGCGGCCTCGGCCGGCGAGATCGTCGTCAGCCCCGCGACCGCCGCGCTGATCGCACCCGGCTGCGTCGGCGACGCCAAAGGACCCGGCTTCCTGCTCCGCAAGGCGCCGGCCGCCGACCAGCGGTCTCGGTTCTGGATTCGCCATCCCGACGTCGATCCAGGCGACGCGCTCGAACCCTCGATTCGCGAGCGACTGGCTGCCGGCGTCGACGACAGCGAGCATCGACAGGTCACCGTCGCGTTCGTCGAAGTCAGCGCCGTCGACGACCTGCTCACGCGCCAAGGACCGGGCGCGGTCGCCGCGGCGCTCAACGATCTCATCGTTGCCATCCAAGAAGAATGCGCGCGGCACCGGGTCACGATGTGGGACACCGACATCTCGGTCGACGGCTTCAAAGTCATGCTGATCGGCGGCGCGCCGCGCAGCAGCGGCCACGACGAGGACGGCGTCGTGCGCGCCGCCCGCGCGATCCTCGACCGCCATCGCGGACCGGTTCGAGTTCGTATCGGCGTCAACCGCGGCCGCGTCTTCACCGGCGTGTTCGGGCCGCACTTCCGCCGTACCTGGGCCGTCAACGGCGACGCCGTCAACCTCGCCGCGCGGGTCATGGGAAAGGCCGGCGACGGCCAACTGCTCGCGACCGACGCGACCCTCGAGCGCGTCAGCGGGGAACTCGACAGCGAGCCCGTCGAGCCGTTCCTGGTCAAAGGCAAGCAGGAACCGGTGCGCGCGCAAATCGTCAACTCCGTCGGTCCTTCGCGCGGCAACCACGCGGACTCCGTGCCGTTCGTCGGGCACGCAACCGAACTCGAGCAACTCGAGCAGTACGGCGACGCTGCGCGGCGCGGACACGGCACCAGCGTCGCGATCGTCGGCGACGCCGGCATGGGCAAGACGCGGCTCGTCGAGCAACTGTGCGCGACGCTCGGCACGCTTGGCAACGGCTGGTCGGTCTACCGCGGATTCGGCGACGACTACGAGTCGGCGACGCCGTACTTCGTCACCGGCAACCTGCTCCGCAACGTTCTCGGCGTCGCCTGGGACGCACCGGACGACGTCGTCGTACGGCGGCTCACGCAGCAGGTCGAGCGCAGAGCTGCGCAGCTCACTCCATGGCTGCCGCTGCTGCTCGCGGCCTTCGGCATCGAGACCGCCGACAACGAATCGACGGCCGCGCTGCGGGACGAGTTCCGCGGCGCGAAGATCGGCGGGCTCGTCGTCGACCTGCTCACGGCGCTGCTCACCAAGCCGGCAATCATCGTCGTCGAGGACACGCACAGTGCCGACGCGGTCTCACTCGACGCGCTCGCCCGGCTTGCCGCGACAGCGGCAAGAAGGCCGTGGTTGCTACTGATTCTCGGCCGTACGGTGCGCGAAGGTGTGACCGAACGAACCCTTGCCGTCGGACCGCTTGCCGATGCCGACGCGAGCGCGCTGGTCGTGCGCGGCGGCGGTGAGGGATTCGCGCCGCACGTCGTACGGTCGGTCGTCGCCCGCGCGCAGGGGAACCCGCTGTTCGTCCGAGAGCTCACGGCCGCCGTCGCGCGTGCCGGCAGTGACGACCTGCCGGACACATTGGAAGAGCTGCTCGCTGCCGATGTCGACGACCTCGCCGCGCCGCTGCGCCAACTCGTGCGGGTCGCGGCCGTACTGGGCCAGCGCGTCGACGACGAACTGCTCGGCGACCTCCTCGACGGCGACGGCAGCGGGGTCGACCCGGGTGCCTGGACCGATCTCGACCGGTTCTTCAGCACCGACTCGAACGGCGAGCGCGCGTTCCGGACCAAGCTGCTCCGTGACGCCGCGTACGAAGGATTGCCGTATCGCCGCCGGATGGAACTGCACGGTCGCGCCGCGACCGCGATCGCGACCCGTGCGCGCGGACGCGAGAACGCGGTCGCCTACTCGTGGTCGTTGCACACGTCGGCGGCGGGCCGGCACGACGACGCAGGGCGGTACTCGCGGCTCGCCGGCGAGCGCGCCCGGTCGGTGCACGCGCACGCCGAGGCGCTGGTCTTCTTCGGCCGGGCGCGCAGCGCCGCCCGCCGTCTCCCGCATATCGGGGCCGAGGATCTGGCGTCGTTGCTGGAAAAAATCGGCAACGAGCACGCACGGCTGGCCGAGTTGCAGCCCGCGTTGACCGCGTACCAGGAGGCCCGGCGGCGCGCACCGGCCTCGGCTCGGCTGCTCCGATCGCGGGTCGCGTTGAGTGCGGGGCTTGCGGTCGAACGGGCGGGTGCGCGCACTCGCGCCGCGCGCTGGCTCGCCCTCGCGCAACGAGAGGCGGAAGCCGCCGGTCCGGACGTGGACGCAAAGCTCGTCGAGTTGGCGACGCGAGCCAAGGTCGAGCGCGCGTTCCTGCGCTACACGACCGGCCACGACGGCGATGCCGCGAACCTGTGCGCGCAAGCGATCACGCAAGCCGAGGGCATCGGTGCGGACGACGTCGTCGGGCGCGCGCTGCACTTGCTGGATCTCGTCGACCTTCGGGCCGGTCGCGGCAGCGACGAACAACGGGTACGGCGAGCGCTCGGGTTGTTCGAGCGCTGCGGTGACCTGCCGCGGCAAGCCGGGGTGTGGAACCACCTCGGCATGGCCGCCTACTTCCGCGGCGACTGGGACACCGCGCTCTCGCACTACCGGCAGGCGCAGGCGGCACACGAACGCTCGGGCGACGAGTGGAGTGCCGCGATCGCGAGCGCCAACATCGGCGAAATCCTTGTGGATCAAGGCAGGCTCGACGAGGCCGAGCCGCTCGTCGCCGAGGCGCTGCGGGTCTGGCGCGCGTCCGGTACGTCGTCCGACATCGGCTTCGGCGCGGCCCTGCTCGGCCGTCTCGCCGGGCGTCGTGGCCGCTACGCCGAAGCGCTCGAACTGCTCGGTGAGGCGTCGACCGCGTACGCCGCGAAAGACGAACGCGCCGAACTCACCGACGTCGAGCTGCGCCGGGCCGAAGTGCTGCTTCTTCGCGGCGCCGCCCGGCAAGCCCTCAACCACGTCGACAACGCGCAGGGTCACCTGTTCACCGCGCTCCGGCTAGCCGGTCGAGAGCTGCCGAGCGGTGACGCGTCGACCTGGCCGCCGCTTCCCGTCAGCGCCGCGCTGCACCGGCTACGCGCGTGCGCGACGGTCCAGCTCGGTCAGCACCGAGCCGGGGGACGAATGCTCGACGACAGCATCGGGTTGGCGCGGCGGTCGGGCTCGGCGCACGAGCTCGCGCTGTCGTTGTCGGCAAGGCGATGGGCCGACCAGGCCGCAGACGGCGCCGAGGCGGAGCAACTGCTGGCCCGGCTCGGCGTCGTCTGGACCCCGATCCTCCCGGCGAAGGCGGTCGCCGTCACGGAGCTGCCGCAGCAGCGCCGCGACGAGGTCAGAACCAGCTCGAATGCGGGTCGCCCGGCGGCAACCTGAAGGTGACGACCTCGTTCCCGGCGTTCTTGTTGCGCGAGGCGATGCAGTCGACGGCGGTCTTGGTCGGGCAGTCCGGCAGCAGGCCGGTCGTCGTGAAGTTGTGGAACTTGTCGAAGAACTCGTGCCCGACCGGCACCTGCAAGCAGATGTCCATGAACGGCGCGCCGTTGTTGGGATCGACCAGTACGAAGGCCTTCGGCAACGTCATCGTCACGGTCTTCGATCGGGTGGTGACGGTGAAGTCCACGACCGCCCCGATCGGCGGCTCACCGCTCGCGTCACACCCCGGGAAATCGCCGGTGACGGTGAGGTTCTTCACCGTCGTCGCGATGTGGTCGGCGTCCGGGCCGGCGTTGGCGGTGATGCCGACGAACGTCGTCCCGCCCGTGTCGCTCACGGTTCCGCTCTTGCAGGTAGCCCCGGCCGCGCACGGTACGTACGACTGAACGATGTCGAACGTGTTCGTGGTCACCGACGTGTAGCCGGAGGCGGACGCGGTCAGGGTGTCGGTGACGCCGTAGTCGCTGAAGGTCAGGTTCGCGAACGTCGCCGAGCCCGCCACCGCGGCGGCTGTGTCGCCGGTCGCGAGCAGGCCCAGGTCGTCGGTGACGGTGATGTCGTCGGTGAACGTACTGACCGCGACGCCACACGGATCGACGACCGAGAAGATCGGACCGGGCGCCATCGCGACGTTCCACTGCGTCGTCGTCGGCTGGCGCGTGATGACGAGCGAGCCACTGCCCACGGTCGTCGTAGGAGCCGCATCCGCCGGCTGGAAGTCGTTGCCGCTGCCACTGAAATCGTTGGATTGCTTGACAAATGTCGTCCACGCCGCCGAACAGCTCCCGCTCGCCGGTGTCGTCGCCCGGACGGTGACGGTGAGCGCGTTACCCGGTGCGATCCCGCTACCGGTCGGGCCGGTGCTCGTGACCAGCACGTTTCCCCCGGCCGGCGCCGCGTGGAAGGTGAGGACACTCGTGCTCAGCGTGCCCAGCGTGAAGCCGGTCGGCACCACGATCAACACCGAGCCGAACGCCTGCGGACTGTGCAGGTCGTTACGGAGCAGGAAGGCGAAGTCGTACGTCGTCGACGACGCGAGCGCCCCGGTGACCGCCGCGCCGGCCGTCGTCGCGATCGACAGCGACTCGTGGAAGACCTTCTTCGGTGCGGCCGCGTTCGCCCCCGGCATCGCCGAAACGGCGAGCGCAAACAACGCGCTCGCCGCAACCGTCATACGAAGTTTCGCGCCGCGGGTCATCCGAGCCTCCCTGCGTCGGCGAGATCCGCCGACTCGATGTCGCTTTGGTCCGGAATGACGATGGTGCCCGCCGGATGGGTGCGCTTGAGCCGAGTGGTCATCCCGGAGACGAATGCCGACGACATCGGCGTCTGCGTCACGCTTTCGAGGAACGCGTCGCCGTCGATCCGCCACAGCCGGCACGCCTCGACGGCGGTCACCGTCGCGGTCCGCGGAATTCCTTGCAGCAGGCCGATTTCGCCGACGTACGACGGCGCGCTCATGTATCTGATGTGGTGGTCCTTGCGGCCGCGTTCGCGCCGTGCGGTCACCTCGACCTTGCCGTCGGTCAGGACGTAGAGGGCATCGGCCGGCTCGCCCTGCCGCAGAACGGAGGTGCCCGCTTCGAGCACGAGTTCGGTCGCGTTCTTGGCCAGCCGTTCGAGCATCGGTTGCGACGCACCGGCGAAGATGTCGAGCCGCTGGAACACCCGGACCCGCGGCGCGAGGTCCTCGGCCGTGATCGCACTGATGCGGTCGAGCGACGCGAGCTTCGGATAGACGAGAACGACCGCGCAGGGCACGACGAGCGCGGTCAGCAGCAACGTCGTGTTCAGGCCGGTCGCGTTGAGCAGGAACGGCGTGACGAAGGCGCCGAGCGCGAGCCCGCCGATGACCAGCGCCCAGAACACCCCGAAGACGCGGCTGATCATGTCGGGTGCGAGGGATCGTTGCAGCGCCGTCATCGCGAGGACGTCGACAATGAGCGTCGCGATGCCGCGCACCACCTCGATCCCGAACGCGACCGACGGCTGGTGCACCACGACCAGCAGCGCGCTCGGTGCGGCGTACGCGATCATGCCGGCCGAGAGCACGAGCGAGAGCCGCGGCAGCGCCGCGAGCCGGTTGACGAAGACCGCCGCGACGATGCCGCCGCAGCCGAGCGCGACGAGCAGGTACCCGTAGTTGGGCCCGGTGCCGAGCCTGTCCTTGCTGATGAACAGGAACAGCACCGTGTCGACGCCGTACAGCGCAGTCGTGACGATCGTGAACGACGTCAGCAGCACTGCCGTCGACGAGCCGGCGATCGCCCGTACCCCGACGAGAACCTGCCGGAACGGGCCGCCGTCGCGAGTGACGTCGGTGGGAACGCTGCGCGCGGTGAGGCGCGACAGCAGTGCCGCGGAGATGAGGAACGTCACCGAGTCGATGCCCATCACCGTGGCCGGGCTGCCGAGTGCGAGCACGATCGCGCCGACCGCCGGGCCGGCGATGATCGCGACGTTGTTGATGGTCTCCAGCAACGCGTTGCCGGCGGCGAGATCCTCCTCGCCCAGCAGTTGCGGCACCATCGCCGCGGTCGCCGGGTTGTACGTCGTACCGACGACCGAGTTGAGGCCGGCGACGAGCAGCGCCACCCACGCCGCCGTGTGCGTGGCTGCGATGATCGTCAGCCCGAGCATCGTCCAGAACCGCAGCAGATCCGCGCTGATCATCACGTGGATCCGCTCGAACCGCTCGGACAGGACCCCGCCGTACGGCGAGGCGAAGAACGACGGAACCATCCGGCACAGCGTCCCCGCCGAGACCCATGCCGCCGAGTGCGTCTGGTTGTAGACGTACACGATGAGCGCGACGTTGTAGGCCCAGTCGCCCATCGCCGATTGGGTCAGCGCGCCGGTGAGCAGGCGGAAGTCACGGTTGCGCAATGCGCGGCGATACGACGGCGCGACCGACTGGCCCATGATCCCTCCTGTTTGGGCAGTCTTCTGAAATCTTGTCCGGTCGGGCAGGCCACAAGTGATCAAGATTTCGTGGTCACGCCGTTGAGACGGCGTCAACGCCGCGGCCGCACGCGGACACGGCAAACACGCACGTCTCGAACATTTCGGAAATCCACGTCGCCGGCGGCGTGGCTGCGATATCTCTGATGCGTCCGACCACTCGACATCACGGGGGTACTGGTGACTGCCACCACATCCGACGTCCGCTCGCCGAGCCTGGTCGGGGCGCTTGCTCCGATCGGCCTGGTCGTCGCGGGGATCGTCATCTTCGCCGGCAACTACGACGTCCGTAAGGGCGACAGCGGCGGGACCGGTCCGGCGATCGCGACCGCGGTCATCTGCATCGTGCTCGCGGCGGCGTTGTTCGGTTACGTCGTCCCGCGTGCGCGCAACGCCGACCGGGCCGCGCTCGTTCTCGGCATCGTCGGATTCCTGTCCGTACTGGCGTTCTGGTCTGGCGTCACGCCGCTGTTCGCCGCGGCCGCCGTGGCCGTCGCGCCGCCGGCAGCCGGCCCCAAGCGAGCCGCGAAGGTCGCGCAGGGTCTCGCGATCGCGGCCGCCCTCGCCGCACTCGTCGTCACCCTCGCGCAGAGCCGCCTGTTCTAGCGGGGCAGTGGACCCGCTGGCCAGGGCCTGGCCAGCACACGGCCATGTGCGCGGCGCCGGCCGATGGATGGTGGGAGCCGTCGAAGGAGGACGGTGACTCCCATCCGATTGCGCCGCGCCGGCGGCGCGGCGGCGGCACTCGCGGTGACGCTGTCGCCGCTGCCGGCGATGGTGTCGGCCGGCGCCGCAGGAGCGTGCTCACACGCAACTGGATGGTCGAAGTTCGCCGCGCTGCCGGCCAGCCCGGAAGAGATCGACGGAAGCTCCGTCCCGTCGGGTGGCCAGCAACAGATGCGCAGCTTCACCCGCGTGGGCGGCTCGTCCGCGACGTTTCTGGTGACGGACGCCAGCAAGGTCTTCCGGTCGGCAGACGACGGCTGCACCTGGTCGATGGTGTTCGACGCGAGCACGATGACGACCGGCGTCAGCGTCAATCTCGGCCTGGCCGACAACCCGAACTACGTCGTCGCGAGCGTCGTCGCACCGGCGTACCCGTCGTCGTCGGGCCGGGTGTACGCAGTGCTCGTCCCGTCCTACCTGGAGGCGACGCTTCCGGAGACGTATCAGGTCCAGCTTCCGACCCTGCTCGCGGAGAGCACCGACGGCGGGCTGCACTGGCAGGTGCGCGGCGACCCGACGAGTGCCGAAACCGATCTGATGCGCTGGCCGCATTGCAACGCGGGCATGTTCGCGGAGGCCGATGTCGCCCCGAGCAATCCGGACGTCGTCTACCTCGACTGCGAGGTCGATGGGGTGACCCGGCTCCTGACGTCATCCAACGGATACGTGCTCTTCCGCTCGACAAATGCGGGCAGCAGTTGGTCGATCACCAACCCCGACAAGGATCTGTACGGCGCGCTGAACGACCCGCGGCCGGTCTGGACGGTCGATCCCACCAACGCCGACGTCCTCTACAACATGCAGATGCTGCACGCGACGGTCGAGGTCTCGCGCGACGCGGGGAAGACGTGGTCGGCGACGCAGCTGAGTCCGGTCGGCGCCTCCGACGTCGGCGACGCCGGCATCGATGCAGTTCGCCCGCCCGGCAGCAAGGCGACGCATGTGCTGGCGTGGTCGACCGACAGCGGCGTCTTCGAGTCGGTCGACGCCGGCCGGCACTGGGCACCACTCGGCAGGTTCATCCCCGCGGGCGCAGAGCAGATCGATGACGCCGCATATTTCGGCACCTCGGGAGAGGCCATCGTCGCGAGAACGGTGGGAACGCTCGGCACGGACGGCGCGCTCCAGCCCTCCTGCACGTCGACCATGCGACTGATCCGCTACGTCGGCCCGGCTCGCCGCGCGTATGCGTGGGCGCCACCACCGGCGTCGCGATGGGGCACGTTGTGGACCCTGACCGGGCTCGCGTCAGCCGGATCAGGGCGCATGTTCGCGGTCGCGAGCTTCCGCACCAGCGGCAAGAACTGCACCCCGACGCCGTACGGCGCCGCCGTGGCTCCGAACAACCAGAACGTCCCGGGCGTCGTCATCACCCGCTGACGGATCGCGTTACGTCTTGGTGCCGCGCCACGCTTCGCAGACGAGCGGCAGCTCGAACTCGCCATCCGGCGCGACGTCACGTACCCGGTCGATCAACGCCGCCCGCTCGTCGGCCGGGAGCAGGATCGTCTGGCTGCGCGACACGACGTACGCGACCAGCCGGGCCGCGTCGTACGTCGCCGCGTGCCGGAAGATCGCGCGTTCCGGTTCGCTGAGGCCGTCGATGCCGGTCCAGACCGGATGCGGGTCGGGCTTGATCGCACTCGCCCGCTCCTCGCCGCCGACCGACGCGAGGAAGTCCGCGACCCACGGGACGCTGTCGTCGAGCAGGTTCCAGAACAGCCCGACCGTGCCGCCGGGGCGCAGGACCCGGCGCATCTCGGCGAGTGCGGCCGGCGGATCGAACCAGTGAAAGGCCTGGCCGACCGTCACCGCGTCGACGCTCCCGTCCGGTAGCGGGATCGCCTCCGCGGTGCCGTCGACCGGATGCGCCGCCGCGGGGATCACCGCGCGCATCTCCGCCAGCGGCTCGACCGCGTGCACCTCGAGTCCGAGTTCGAGCAGCCGCTCGGTGAGCTTGCCGGTGCCGGCCGCGAGGTCGAGCACCGTGCGCGCACCGTCCGGCAGGGCCCAGCGCAGCGCCTCGGTCGGGTACGACGGCCGGCCGGCGGCATAGTCCGCGGCCGCGGATCCGAATGCGACCCGGCGTTCGGACCAGTTGTCGGCCGGCATGGGCAGCAGAGTATGCGCCGGCACGGTGTCGGCGCGACCCATTCCCGCGTGCCGTCAAGCAGGAATCGCTGTCCCGGCGTCGAAATTCGATGGTCGAGCGGCGCCGATCCCCAGCCGGCGCGCCGGACACTAGGGGGGACACTCGATGTCTCGCAAGGTTGCCATTCTCGCGTCCGCGGCCGCGCTCGCGGCCGGACTCACCCCGCTGATCAGCCCGGCAGGCGCCGCCAGCGTGGTGTTTCCGAAGGCCGGTTGCTACGACCTGACCGACCCGGCCGGCGACGCCAACTACCTCGAGCCTCAGGTGCCGAGCGACCCCGATCTCGACATCCTCGGCGTCACGTTCCAGGTGACGAAGACCGACCTGAAGTGGTTCATCAAGGTCAAGCAACTGGCCGACGGCCCGATGGCGGCCGACGGGCACCGGTTCTCGCTGTACTTCGACTTCGCCGACCACCAGTTCGCCGCGTCCGGCTCGCACTTCGCGCACGGGACCGGCGCGATCCGCGACGGGCTGGCGCAGACGGGGCAGGCCGGGCACTCGGTCCAGCTCGGCGTCGACGTCCCGGCGGTCGTGCCGGACACCGTCCCGCCGTCCGCGGCCTACCTCAACAAGGGCTTCGTCACTTCGGGCCTCACGTACACCTTCGACACCGCGCACAGCATGGTCATCGGCGACCTGCCGCTGTCCGACATCAAGAAGTACGCCGGCCGCAGCTTCGGCGGCCGCATCCAGGGTGTCGGTGTCGCGGCGTCCGAGGACCGCTACTACGTGAGCCAGGGCGCCGACTCCACCGAGTCGGACAACTCGACGGCGAGCTTCTCCGGAACGTTCGTCGCCGGCGCCAACAAGTGCTTCCCGCAGCCGAAGAAGCCGGCGCCGAAGAAGAAGCGGTAGTCCTCTACGCGGCCGAGCGCGGCGGGCGGATTGCATGCCGGGCGCGCTCGACCGCGAGGCAGCGGTCTTCGACGTACAGCAACCCGGCTGACTCCGCGATCTCGCGCGCCTGCGCCGAGACGATGCCGAGCTGAAGCCACAGCGCGGTCGCACCGGCCGCGACCGCTTGCCGGGCGATGTCAGGGCAGTCCGCCGCCGGGCGGAAAACGTCGACGAACCCGACGCCGCCGGGCACGTCGGCGAGCCGGCGGTACACCTGCTCGCCGAGGATCTCGTCGGCGTGCGGGTTCACCGGGATCACTCGCCAGCCGTACGCCTGCATCGCGGCCGGCACCGAGTGCGCGCTCTTCATCGGATCGACCGAGAGCCCGACGACGGTGATCGTGTCGTAGGTCTCGAGGATCTGCTTGGTCAGCTCGCTGGTCCGGTCCACGGGGACAGTCTTTCCCAACCCCGGACTACGGGAACACGACGGTGCGCTGGCCGTCGACGAACACCCGGTGCTCAAGGTGCCAGCGCACCGCTCGCGCGAGCGCGACGCACTCCAGATCGCGGCCGACCGCGGCGAGCGCGGCCGGTGAATGCGCGTGGCCCACGCGGGCGACCTCCTGCTCGACGATCGGCCCCTCGTCGAGGTCCGCGGTGACGTAGTGCGCGGTCGCGCCGATGAGCTTCACCCCGTGTTCGTACGCCTGCTCGTACGGCTTGCCGCCGCGGAAGCTCGGCAGGAACGAGTGATGGATGTTGATGATCCGCCCGGCCAGCCGCGCGCATACCTCGGCCGAAAGGATCTGCATGTAGCGCGCCAGCACGACGAGCTCGACGTCGAGGTCGTCGACGAGTGCGAGCAGCCGGCGTTCCTGCTCGCCTCTCGTCTCTGCCGTCACCGGCAGGTGATGGAACGGGACGTCGTACGTCGCCGGCAACGACGCGAGATCGGTGTGATTGCTCGCAACCGCGGCGATGGTGCACGGCAGGTAGCCGGTGCGCCAGCGGTAGAGCAAGTCGTTGAGACAGTGACCTTCGCGCGACACGAGGACGAGCACGTTCGGCCGGTGCGCGGTCGGGTGCAGCTCCCACTGCATCGCGAACGTCTCCGCGAGCGCGGCCATGCCGTCGCGCAGCACCGACGGCTCGACCGGCGACATGACGTGCACGCGCAGGAAGAACGTCGACGTACTCGGGCTGCCGTACTGCTGCGAGTCGAGGATGTTCGCGTCGTGGGACGCGAGCAGGCCCGACACCGCATGCACGATGCCGGGCCGGTCCGGACACGACAGGGTGAGGACGAGCTCATGCACGTCCTCACCCAACCACGTCGATTACTGCGCGCGCTTCACCGCGGAGATGTCGAACTCGAGCTTGATCTTCTCGCCGACGAGCACGCCGCCCTTGTCGAGGCCGACGTTCCACTGCAGGCCCCAGTCGCGGCGGTTGATCGTCGCCTTGCCTTCGAAGCCGGCCCGGAAGTTGCCCCACGGGTCGTTGGTGGTGCCGGCGAGCTCCCAGTCGACCGCGACCGGGTTGGTGACGCCGTTGATGGTGAGGTCGCCGATCAGCGTGTAGAGGTCGTCGTCGCTCTTCTCGACCTTGGTGCTCTCGAACACGAACGTCGGGTGCGACTCGACGTCGAAGAAGTCGCCGGTGCGCAGGTGCTTGTCGCGGTCGGCGTTGCCGGACTCGACGCTCGCGGCCTTGATCTCGAGCCGGACCCGGCTGTTGGCGGGGTTCTCTTCGTCGAGGTAGACGTCGGCGGTGTAGTCGGTGAACTGGCCGCGGACCGTCGTGACCATCGCGTGCTTGGTCGCGAAGCCGATCCGGCTGTGGGTCGGGTCGATGTCGTAGGTGCCGGTCAGTGACTGCACGGTCCCCACGGTGTCGGTAGTGGTCATGGCGCGCTCCTCCTGGGCTAAAGGTTGTCTTTGCAACTGTTGAGTAAGACACTATCTCTAAGAAGGTTGCGAGCGCAAGTATTCCGGCTAGACTTCTTTACGTGGCCACCACCCGCCCCCTCGACGCCCGCGAGGCGGCGGCGTTCCACGCCCTGATCCGCACGCACGCGCGGGTCGTGCGCATCCTCGAAGCCGAGCTGGAGGCCGAGCAGGGCCTGTCGCTGCCGGCGTACGAGGTCCTCGCGCACCTGTCCGAGGCGCCGGACCGCCGCCGGCGGATGACCGAGCTCGCGTCGTTCGCGGTGCTCACGCCGAGCGGGCTCACGCGGTTGGTCGACAAGCTCGTCCGCGACGGGCTGGTGGAGCGGCAGCGGTGCGGCACCGACGCACGCGTCGTCTACGCCGCCCTCACCGACGCGGGCTTCCAGCGGCTGGTGGACGCGTACCCGACGCATCTGCGCGGGGTGCGCGAGCACGTCGTCGACCGGCTCACGCCGGCCCAGCTCGACGCGGTGGCGGAGGCGCTGGGGCCGCTCACCACCGGCGACGGCCCGGAGCCGAGCGCAGCGGATTGCACCGAGCCCGCGTGAGCGTCACGATCGAGCCGGCGCGGACCAGCGACGTCGCCGGCATCCGGCGGTTGATCGATCTCTATGCGCCGCAACGGATCCTGCTCGACAAGCCGACGGTGACGCTCTACGAGGACGTGCCGGCGTTCCTCGTCGCGCGGGCCGGTGACGGCCCGCACGACGTCGTCGGTTGCGGCGCATTGCACGTGATGTGGGAGGACGTCGCGGAGGTCCGCACCCTCGCCGTCGATCCCGCCGTCCGCGGCGACGGCGTCGGCCATCGGCTCCTGGAGCAGCTGCTCGCGCGCGCCCGGACGCTCGGCGTACGGCGGGTGTTCTGCCTGACGTTCGAGGTCGACTTCTTCGCCCGGCACGGGTTCGCCGAGCTCGACGGCTCGCCGGTCGAGCCGGACGTGTACGACGAACTGCTGCGCTCCTACGACGAAGGTGTCGCGGAGTTCCTCGGCCTCGACCGGGTCAAGCCCAACATCCTCGGCAACACCAGGATGCTGCTCGAGCTCTAGACCGCCGTCCGACGAAGACTCAGGTGCCGATGACGCCCTTGCCGAGGCGCGGGCCGTTGACCTGGTGCACGAGGATCACCGACGGCGTCTGGTTCGGCGCGCTGTCCGCGACACCGGTGGCCGGCCCGTCGGAGGCGAAGATGCCCCACACCTTGCCGTCCGGGCCGATCGTGTCGTCGATGTAGTCGAGCAGGTTGCGGTTGCTGCCGAAGCCCGGCGCACCGCAGAGGATGCCGTCGAGGCAGATGTCGGCGTTGTGCACCGGCTTCGCGACCACCCGCTCGCGGGTGATGCTCGGCTTCGCGCTGTCGGCCTTCGTCACCCAGGCCATCGTCGCGTACCAGTTCTGCGCGTGGTTCGAATCGGTGTTGGTGCTGCCCTCGTAATAGGTCAGCGCGATGTCGCCGCGCGACCCGCCGGCGATCGCGCCGTACACGCTGGTCCGGCCCGGCGTGCCGAGGTCGACCAGCTTCGACCAGGTCTTGCCCTTGTCCTTCGAGTAGGACAGCCACGGTGACTGGTGCACGCCCTGGCCGCCGCTGTGCTTGCCGTTGCCGACGACGTAGAGCGTGCCGGCCGCGTCCTCGGTCATCCAGTTGAAGCCGGCGTAGAAGGCGTCCGCGTTGGTGCCGCCGCCCGGCGTCACCGGGTGCGAGACCATCGCGCCGTTCTCGAGATGCGCGACGTAGAGCCGCGACGGCGCACCGAGCGGCGGCGAGGACGGGTAGGACTCGGGCGGGTCGATGCCGTAGAGCACGTACACGTCGCCGGTGCGCGGGTCGACGGTGAGGTTGTCGACGTAGGCGTTCTGGTTGGTCACGAACGCGTCGGTCGGAGTGGGGGACGTGCCGCCGGCTTCGACCGGGACCGGGCTGGTGCCGTAGAGCGGGATCGGCAGCGGGTCGAAGGTCTTGCCGAGGTCGTGCGAGCTGTAGAGGTACGGCACCGCGTCGAAGCCCTTGGTCACGACGTAGAGGTTGTTGCCCTTCGCGCCCACCCATGGCCGGTCGTAGACGTCCTCGAGGATCGTCGACTGGGTCCAGGTCGCGCCGGCATCGCGGGAGACGTCGACGTAGATGCCGGTGCCGAGCGAGAGGTCGACGGCGACGACCGTGCGCTCGTCGATGAAGTGCATGTCGAAGTCGCCGCCGCCGGCATTCGGCACCTTCGGCACGGCGAGGCTGAAGTGCCGGCCGTAGTCGGTCGAGCGGTACAGCGTCGACGGGGAGGCCGAGCCGAGGCCGTCCGCGAGGACGTACCGGCCGCTGGGGGAGACGGTGACGTTCGGCTCGCCGCCCGCGCGGTCGAAGGTCGTGACGGCGGTGCGGATCGAGCTGGTGGCGGTCGCGTGCGCGACGAGAGGTGCGGCGGTCGCCGCCACGGCGGCGACGGCCAGCAAAGACAGGTGACGGCGCATACGAATGTCCTTCGGCGCGCGCCGCCGTTCACCTGCCTCCCGGCGCAGGCGAGCCGGACGCTCAGCCGCGCTGGGGCTCGACCAGCAGCAGGGTGTTGCCGTCGAGGTCGCGGAAGAAGAACATCGGCGGCACCGGCCCCTCGCCACCCATCAGGTCGTCGCAGTCGACGCCCTTGCCCTTCAGCTCGCGGTGCGCGGCCCGCACGTCGGGCGATTCCAGGGCGATCCCGGTCATCTTGCCGGCCTCGTACGCCGGGTGCGGCGGCACCAGCGCGAGGTTGGCCAGGCCCTCCGGCGGCGCGATCTCGACCCAGCGGTCGCCGTCGCCGAACGGCATGTCGACGGCGACGGTGAAGCCGAGGTTCTCGCCGTACCACGCGATCGCCTTGTCCTGGTCGCTGACGGCCACCATGACCCGGCCGACGCTGGCGACTGTTGCCATCTCACTGTCCCTTCTCGTGTGTGCTCGATGACTGTTACGACGACGGGCGTCGCCGCAACTCATCGCCTCACGCCGTGTCGAAGACCCAGAACGCCTCGGCCAGCCGGCCAGCGGGCAGGCCGCCATTGGTCGCGTTGCTGCCGTTCCAGCCGCGCATCATCCCGTCGAGCGCGTCCGGGTGCTCGTGCTGCGAGGCATGCGACAGCAGGGCCGCCATCTTGCGATCCCACACGTCGGTCACGTCGACGTAGCGGTTGATCTTCTCGTGGCCCTGCACCCAGGTCTGCGCGACCGACCACGCCGGCAGGTGCGCGAGGTCCTCGTACGCGAACGGATTGCGCGCGTCCGGGTAGACCGCGCACAGCGTCGCCTCGCCGGCGGCCAGGTGGTCGGGATGGTTGGCCGCAATGCGCAGCATGTTGCGCTGCGGGCTCTGGCAGATCACCCGTTGCGGCCGGACCTCGCGGATCACCCGCGCGATGTCGCGACGCAACTCGAACGAGACCGCCAGCCGCCCGTCCGGATAGCCGAGGAACCGGACGTCCGAGACGCCGACCTGCTTCGCCGCCGCGATCTGCTCGTCGCGCCGGATCGCGCCGATGTCGCTTCGGGGCACGTCCGGATCGAAGCCGCCCGCGTCGCCGTCGGTGACGATGCAGTACGTCACCTCGATGCCGGCGTCGGTCCACTGCGCGATCGAACCGGCCGCGCCGAAGTCGACGTCGTCCGGATGTGCCATCACCGCGAGCACGCGCTCGACCTGCGTGTCATTCACGTTCGCGAGCGTACGACGCGCCACCGTCAGATCGTCGTGCTGATCCCGCCGTCGACCGGGATCACCGCGCCGTTGACGTACGAGCCCGCGCGTGAGGACAGGTAGATGACGACGCCGGCCATGTCGTCGGGGCGGCCGATGCGCCCGAGCGGGTTCGAGGCCTCGATGAGCTCGCGCGTCGACGGGTCGCTCAACGCGAACGACATCATCTTCGACTCGAACGGTCCGGGCGCGATCGCGTTGACGGTGATCCGCCGCGGCGCCAGCTCGCGCGCGAGCACCCGGGTGAGGTGGTGCACCGCGGCCTTGCTCGCCGAGTACGGGTAGTGCGGCATCGGGTCCACGTGCAGCCCGTCGATGCTGCCGACGTTGACGACCCGGGCCGGGTCGTCGTCGCTCGCGGCCTTCTCCAGCATCGGCAGGAACGCGCGGGTGAGGAAGAACGGCGCCTTGAGGTTGACGTCGATGACCTTGTCCCAGGCAGCGGCCGGGAACTGCTCCAGCGGCTCGCCCCACGTCGCACCGGCGTTGTTGACGAGGATGTTGAGCCGGTCCTCCCGCTCGCCGACCTCGGCGGCGAGCCGCAGGCACTCCGGCTCGTTCGACAGATCGGCCGGAATCGCGAGCACGTCGCCGTACGCCGACAGCTCCTCCTGCGCGGCCGCGCACGCGTCGGCCTTGCGTGAGGAGATGTAGACGCGGGCACCCGCGGAGAGCAGGCCGCGGGCGATCATCAGCCCGATCCCCCGGGTGCCGCCGGTGACGACCGCGACCTTGCCCTCGATGCCGAACAGTTCCACGCCCCACTCCTCGAACTAGTCTCGGAACCAACGATGACGAGCCTCTTCGACGATCTTCCCGACGCGCCCGACGAGCCGCGCGAGCGGGTCCACCGCACCCGCCTTGCGGTCGACTCCGAGACGTTGCTCGAAGCGCTCAACCCGCAGCAGCGCGCGGCCGTCCTGCACCAGGGCGGCCCGCTGCTGATCGTCGCCGGCGCGGGCTCGGGCAAGACCCGCGTGCTCACGCACCGGATCGCGTGGCTGATCGCCGAGCGCGGCGCGAGCCCGGGCGAGATCCTCGCGATCACGTTCACCAACAAGGCCGCCGGCGAGATGAAGGAACGGGTCGCCCGGCTGGTCGGCAACCGGGCGAAGGCGATGTGGGTGTCGACGTTCCACTCGGCCTGCGTCCGCATCTGCCGCGCGGAGGCGAAGCGGCTCGGCTTCACCTCGACGTTCTCGATCTACGACGCGGACGACACCCGCCGGCTGATGACGACGGTCTGCCGCGAGCTCGACCTCGATCCGAAACGGTTCGCACCGCGCGCCGTCGCCGCGCAGGTGAGCAACCTGAAGAACGAGCTGATCGACTACGAAGACGCGAAGGCGAAGGCGAGCAATTACATCGAGCGCTCGATCGCGGAGGCCTACGAGAGTTACCAGAACCGGTTGCGCCGAGCCAATGCGCTGGACTTCGACGACCTCATCATGACGACGGTCACGTTGCTGCAACTGTTTCCCGAGGTTGCCGAGCACTACCGGCGGCGGTTCCGGCACGTGCTGGTCGACGAGTACCAGGACACGAACCACGCGCAGTACGTCCTCGTGCGCGAACTTGTCGGCGTCACCGAAACGCAGTCCGAGTTGTGTGTCGTCGGCGACGCCGACCAGAGCATCTACGCGTTTCGCGGCGCGACGATCCGCAACATCCTGCAGTTCGAGGCCGACTATCCCGATGCCACCGTCGTCCTGCTCGAACAGAACTACCGCTCCACCCAGACGATCCTGTCCGCGGCCAACGCGGTCATCGCGAAGAACCCCGATCGCAAGCCGAAGCGGCTGTGGTCCGAGCAGGGTCCGGGCGCGAAGATCTCCGGCTACGTCGCCGAGAACGAGCACGACGAAGCCGCGTGGGTAGCCGGCCGGATCGAGCGGCTGCACACCGATCACGGCGTACGCCCCTGCGACGTCGCGGTGTTCTACCGGACCAATGCGCAGAGCCGGGTGTTCGAGGAGATCTTCATCCGGGTCGGCCTGCCGTACAAGGTCGTCGGCGGCGTGCGGTTCTACGAACGGCGCGAAGTCCGCGACGCGCTCGCGTACCTGCGCACGATCGTCAACCCGCTCGACGAAGTGTCGTTACGACGGATCGTCAACGTGCCCAAGCGCGGCATCGGCGAGCGCGCGCTCGAACAGATCGACGCGTATGCCACCCGGCAGCGGCTGAGCTTCCTCGACGGCCTGCGCAGCGCCGAGGACGCACCCGGGCTCACGACCCGGTCGATCAACGCGATCCAGGAGTTCGTCACCATGCTCGACGAGCTGGTCGCGATCGCGGCCGGCGGCGCGCCGCCCGGCGACGTGCTCGAAGCGGTGCTCGACAAGAGCCGGTACGTCGCCGAACTGCAGGCGAGCGACGACCTGCAGGAGCAAGGCCGGGTCGAGAACCTGCAGGAGCTCGTCGGCGTCGCGCGCGAGTTCGAGCAGAACCGGCCGGACGGCACCCTCGACGACTTCCTCGAACAGGTGTCCCTCGTCGCCGATGCGGACGAGGTCCCGGACGCGGACGACGCCGGCGGTGTCGTCACGTTGATGACGTTGCACACCGCGAAGGGGCTGGAGTTCCCGGTCGTGTTCCTGACCGGGCTCGAGGACGGCACCTTCCCGCACATGCGCTCGCTCGGCGATCCGAAGGAGCTGGAAGAGGAACGCCGGCTCGCCTACGTCGGCATCACCCGCGCCGAGCAACGGCTGCACCTGTCCCGCGCGCTGGTCCGCGCGTCGTGGGGCGCGCCGCAGTGGTACCCGGCCTCGCGATTCCTCGACGACATCCCGGACGACCTGGTCGAGTGGGAGGGCAACGTCGGCGGTTCGCCGTCGCAAGCGGTGGTCGAGCGGGCCAACCGCCGCGGCCGTTCGGCGGGCCCGGGGCTGCGGCCGGTTCCGGTGCTCGAGGTCGGCGACCGGGTCAACCACGACGCGTTCGGCCTCGGCCGCGTCGTCGCGCTGCGCGGGGCGAACGAGTCGGCCGAAGCCGAGGTCGACTTCGGCGGCGACGTCGGCGTCAAGCGGCTGCTGCTGCGCTACGCCCCGCTCGCGAAGCTCTGAACCAATTGCGAGATAGCGGACGTCTACGGGTCGTATCTCGCAATTGCTCGTCAGGCGAGAAGCCGCCGCCGGGTGAGGTGCGCTGCCGCGCCGGCTACCAGCAGCATGAGCGCGATGGTTGGCACCCGGCCGTCCAGACCCGAGTTGGCCAGCCCGCCGCCGGCGCCGGCGATCTTCGGCACCTTCACCGGGACCGTGGGCGGCACGACCGCCTTCGCGCCGAAGTCGTACACCCAGCCGCCGCGGCCGTACGCGCCGGCGAGCAGTTGCTTGCCGTCGAGCGAGAGCCGCATGCTGCGGTACGCCACCTGCGGCAGCCCGGTGCCGAGCTGCTTCCACGACTTCGTGCCGGCCTTGCTCACGAACACGCCGACGTCGGTCGCGGCGTAGAGCATCCCGTCGCGCAGCGCGATCCGGTGCACGTCGGCGACCGGCAGGTCGCCGGTGAGGTCCGTGAACGACTCGCCGCCGTCGTGGCTGACCATGACCTTCTGCGATCCGGTCACCGCGTTGTCGGTGCCCATGACGATGAAGTTGCGCAGCCCGACGTACACGGTCTTGTCGTCGTTCGGATCGACCGCGATGTCGCTGACCTGCTGGTGCGGCAGGCCGGCGCTCGCGGCCATGTGCCAGCACGCGTTGGTGCCCTTGGTCGGCGCGCAGTCCGGCTTGACGTTCGTCACGATCTTCGCGACCACGACGGTCGGATCGCTGATCGTGCCGGCCGCGATCGACGGGCGGCACTTGTCGCACATCGCGACGTAGGAGACCGGCCCGCTGGTGAACGTCGCGGACGAGTCCCACGCGCCGTTCGGCGACGTCGGCGGGTCGAACACGTCGACCCACTTCGTCGACAGCAGCACGGTGTTCGACGGATCGAACGTGTCGCTGTTCATGCCCGCGGTCGTCACGTCGACGTTGCCCGCCGCGGCGATCATGTGGTTGGGATCGCTCGCGTCGACCGACCACGGCGACAGGAACGTCGCGCCGGTCGACACACCTGCACCCGTCCCGCCCGGCCCGACGAAGATCGTCGTCTTGAAGTCGTCGGTCGTGCCGAGGATCGTCTGCCCGTCGATGCCGCAGTAGTACGACGACGCGTTCGGGCCCGGGTAGACGTAGACGCCGTCGCCGCCGCAGACCTGGTAGGCGGTGCCGTCGGATTTGACGTGCGCCATGCCGTTGTCCTGCAACGCGAGCAGGTAGCTGCCGTCCTGCAGCGGCGTCACGTCCCACGGCAGCACCGTCGGGACCTTGCCGAGCGACGTCCACGATCCGTTGTCGACGCCTTGGTACGCCGCGCCGGTCGAGTCGGTGACGCTGTGCGCGTCCTGGCTCCACCAGCCGCCGTCGTTGCCGCTGTAGAGCCGGAAACCGTTGCCGGTGCTGGCAATCGCGGCACTGTGCTGGTCGGGGTGCGTCGTGCCGCTGCCGTACTCCGGGATCTCCTGCGGGCACGACGCGCCGTTGTTGCTCAACGTCCCGTACTCGAAGAAGCCGCAGAGGTTCGCGTACTTCTCCACCGCGGTCCAGGTCATCAGCGGCGCGCCGGTCGCGGTGTTCATCGGGTCGTGGTCGACGCCGGTGTACGCCTCTTCCAGGCCCATGTAGACCCGGTTGTCGTCCGACGGGTCCGGCAGGATCCAGAGGTTGTACGACGCCTGCACGCCGGGCCCGTAGCCGAGCGGGTACTCCGGGGGCAGCGTGCCGCCGAGCGCGCCGAGCATCGTCTGCGTGTTGGCCTTGAAGCCCCAGTTGGCGCCGTCGTCGTTGGACCGGTAGAGGCCGTTGAGCTCGGTGTTGCCGTCGACCGGCAGGCCGACCTCGGGGATGTCGATGTGGGTGCCCGCGGTGCGGCCGGCGTCGGACACAAGTGCCCACAGCACCGTGCCGTCCGGGCTGTACGCGAGCGCGGTCCGCCCGACCGGGTCGCTGCTCGCGGCCGGGTTGGTCAGCTGCGACGTGCTCGACATGAAGGAGAACGTGGAGCCGCCGTCGGTCGAGCGGTAGAGGCCGTTGCCCGCGCCGATGACGCCGTCGGCATATTGCTTCTTGCCGAAGCCGAAGCCCACCGCGATGGTGACCTCGTTGGCGTTGGTCGGGTTGTGCACGATCGCGGTGACCCAGTGGCCGAGCGGCTTGGTCACGTGGTCGGGAACGCTGACTTTCGTGAAGCTCGCGCCGTGGTTGGTCGAACGCCACAGGCCGTACGTCGTGCCGACGAGCACCGTGCCGTTGGGCAGCACGTCGATCGCGTTGACGCCGTAGCCGTGGGTGTTGAGCGTCGGGCGGGTCCACGTCGTACCGCCGTCGTGGCTGACGTAGACGCCGGTGCCGGCCGCGTCGTCGGAGAGGGTGAAGATCGAGACGCCGGTGCCGGCGTAGACGTCGTTGTGGTTGCTCGGGTCGATGCCGATCGCGCCGATCGACGCGCGGGCGAAGCTGTCGCCGATGTTGTGCAGCGTCTTGCCGCCGTCGGTCGTCTTGTACAGCCCGCCGATCGTGCCGAGGTAGACCGTGTTGCCGGTGGCGTCGGCCTTGTCGACCGCCATCGCGGTGCCGATGCCGTCGACCGGCCCGAACAGCTCCGCGCCGGAGCCGGTGCCGGTGACGTCGACGATGCCGCCGTCCGGGCCGATGTTGCGCCAGGCGTTGCCGGTGTGGCCGAGGGCTTTGGCCTTCTGGGTCAGCGCGAGGAAGACGTCGTCGGTGTTGCCCTGGTACGACGCGTCGACCGATGCCGCCTGCTGGCGCTCGGTGAGCATGTCGGCGGCCTTGCCGGCCCAGAACTGCGTGCTCGGGATCCGGTGCGTCGTCGGCGCCAGCTTGACCTGGGTGCCGGCACGGGCCCCGGTGCCCGGCTGGCCGACGATGGCGAGGCCGAGGGCCGCGACGACGGCAAGTCCTGCGGTGACCGAGCGGCGGGGCGACAAATAGTTCATACCGGGCATAATCCCCAGGCTAATCACACCCGAGCTCAACCACCAGGCAGGTAGCTAGATGTAGACGCCGCGTTTCGCGAGGAAGGGCACCGGGTCGACCGGGACGCCGTCGACCCGGACCTCGAAGTGCAGGTGCGGGCCGGTCGCGTCGCCGCCCGCCCCGATCCGCGCGATCGGCTCGCCGGCGCGCACGCAGCCAGAGGTGCGGATGAACGACGACATGTGCCCGTACACCGTCTCGGTGCCGTCCCAGTCGCGGATCTGCATCACTTCGCCGTACCCGGACATCGGCCCGGCGTAGCTGATGCAGCCGGCGGTCGCCGCGTAGATGAGCGTGCCCCACGGGCCGGCGAGGTCGATGCCCGCGTGCAGGCGGCCCCAGCGGTAGCCGAACGGCGAGGAGAAGACGCCGCCGTACGGCCGGACCCACCGGTGCGCGGGCGGGACGCTGAGCGCGGCCCGCCGCGACGACCGGGACGCCCGCGCGGACGTGGCCTTGGACCCGCCGCCGAGCACGCTCAGCGCGCCGCTGACGTCGGGCAGCGTGACGGCGGCTCGCGCGGCCGTGTCGTGCGCCGAAGCCGGGCGGGAGGCGGCGGCGATCCGAAGCCCGCCGCCGTGGGCGGCGGTGCCGGAGGCGATGACGCCGGCGACGAAGACGCCGAGTAGGGCGACGGCGAGTGCCGGCGCGGCGGCCCGGGGCAGCACGAACCACCGGCGGGGGGTCATGTCTGGCGTGGCCTCTCGTCGCGGTGGTCGAGCGGCACTTCGCCGCGGTTGGCCGGGCTCCTGCCGGTCGCGCGGGCGAAAACCAGGACGGTCAGCCGGTCGCGGCCCGCAGGTGACGCTGCGGCGACCGGAAGCCGCCCGCGGTGTCGAGCTGGGCCAGGGTCGAGGCGATCTCATGGGTGACCCGGCGGTCGATCGGCAGCGACATGTGGCCGACACCCGGCACGAACACGTTGCGCGCGGTCAGGTCCGGATGGTCGATCCGGGCCGCGCGCTTGGGCGAGATCAGCGCGTCGAGGTCGCTCCAGAACGCGACGAACCGGGTCCGGCACTCCGGTGCCGGCGCGGCCAGATCGGTGACGATGTCGCTCGACGGCGTCAGCTGCCGGATCACGCCGCCGGGCAGCAGGTGCGCGGCGCGGGTGCCGGCGTGCGGCGAGCCGAGGGTGACCAGCGTGTGCACCCGCGCGTCGCCGCCCATCCGCTGGACGTAGTAGCGCGCGATCACCCCGCCCATCGAGTGCCCGATCACGTGGATCCGCTCGTACCCGGTCTCCTCGCAGATCGCCTCGACGGTCGCGCCCAGCCGCCGCGCGGCGGCCCGCACGTCGTGGGTCAGCACGTGGTAGTTCATCGTCGCGATCCGGCCGAACCCGCGCCGGCGCAGCGCCCGCCGCAGCCAGGTGAAGACCGAGCGGTTGTCGACCAGGCCGTGCACCAGGAGGATCGGCGTACCGGCCGCTTCGACGTCGCCGATCAACAGGCCCCGCCGTACCGGCGGCAGGCCGGCGAGGGTGAACCGCTCCTCGGCCCTTCGCTCGCGCTCCTGCGCGACCCCGAACGGGTACGTCGCGAGGTGAGCCGCGATCCAGGCCAGCTCGACCGCCGTACCGCGAACGCCGGTCGGCGAGAGCAGGGTGCGTACGCTGCGGCCGGCGACGAGGCCGGCCGCGGAGACTCCCGAAACGACCCGCTTCAACCCATGACCTCCCGGATGCGGAGATGCAGTGCCACGAGGCGAGGGGAATGCGCCTGTCGAACGTCGGACGGGACGTTAGCGGATCAGCTCGCCCCGGATCGCGATTTCCGTTGAGTTTCGGTCAATCCGGCAGGCGTTTCGCCCAACGGTCCCGTCGCGGCTCCGACGTTCGGAGGAGGTCGGCCTGCGCCGCCAGCCAGCCGCGCAGCGCCTCGGGCTCGGCCGGGGCCATCGCGTCGGCGAATCCGGCCGCCAGCAGATCGCCGGGCGCGACCTGCATCAGGTCGGCCGCCTCGTCCGGCGTCGTGCGCAGGGTCGCGGCCGCGCCTTCCGGTCCGAGGGCGGCGAACCACCCGTCCGGGGTCACGCCGACGACGTCGCAGACCGCCGCGGCCAGCGCCCCGCCGGAGCCGCCTTCACCATGGACGACGGCGACCGTCGGCGCGTCGCAGTCGAGGACCGCGGTCATCGCGGCGCCG
>JAICXQ010000095.1 GCA_025980325.1 Frankiales bacterium
AGGGTGATGACCGCGACCCGGTCGCGGACGTCGTACAGGATCTCGGACATCGACGCTCTCCTAACGGCCCAGCAACTTGACCGCGTCGGCCGCGGGCACACCGACCGGAAGCAGCGCGACGATCGGCGTCGTCACCCCGGCCTCGACGTAGGCCTGCACCTGCTCGCGGCAATGTTCCGGCGCGCCGTGCACGACGAGCTCGTCCGCGACCGAATCGGGGATCGACTCCACCGCGGTCTTGCGGTCGCCGGCCGCCCACGCGTCCCACATCGGCTGCAGTACCTCGGTCCGGCCCAGCCATTCGTGGAACGCGCGGTACACCGGCACCGTCATGTACGCCGCGATCGCGAACTTCGCGACCGTCCGGGCCGTCTCGGCGTCAGTGGTCGGCGCGACGAAGATCCGCGCGGCGATCTCCTTGCCCGGCCCGCCCTCGTGCACGTACGGCGCGACGGTCCGCACGTCGTCCGGTGAGAGCCAGTTGAGGATCGCGCCGTCCGCTTCGCGGCCGGCGAGCTTCAGCATCCCGCTGCGCAACGCGGCGACGAGGATCGGCGGCGGTTCCGGCGGGACGAGACCGAGCCGAAAACCTTTGACCGCAAAGGTTTCGTAGGCCTGGGTGACCTTCTCCCCCGTGAACGCCGCGCGCAGGAAGCGCACCGTGTCGCGCACCTTCGCGTACGGCGCGACGAACGGGATGTCGTTCCAGCGCTCGACGATGACGTTGGAGGACGTACCGACGCCGAGCACGAACCGTCCCGGTGCGGCAGCGGCCAGCGTCGCCGCGCACATCGCCAGCGTTGCCGGTCCGCGCGTGTACGCAGGCGCGATCGCGGTGCCGAGCCGCAACGACGGCGCCCATACCGAGGACAGCGCGAGTGGCGTGAACGCATCCGCGCCGTGCGACTCCGCCGACCAGACGTCGGTGTAGCCGAGGTCGGGCAGCGACTCGATGACGCTGCGCTGCTCGGCGAGCGGGATGCCCTCGAACGGGATCGTGATGCCGTACCGAGACGTCATCGCCGCACGTTATCGCGGCGCCTGCGACCCGATCGCCGTCTCCCCGCCTTCCAGGCGGTCAGGCGGCGATTGCGTTGTTACTGCGCGATGGCGTGACCGTGACCCTTGTGCTTGCCGTGGTCGTGCCCGTCGCCGTCGTTGTGTACGTGCGGCGGCGGCAGCGGCTTCAGCAGGCCTTCGAAGTTGCGCCACTGGCCGCCGGCCTCGGCGTAGGAGATCCACACTGGCTGCGGCTGTATCGACAACCCCACGCCGGAAGTGATCGGCAGCTGAGTGTCGTCGTAGCCGTTCTGCGGGACGCCGAAGCGCGAACCGGGGAACTCCAGGGCACATGCGTTCGGCCCGTACCACCACGGCCCGATCGTGGCCGTCAACTGCCAGCGGCCGGACGCGGTCCGGCATGCGAACGGATGCCACGTCGCGCAATCCGCCGAGACGAACCGCCCGCCGACGCCGGCCATCGCGCACCCGCCGCTGGCCGGCTGCCCCGGCGCCCACGACCAGACCAGCGCGGCCAGCCGCGGGTCGTCGGTCGTGAGCTGATCCATTCCGATGATGTTGACGCCGCAGCGCACCATGGCCTGTGTCGTCGCGGTGGTGATCTGGCTGGTCGTCTGCTCGGCGGTCGCGACGACGGTCGAGTCCTCGAAGAAGCGGCGGAAGTTCGACCCGCTCGCCCGGGCGGCGCGGTCGCGGGCGCAGTCGGACGACGAGTACGTCGTCGGGTTGCCGCTCTCGTCCCACTTCGGGCCGCGGCTGAACACCCACGACGGCCACGCCGTGCCGGGCCCGCAGTTGCCGACCAGCATCATCCGCGCACCGTGTGCACGCAGCCTCGCGACGCTCGCCGTCCACGGCGCGTCGGCGCAATGCCCTGACGACGTCCCCGTCGGCCGGTACACGTAGGACCCGAGCTGCTGCTGGATCAACGACGCGGCGGTGTCGTGCGCGAGTTGCTGCGAGGCGACGGGCGATCCGTCGTACAGCTGATTTTCCAGGTAAACAAAGAGAAAGTCGCTCGGGTGCGCGGCGAGCCAGCGATGCAGCTCGGCGAATCCGTCCTGCGCCGGCCGGTCGTCGGTGCAGCCGACGTGCACCCAGGTGCCGGTCGCCGGCGCCTGCTGCCCGTCGCCGTGGCACAGCGTCACCCAGTAGCCGTTCGTCGCCGCGGTGCCGTACGGGCTGGGCACCCAGTGCAGGTCGAGCTCGACGAACCGCACGTCCATGTTGAGCTGGTCGGTGAGCGAGTAGACCTGGTTGGGATCCTGGTTGGTCAACGTCGGGTAGTACGACGGTGGTTGCGTGCCGTTGAGCGAGTACGCCGACGCGTTGAACGAGTTGTGCGTGTGCACGATCTGCGTGTCGATGATCGGCACCCGCTCGCCGAGCTGGCGCTGCAGCGTCAACGCGCGATGCACCCACGAGCGGTCGTACGCGCTGACCGCGGCGGGGCTGATCGCGCGGCCGTCGACCGGCTCGCAGCTGCCGTCGGTCACGACGGTGCGGCAGTCGGCGCCGGCCTGCCGGTCGGCCTGCTGCGCGATCCGGCACGGGATGCGCTGCGGCGTGTTCAGCGTCGCGGCCCCCGGCACGCCGTCGTAACAGGTCTGGGCCACGGTGCTGCCGTCCGTCGATCCGGCGTCGGTCGACCCGGCCCAGACCGCGCCGGCCGGACCGATCAGCGCGACGGCGAGGAACACGGACAGCACGGGTCGACGCATGACATAACGCTTCGAGATCCGTACCTCGGTTCCCTGCCGGCCGATCCTGATACAGAATGACGTTCGGTTATCCCGAGCCGGCACGGCGTGGAGGCGACAAGGTGGACCTGACCTACAGCGAGGCGGACGAGCGGTTCCGGACCGAGTTCCGCGGCTGGCTCGACGCGAACCTGCCGGCGCAGTGGCGCGAGCGCGGCTTCTGGGCCAAGCAGGACCGCGACGAGGGCTTCCGGATGCGCCGCGAGTGGGAGGCCGGCAAAGCCCGGGCCGGCTTCGCCGGCATCCAGTGGCCGACCGAGTACGGCGGCCGCGGCGGGACCCCGGCGCAGCGGGCGATCTACGACGAGGAGATGGTGCGCTACCGCGCGCCGCTGACCGTCAACGGCCTCGGGCTGACGTTCCTCGCGCCGACGCTCATGGTGATCGGGACCGACGAGCAGAAGCGCGAGATCATCAAGCCGCTGCTGCACAACGAGGTCATCTGGTGCCAGGGCTTCTCCGAGCCGAACGCCGGCAGCGACCTCGCCGCGTTGCAGTGCCGGGCGGAGTCCGACGGCGACGAGTACGTCATCAACGGGCAGAAGATCTGGACCTCGCAGGCGATGCACGCCGACAAGATGTTCGGCCTGTTCCGCACCAGCACCGAGGACAAGAAGCACCGCGGCATCACGATGCTGATCGTCGACCTGCGCAGCCCGGACGGCTCGCCCGCTCCCGGCGTCGACATCCGGCCGTTGAAGCAGATGACCGGTGGGCTCGATTTCGGCGAGGTGTTCTTCACCGACGTACGCGTGCCGAAGACCAACGTCATCGGCGTCGAGGGCGGCGGCTGGGACGTCGCGATGCTGCTGCTGTCGTTCGAGCGCGGCTCGTCGGCGATGCCGCAGTACACCGGATTCCGGCGCGAGCTCGACGACGTCGTCGGCCTCGCGCGCGACCTCGGCCGCGACCGGAATCCGTTGCTACGCCAGCGAATCGCGAACTCTGTCGTCGAGCTGGAGTGCCTGAAGTACCACTCGCTGCACATCCTCACCCAGGTCGAGCAGGGCAAGGAACTCGGGGCCGCGTCGAGCATGACGAAGCTGCAGTGGAGCGAGACGCATCAGGACATCGGCGAGCTGTTCGCCGACGTCGCCGGCCTCGCGCATCAGATCAGCGGGGACGGCCTCGACGACCTGCAGCGCTCGTTCCTCTGGTCCCGCTCGGAGACCATCTGGGGCGGCTCGTCCCAGGTCCAACGCAACATCGTCGCCGAGCGCCTGCTCGGGCTGCCTCGCTGATCTCTGCTCGCTAGGAGTAAATCGTGTACTTCGACCTCACCGACGAGCAGCGCGCACTGCGTTCGACCGTGCGCGACTTCCTCGCCGACCGGTTTCCGCTCTCCGCCGTACGCGCCCTGTACGACGACGACACCGACGGCGATCCGGCCGAGCTCTGGAAGTCGGTCGGCGAGCAGGGCTGGCTCGCGGTCCTCATCCCCGAGCAGTACGACGGCCTCGGGCTCGGCCTGCTCGACGCCGCCGTCCTCGCGCGCTGCTGGGGCGAGGGCTGCGTGCCCGGACCGTTCCTGCCGACTCTCGTCGCGGCCGAGGCTCTGCGCCTCGGCGGCACCGATGCGCAAAAGTCGGCCTGGCTGCCGCGGGTCGCGGCCGGTGACGCGAAGGTGACCCTCGCGCACGGAGGCGGCGTCACCGAAACGGGCGGCAAGCTCTCCGGCACGATCCGCCACGTCGAGTACGCGCACGTCGCGGATGCGCTCGTCGTTGCGGCCGACGGCGGCCGGCTCTGGCTGGTCGATCCACACGGCGCCGGTGTGACGGTCACCGTCACCGACGCGCTCGACCGCAGCACCGTGCTGACGACGGTGACGCTCGACGGCGCGGCAGGCGAGGAACTCGCCGCGCCGGTGCTGCCGGAGGTCCTCGACCGTGCCGCGGTGCTCTACGCCAACGACCTCGCCGGCGTCGCCCGGGTCGCGCTGACCCGCACCGTCGACTACGACAAGACGCGCGAGCAGTTCGGCCGGCCGGTCGGATCGTTTCAGGCCATCAAGCACGCGCTCGCCGACCTGCATGTCGCGGTCACGATGGCCGAGCACGCCGGGTGGTACGCCGCGCACGCGCTCGACGCCGGGCTGCCGGACGCGACGCTCGCCGTGTCGGTCGCGAAGTCCAAGGCCGGCGACGCGGCCCGCGAGGCGACCGCCGCGATGATCCAGTACCACGGCGGCATCGGCTACACCTGGGAGCACGACGCGCACCTGTTCTTCAAGCGGGCCAAGCGGGCCGAGTACCAGTACGGCGATCCGGCCGAGCACCGGGAACGGATCGCGCGGCTGGTCGTCGACGGTGCCTGACCAGGTCACGACGCAGGTCGCACCGCCGGGCCTGTCGCGGTCGCTCGACTACCCGCGGGTGCCGCCCGGCGCGGTCCTGCTCGGCAGCGCCCGCAGGTGGCCGGACCGGGTGGCCTGGATCGACGAGTCCGCCGGGCGGCGGCTGACGTACGGCGAGGCGGCGGCGCGGGCGGCGCAGTTCGCGAACGCGTTGCGATCACACGGGATCGGGCGCGGTGACGTCGTCGCGGTGCACGCGCCGAACTGCATCGACTACCCGATCGTCTACTACGGCATCCTGCTCGCCGGCGCGACGTTCTCCCCCACGAACCCGCTGCTGCCGCCGGACGACCTCGCGTTCCAGCTCACGGACTGCGGTGCGCGCGTCGTCGTCACCTGGTCGATCGCCGCGCCCGCGATCGCCGCCGTACGCGATCGGATCCCGGCCGAGTACGTCATCGGAATAGCGACCTCCGAGCACGTCGACGTCGAGCTCGAAGCGTTCCTCGCCGGGCAGCCCACCGAGGCGCCGCCCGTCGACCACGACGTCGACAAGGATCTCGCGCACCTCGCCTACACCGGCGGCACGACCGGACGGTCGAAAGGCGTCGAGGTCCCGTACCGCAACGTCGTCGTCAACTCGTTGCAGTACGCGTGCTGGGGCACCGGTTCGGTGCCGGTCGTCGACTCCGGCGGCGGTCTCGTCCTCGACCAGATCGGGTCGGAAGACGAGTGGCCGGCCCGCCTCGGCGAGGGCATCGCGATCAACCTCACCCCGTGGTTCCACGCGATGGGCACGATCGGCGGGCTCAACGTCACGACGCTGCTCGGCGCGACGCTGGTGCTGCACCTGCGCTTCGACCCGGGTCGCTATCTCGAGGATGCCGAGCGGTTCCGGATCACGAGCATGGGGGGTGCGCCGCCGATCTACGTCGCGCTGCTCGCGCATCCCGACATCGACAAGCGCGACCTGTCGAGCGTGCTCGCGATCTCCTCCGGCGCGGCCCCGTTGCCGGTCGAGGTGATCGAGGAGCTCTACCGCCGGTTCCCGAACGCGCGCATCGGCGAGGGCTACGGCCTCACCGAGGTCACCATGGGCGCGACGACGAACCCGTCGTGGCGCTCGGGCCTGCGTAAGGTCGGCACCGTCGGCGTACCGGTGTTCGACACCGAGATCAAGCTCATCGAGGGCGGCGAGGTGTGCATCCGCGGCCCGCAGGTCATGCGCGGCTACCACAACCGGCCCGACGCCACCGCCGAAGTGCTCGACGACGACGGCTGGTTGCGCACCGGCGACATCGGCGTCATCGACGACGACGGCTACCTGACGATCGTCGACCGCAAGAAGGACATGCTCATCTACAAGGGCTACAACGTGTACCCGCGCGAGCTCGAAGAGGTCCTGTTCCAGCATCCGGCGGTGGCGAACGCGGCCGTGGTCGGCAAGCGCGACGTCGCCGTCGGCGAGCTGCCGGTCGCGTTCGTCGTGCTGCGCGACCCGGCAGCGGATCCGCAAGAAGTGCTCGGGTGGGTGAACTCGCGCGTGACGCCGTACAAGAAGCTGCGCGACATCCGCGTGGTCGACGCGATCCCGGTGTCGGCGGCCGGCAAAGTCCTGCGCCGCGAGCTCCGCGAGGTAGTCGAACGCGACGCTTAGACGCCGAGCGAACGGCCGATGATTTCCTTCATGATCTCGGTGGTGCCGCCGTAGATCGTCTGCACCCGCGAGTCGAGGTAGGCCTGCGCGATCGGGTATTCGAGCATGTAGCCATAGCCGCCGTGCAGCTGCACGCCGGCGTCGACCACACGTAGCTGCAGTTCGGTCGTCCACCACTTCGCCATTGCCGCGTCGGTCACCGACAGCCGGCCGGCGTTGAGCTCGACGATGCACTTGTCGACGAACACCCGCGCGATCTGCACTTCGGTCGCGAGCTCGGCGAGCACGAACCGGCTGTGCTGGAACGATCCGATCGGGCGGCCGAACGCGGTCCGATTGCGGCAGTACTCCAGCGTCTGATGCAGCACGCGCTCGCACGCCGCGACCGCGCCGACCGCGATCGCGAGCCGCTCCTGCGGCAGGTTGTCCATGAGGTGGAAGAAGCCGCGGTTCTCCTCGCCGAGCAGGTTCGTCGCCGGCACCCGGACGTCGGTGAAGAACAGCTCGGCGGTGTCCTGTGCCTTCAGGCCGATCTTGTCGAGGTTGCGGCCGCGTTCGAACCCGGGCATCCCGCGCTCCACGACGAGCAACGACAGCCCGTACGCCGCCTTCGCCTCCGGATCGGTCTTGGCCACGACGATGACGAGATCGGAGTGGATCCCGTTGGTAATGAAGGTCTTCTGGCCATTGACGACGTAGCCGTCGCCGTCGCCGTCGCGGACCGCGGTCGTCGTGATGCCCTGCAGGTCGGAGCCGGCGCCCGGCTCGGACATCGCGATCGCCGTGATCGTCTCGCCGGTGCAGAACTTCGGCAGCCACCGCTGCTTCTGCTCCTCGGTCGTGAGCTTCAGCAGGTACGGCGCGACGACCTCGTTGTGCAGGGTGAAGCCGACGCCGCTCGCCCGGGCCCGGACCAGCTCCTCCGACAGCACCGCGTTGTAGCGGAAGTCGTGCACGCCGCCGCCGCCGTACTCCTCCGGCACCTCGATGCCGAGCAG
>JAICXQ010000019.1 GCA_025980325.1 Frankiales bacterium
AAGGTCACGGCTCCCCCGGCATCTACGCCCGCGCGTTCCTCGAAGGCCGCCTGACCGAACGCCACCTCGACGGCTTCCGGCAGGAGATCTCGCACGCGCCGTTCGGCCTTCCGTCGTACCCGCACCCGCGGCTCATGCCGCAGTTCTGGGAGTTCCCGACGGTGTCGATGGGGCTCGGCGCGATCCAGGCGATCTACCAAGCGAGGTTCAACCGCTACCTGCACGACCGGCAGCTCAAGGACACGTCGCGTTCGCACGTGTGGTCGTTCCTCGGCGACGGCGAGATGGACGAGGTCGAGTCGCTCGGCGCACTCGGCGTCGCCGCCCGCGAAGAGCTCGACAACCTCACCTTCATCGTCAACTGCAACCTGCAGCGCCTCGACGGACCGGTGCGCGGCAACGGAAAAATCATCCAGGAGCTCGAGTCGTACTTCCGCGGCGCGGGCTGGCACGTCATCAAGGTCGTCTGGGGCCGCGAGTGGGACGAGTTGCTCGCGCGCGACACCGACGGCGTGCTCGTCAACGTCATGAACACCACGCCCGACGGGCAGTTCCAGAAGTATTCGGTCAGCGACGGCGCGTTCATCCGCGAGGACTTCTTCGGCCGCGACCCGCGGCTGCGCAAGATGGTCGAGCACCTCTCCGACGAGCAGCTCACCCGGCTGTCACGCGGCGGGCACGACTACCACAAGGTGTACGCCGCGTTCCGGGCCGCGCGCGACCACGTCGGCCAGCCGACGGTGATCCTCGCGCAGACCATCAAGGGCTGGACCCTCGGCAAGGACTTCGAAGCGCGCAACGCGACCCACCAGATGAAGAAGCTGACGAAGGCCGAGCTGAAAGAGTTCCGCGACCGCCTCTACCTCGAGATCCCGGACAAGGATCTCGAAGGCGAGCTGCCGCCGTACTACCACCCGGGCCCGGAGAGCGACGAGATCCAGTACATGCTCGAACGGCGGCGCGCGCTCGGCGGCTTCCTGCCGTGCCGCGTCGAGCGGTCCAAGCCGCTGACGTTGCCCGGCGACAAGGCGTACGAGGCGCTCAAGAAGGGCAGCGGCAAGCAGCAGGTCGCGACGACGATGGCGTTCGTGCGGCTGCTCAAGGATCTGATGAAGGACAAGGGAATCGGCCCCCGGTTCGTGCCGATCGTCCCCGACGAAGCGCGCACGTTCGGGATGGACTCGCTGTTCCCAACGGCGAAGATCTACTCGCCGCACGGCCAGCGCTACGACCCGGTCGACGCCGAACTTCTGTTGTCGTACAAGGAAGACACCCGCGGCCAGATCCTGCACGAGGGCATCAGCGAATCCGGATCGATGGCGTCGGTGATCGCGGCCGGTTCGGCGTACGCGACACACGGCGAGCCGATGATCCCGGTGTACGTCTTCTACTCGATGTTCGGCTTCCAGCGCACCGGCGACCTCGCCTGGGCGATGGGTGACCAACTCGCCCGCGGCTTCCTGCTCGGCGCGACCGCCGGGCGCACGACGCTCAACGGCGAAGGCTTGCAACACGAGGACGGACACTCGCTGTTGCTCGCGTCCACCAACCCCGCCTGCATCATCTACGACCCCGCATTCGCGTACGAGATCTCCGTCATCGTGCAGGACGCACTGCGGCGGATGTACGGCGACGAGCCGGAGAACGTCTTCTACTACCTGACCGTCTACAACGAGCCGAAGGTCCAGCCGTCGATCCCGGAGGACGTGCCCGACATCGAGCAGCAGATCCTTCGCGGCTTGTACCGGTGCTCGCCGGCGCCCGAGGTCAGCAAAGACGGCAACAACGGCGGCGAACCGCCGCGCGCGCAACTCATCGCGAGCGGCACCGCGATCCACTGGGCGCTCGACGCGCAACGCCTGCTCGCGGACGAGTGGGGCGTCGCCGCCGACGTGTGGAGTGCGACGTCGTGGACCGAGTTGCGCCGCGAAGCGCTCGAATGCGATCTGCACAACCGGTTGGTCGCGGCCGGAGACCACGAAGCCGGCCATCGCACGCCGTTCGTCACCGCGCAACTCGACGGTGCGCCGGGGCCGGTGCTCGCCGTGAGCGACTGGATGCGCGCCGTACCGGATCAGATCGCGGCGTGGGTACCGGGCGACTGGTCGTCACTGGGCACCGACGGCTATGGCCGGTCGGATACCCGGATCGCGCTGCGGCGTTACTTCTCGGTCGACGCGGAGTCGATCGTGCTCGCGACGCTGACCGAGTTGGCCCGCCGGGGCGAGGTCAAGGCCGATGCGCCGGCGCGCGCGGTCGAGCGTTACGACCTCGGCGCGACACCCAAGGCCTAAGCCCGCAACGCCCTACGCGCGGGCGCGATTGCGGGCGACGACGATCACGCCGGCACCGACGCCGACGAGCAACATCTCCGCGCCGACGAGCGTGGCGATCGCCCGCACCGGCACGTCGAAACGCATCGGCGCGAGCGCCGCCGTCCGGTCATGCGCGGCCGGCCACGTGTGCACGGCCCCGCGGCTGTGACTGTTAGCGAGCGGTGCGGTCGTCGTGCCGGCGAAGGGTGCGCTGACCAATAGCGCCGCACCGAGCGCGGACGGCAACACGGCCGCAGCAGTGACCCCCGTACCCCATCGCCTCATACGCGCTTGTTTTCCCGGATGCGGGGTGCGTATGCATTTGCTGGGTATTGCACGTTCATGGATCGCGGCAGTGACAAGGTCAGCCCACGGCGGGACGACCAACTCAAACACGAGACCGAAGGCTTGATCCGTTCCGGCCACAGCACGCACGCCGAGGAGTGGAAGGACCCGGAGCCGGCCGGCGAGGATCAGCCGGACGCCGACTTCGCGCCGAACGGAACGCTGCACGGCGGCACGCCGAACGGAATGGCGCCGGACGACGTCGAAGGTCGCTCCGAGCTCGCGGCGTACCTCGGCAAGGACTGCTATCCGATGGTGCGCGAACAGGTCATCGGCCTCCTCATCGACAACAATGCGCCGCAACGTGTGATCGATCTGGTCCGCCGGCTGCCGAGCGGGCGAGAGTTCACCAACGTCAACGACATCTGGACCGCGGTCGGCGGCAACGTCGAGAGTCCGCGCTAGCTAGTCACATCGAGTCATATGCGGTGATCAATCCACATCACCGCTTCTCACCGATCATGTAGTTTTCGGGTCGATTTGCGGCTATGTCCTGGCCTTCCCTTGCGCGGTTGCCGAATGATTCCGGGAAGACAAGGGAGCGGCCATGGCCAGACGGCGGATCGCGACGATCACTTCGCTCGACGAGCATCCGAACCTGCCCGAGATCCTTGGCGTCCTTGCGCAACTGCCGCACATCTCCGACAGCGACCTCGTCCGGCTCGCGGACAACTGGCGGAACACGGTGTTCCTGGCCGAGGCGCGGGCGCGCGCACTCGACCCCGACAGCCCGTTGGTGCTCGAAGTGCTCGCCGCGTTCGAGGCCGTGCAGGCCTTGTTCGCCGACGACGTCTGCGGCGAGGCGGAGTACGTCGAACTGGAACCGGAAGTCGCCTCCGTCGCGCTGAAGGCGATCCGCGACGCGATCGCGGCGTCGTACGCGGAGCCGTTGCTCAGCCGGGCCGAGCACGCCGGCCTGATGGGGCCGTGGCGCGCGGTCTACCCGACGACGCTGGTGGACGAGCCCGACCTCGGCGAGCACGCCGCACAGGTCAAGGCGCTGCTGTCCGCGATGCCGCGGCTCGCGACCCGTTGCCACGACACGAGCGCAGCCAGCCTGTACGACGAGATCCTGCGGACGAGCATGGCCCTCGACGAGGACGTGCGCGAAGTCGCCCGGGACGAAGCCTGGCAGGCCGCGTTGCTGACCAATCGCCGTCGCGTGTGGAGCCTGATCCGCCGCAGCGGCGCCGAGGGAATCGGCCGGTTCTGCGGGCAGTGCCGGACCCGGCACGACGACGAAGACACGATGCGCGTGCTCTCGCTCTGCCTGGACGCCGCGTGCGCGTTGCTGGTGGCCGATGCGATCGACGACAACCTCGTCGACGTGCTCACGCTGCCGGTGCAGAAACTGATCCCGCTGCAGCGCACCTCGGGCGACTGATCCGCCCGCTCACTTCTCGTTGACCGTGACGCTTGAGGCACGGCCCATGGCTCACCGCGCTCCGAACGTCACGGTCAACGAGAGCACCACGCGACCACATCGTCCGCGCTCTTCGTGTTGACGACCCGCTCGGCGGTGACGCCGCATTCCTCGGCCCGTTCGCAACCGTACGGTTGCCAGTCGAGCTGACCAGGCGCGTGCGCATCGGTGTCGATCGTGAACTCGCATCCCATCTCGACCGCGAGCGACAGCAACCGCTTCGGCGGATCCAGCCGCTCTGGCCGTGAGTTGATCTCGACCGCGACCCCGAACCGGCGGCAGGCCTCGAACACGACCTCCGCGTCGAACTCCGACTCCGGTCTTCCTCGCCCGACGACGAGCCGGCCGGTGCAATGCCCGAGTACGTCCATGTGCGGGTTCGAGATCGCGGTCACCATCCGGCGGGTCATGTCCTCGCGCGGCATCCGCAACTTCGAATGCACCGACGCGACCACGACGTCGAGGCGCGCCAGCAATTCCGGTTCCTGATCCAGCCGGCCGTCGTCGAGGATGTCGACCTCGATCCCGGTGAGGATCCGGAACGGCGCCAATTCGTCGTTGAGTCGCCGTACCACGTCCAACTGCTCGCGCAACCGTTCGGGCGACAGGCCACGCGCGACGGTCAGCCGCGGCGAGTGATCGGTGAGTGCCACGTAGCCATGGCCGAGTTCGATCGCGGCGCGCATCATGTCCTCGATCGGCGAGCCGCCGTCGCTCCAATCGGAGTGCGTGTGCAGGTCGCCGCGCAACGCCGCCCGCAACGACGCGCCGCCGCGTACCAACGGTCCGTCCGCCTTGCCGAGCAACGCCGAGAGGTACGCGGGCGTCTCGCCGCGCAATGCCTCGCTGACAACCGCCGCGGTCACCTTGCCGATGCCGGACAGGTCTTCGAGTGTGCCCTCGTCGTACCGCCGCTTGAGCTCGCCGGCGGGCAGGCCGGCCAGCGTCGTCGCGGCATTGCGGAAGGCGCGAACCCGGTACGTCGGTGAGTTCGTGCGCTCGAGCAGGAAGGCGATCTGGTTGAGCGCGTCGACGGCGGCACGCGCGCCGGAGTCCACGGACACGGAGTCCACCTCCACGACGCTACCCAGCAGTACAGGAGAAGCTGCACACGTGACGCCACGGTCTCCGAGCGCGAAGCCGCAGGTGCGGGCCGCGACGGTGAAGCGGATGCAACGTGCGGCCGCCGACATCGCGGCCGAGTCGCTCGCGCGGATGGAGGCGACGCTGCCGTGGTTCGCGGCGATGTCGCCGAACCAGCGGTCGTGGATCGGTCTCGTAGCGCAGGCCGGCGTCGCCAGCTTCGCCGAATGGCTCGCCCATCCGCACGCCGGCCATGACATCACCGGCGGCGTGTTCGCGACCGCGCCGCGCGAGCTCGCCCGCGCGGTCACGTTGCAGCAGACGGTCGAGCTGGTCCGGATCGCCTGCGACACCGTCGAGGATCACGCGCACGACCTGTCCGCGGCCGGCGACGAGGACCAGCTGCACCGCGCGGTGCTGCGCTACAGCCGCGACCTCGCGTTCCAGGCCGCGCTCGTGTACGCGCGGGCCGCCGAGGAACGCGGTGCGTGGGACGCCCGGCTCGAAGCACTCGTCGTCGACACGGTCGTCGTCGGTGAGCCGGACGAGGAGCTGCTCTCCCGCGCGGCCGCGCTCGGCTGGACCGAGCACACCGCGGTCGCCGTGCTCGCCGGTACCGCGCCGGAAGGCGAGTCACAACGGTCGATCGACGAGATCCGGCGGGTGGCGCGCCGCGACGGCTTCGACGTGCTCGCGAGCATCGGCGGCCGCCGGCTGGTCTGCGTCCTCGGGGTCGAAGGCGATCCGCTGCCGGGCGCGGCGTTGCTGTCGGGTCAGTTCGCCCCGGGCCCGGTCGTCCTCGGCCCGGCGGTGCCTGACCTCGCCAGCGCGCCGGCGTCCGCCCGGGCCGCGCTCGCCGGGCTCGCCGTCGCCGCGGCCTGGCCGGCCGCGCCCCGGCCGGTGACGGCGGACGCATTGCTGCCGGAACGTGCCCTCGGCGGCGACCCCGAGGCCCAGGCCGCGTTGGTCGATATCTACAGCGGACTCGAAGCCACCGACTCCACACTGACGGACACGTTGTCGGCCTTCCTGGAACTCGGCGGGTCGCTCGAAGCCACCGCGCGGACGCTGTTCGTGCACCCGAACACGGTCCGGTACCGCTTGAAACGGGTGGCCGAGATGACCGGATTGGTGCCCACCCATTCTCGCGACCGGTGGACCCTCGGCATCGCGCTGGCCCTCGGCCGGCTCGACGGCGGCGCAGCGTCGTTCTCCCCCGAGTTGTAGGAACCCTACAAAAGCCTGCCGGGTAATTCGTGCGCGGCGGCACCCCTGCCGAGCCGCCGGATTCGCTTGGGTGGAAACGTGCTCGCCCTCCTTGCCCCCGGACAGGGTGCGCAGACCCCCGGCATGCTGGTCCCCTGGCTCGACGACGCCGGCACCGCGGCCGCGCTGCGCTGGTCCGCCGCCGTCACCGGGATCGACCTGGTCGCCCTCGGTACGACCGGCACCGCGGACGAGATCCGCGACACCGCCGTCGCGCAGCCCCTGCTCGTCGCGCTGGCCCTCGCGGTCGCCGACCGGCTGCTCGACGACGCCGACCGGCCGGTCGTCGCCGGGCACAGCGTCGGCGAGTTCGCCGCGGCCGCGCTGGCCGGGGCGCTGACCGCCGAGACCGCGCTGACGCTGGTCCGCGAGCGCGGCCGGCTGATGGCGGCCGCCTCGGCAATGACACCGACCGGGATGAGCGCCGTGCTGGGCGGCGATGCGGACGAGGTCACCGCCGCGCTCGATCGGCACGGGCTCACCGCCGCGAACGTCAACACCGCCGGGCAGGTCGTCGCCGCCGGCCGGCTGGACGCTCTGGCCGCGCTGGCCGCCGACCCGCCGGCGAAGGCGCGCGTCCGAGCGCTGCAGGTCGCCGGCGCCTTCCACACCGAGTTCATGGCCGGTGCCCGCGACGGCCTCGCCGTTCTCGCCGGCAGCGCTCCCCGCACCGACCCGGTCCGCACGTTGCTCGGCAACGGCGACGGCGCGGTCGTCCGCGCCGGCGACGACGTCGTACGGCGACTGGTCGAGCAGGTTGCGCGGCCGGTCCGGTGGGACTTGTGCATGACCACGCTCGCGGACCTCGGCGTCACCGCCGCCGTCGAGCTCGCCCCCGGCGGCACGCTGACGGGTCTCGTCCGCCGCGCGATGCCGGGTGTCGAAACCCTCGCCGTCACGACGCCGGACGACCTGCCGGCGGCCCGGGCGATGCTCGACCGGCACGCCGTCACGACGAGCGAGCCCGCGCCCTCGTGGCGGGTCGCGGTCGCCCCGGTCGCCGGCACGTTCCGCCGTACCCAGACCGAACCGGGTACGGCGCTCGCACCGGGCGCGCCGCTCGGCGTCGTCGTCTCCAACCGCAGCGAGTCCGCGGTCGAAGCCGCGCACGGCGGGGTGCTGGTCGAGTGGCTCGCGCACGACGGCGATCCGGTCTCGCCGGGTCAGGCGATCGCGCGGCTGCATCCGCTCGACGCCGACACTGCGCTGCAGCTACGAGGGCTGCCGGCACGAGGGGTGTTCGCATGAGGGCCGTCGCACCGCTGCGGCAGTCGCGGATCGCCGGGCTCGGCGAGCATCGTCCGGCCGGCCGGCTGACCAACGACGACCTCGCCGCGCGCGGGCTCGACACGACCGACGAGTGGATCCGCACCCGGACCGGCATCGTCAGCCGGCACGTCGCGGCGAGCGACGAAACCGTCGTGTCGATGGGCATCGACGCGGCGGCGAAGGCGCTCGCCGCATCGGGGCTCACCGGCGCAGACGTCGACCTCGTCATCCTCGCGACCTGCACGATGCGCAACGCCATCCCCGGCGGTGCCGCGCGCGTCGCGACCGGCATCGGTGCGCGGGGTGCCGGCGCGTTCGACGTCAACGCGGCCTGCGGCGGATTCTGTTACGCGCTCTCCGTCGCCAGCGACGCCGTCCGTACCGGCAATGCGCAACGCGTCGTCGTCGTCGGTTCGGAGAAGCTCACCGACTGGCTCGACTGGAGCGACCGGGGCACGTGCATCCTGTTCGGCGACGGCGCCGCGGCCGCGGTCGTCACGACCGCCGACGAGCCGGGCATCGGACCGGTCGCGTGGGGCAGCGACGGCGAGGCTTACGCGAGCGTCGGCGTACCGGAGGGCGACTGGGCCGTTCGCATGGACGGGCCTGCGGTGTTCCGGTGGGCGACCACGCAACTCGCACCGGTGGCGCGGCGCGCCTGCGAACTCGCCGGCGTCGACCTCGCCGACATCCGCGCGTTCGTCCCGCACCAAGCCAATGCGCGGATCATCGATGCGCTCGTCCGCGCGTTGCGGCTGCCCGAACATGTCGCCGTCGCGCGCGACATCGCGACGACCGGCAACACCTCGGCGGCGTCGGTGCCGCTCGCGCTGTCGGCGCTCGCCGGGTCCGGTGCGGTCGAGCCCGGCGGCCTCACGTTGCTGCTCGCGTTCGGTGCCGGCCTCACTTATGCCGGACAAGTCGTCCGCATCCCGTAAAGCCCGAAAACCCCCGAGATACAAGGAGAAAACAGTGTCGCAGCAAGAGATCCTCGCCGAGCTGGCGCAGATCGTGAACGAGATCGCCGGCGTACCGGCCGGTGACGTCACCCTCGACAAGAGCTTCGTCGACGACCTCGACGTGGACTCGCTGTCCATGGTCGAGATCGCCACCGCGGCCGAGGACAAGTTCGGCGTCCGCATCCCGGACGAGGACCTCAAGGACCTCAAGACCGTCGGCGACGCGGTGTCGTTCATCGAGAAGGCCGGCGTCGCGGCGTGAGAGTTGTCGTCACGGGATTGGGCGCGACGACTCCGCTCGGCGGCGACGTCGCGTCGACGTGGGCCGGCCTGCTCGAGGCGCGATCCGGTGTCCGCCGGCTCGACGCCGAGTGGGCGGCGCAGCTACCGGTGCGGATCGCCGCGCCGGCAGCGGTCGACCCCGGCGACGTACTCGACCGGGTCGAGGCGCGCACCCTCGACCGCTCGCAGCAACTCGCCCTCGTCGCGGCGCGCGAAGCGTGGGCCGACGCGGGCTTCTCGGCCGACGCCGGAGTCGATCCCGATCGGCTCGCCGTCGTCGTCGCGAGCGGCATCGGCGGCGTGCTGACGTTGCTCACGCAGTACGACGTGCTGCGCGAGCGCGGTGCGCGTCGCGTGTCACCGCACACCGTGCCGATGCTCATGCCGAACGGCCCGGCCGCGACGGTCGGTCTCGCGCTCATCGCGCGGGCCGGTGTCCACACGCCGGTGTCGGCGTGCGCGAGCGGCGCGGAGGCGATCGCGCTCGCACTGGACCTGTTGCGTGCCGGTCGGGCAGATGTCGTCGTCGCCGGCGGGACCGAAGCCGCCATCGCGTCGCTACCGCTCGCCGGCTTCGCCGCGATGCGTGCGCTTTCCACCCGCGACGACGAACCCGAGGCCGCGTCGCGACCGTATGACAAGGCGCGCGACGGGTTCGTGCTCGGTGAAGGCGCGGCGTTGCTCGTCCTCGAAACCGAGGAGCACGCGCGCAGTCGCGGCGCCCGCGTCTATGCCGAGCTCGCTGGGGCCGGCATCAGCGCCGACGCGCATCACGTCGCCGCGCCGGAACCGACCGGTGCCGGCGCGGCGCGCGCGCTGTCGTTGGCGATGCGCGACGCGGGCCTGCAACCTCGCGACGTCGTACACGTCACCGCGCATGCGACCTCGACACCGCTCGGCGACGTCGCCGAAGCGAGAGCGTTGCGCACCGCGCTCGGCGATGCGGCGAGCACCGTGCCGGTGACGGCGACGAAGTCGTGCACCGGACACCTGCTCGGCGCCGCCGGCGCATTGGAAGCCGCGGTCACGGTGCTGTCGCTGCACAACGGCGTCGTGCCGCCGACCCGCAACCTCGACGATCCCGACGACGAGGTCGGGCTCGACGTCGTGCGGTTCGAGCCTCGCGCATTGCCGAAAGGTGGAGCGGCGTTGTCCAACTCGTTCGGCTTCGGCGGTCACAACGTGACCCTCGCGTTCAAGGCGGTCGGATGACACTCGTCGGCTCCGAGCTCGACGTACGCGTTGCGCGGCAACGGGATCCGCGCGATCCGTGGTTGCGGCTCGAACAGCTCTGCGACGACCACAGCCTGCGGGTGTTGCACGCGACCGGCGGCAGCGGCGTCGTTACCGCAGTCGGTCGGATCGGCGGCGGCGAGGTCGTCGTCTTCGCCACTGATCCAACGGTGCAGGGCGGCGCGTTGGGCGCGGACGGTTGTGCGGCGATCGCCGCGGCATACGGCGTCGCGCTGCGCGAACGGGTGCCGGTCGTCGGTGTCTGGCACTCCGGGGGCGCGCGACTGGCGGAAGGCGTCGCGTCGCTCAACGGCGTCGGCGAGATCTTCACCGCGATGACACTTGCGTCCGGTCGGGTGCCGCAGATCTCGGTGGTCCTCGGCCCGGCCGCCGGCGGCGCCGCGTACGGACCCGCGCTCACCGACATCGTGATCCTCGGCCCGCACGGCCGGGTGTTCGTGACCGGCCCCGACGTCGTGCGCAGCGTCACCGGTGAGGACGTGGACATGCTGCGTCTCGGCGGGCCCGAACCGCACGGCCGCCGCAGCGGAGTGGTGCACGTCGTCAGCGACAGCGACGACGACGCGTTGCTGCGCGCCCGCGAGGCCGTGTCGTTGCTGTCGCATCACGGCCATCTCGGCGAGGTCGCCGATCGCCCGCTCGCCGAACTGCTGCCCGAATCGGTGAAGCGCGCGTACGACGTCCGGCCGCTGGTCGACGCGGTCCTCGACGGGCCCGGGCTCGAACTGCATCCGCGATGGGCCCCGAACATCGTGACGACCCTCGGCCGGTTCGGCGGGCTGGCCGTCGGGGTGCTCGCGAACAACCCGCTGCGTCTCGGCGGCTGCCTCGACGCGACCAGCGCGGAGAAGGCCGCGCGGTTCGTCCGGATGTGCGACGCGTTCGGCCTGCCGTTGATCGTGCTCGTCGACGTGCCCGGCTACCTGCCCGGCGTCGGCCAGGAATGGGACGGCGTCGTACGGCGCGGCGCGAAGCTGCTGCACGCCTTCGCCGAGTCGGTCGTACCGCGGGTGACGTTGGTGACCCGCAAGGCGTACGGCGGGGCGTACATCGCGATGAACTCGCGCTCGCTGGGCGCGACCCGCGTGCTCGCGTGGCCGGACGCGCAGATCGCGGTCATGGGCTCGGTGGCGGCGGTCCGGATCCTGCATCGCCGCCGGCTCGCCGAGGTGCCGGCCGAGCAGGTACCGGAGTTGGAGCAGCAACTCGCGGTCGAGCACGACCAGATCTCCGGCGGGCTCGACCGGGCAGTCGAACTGGGTGTGGTCGACGAGATCGTGACCCCGGACCGGACCCGTCGCGCGATCGCGGCGGCGCTGAGTTCGGCCTCCGGCGGGTCGCCCGACGGGGCGCTTGGAGCCGCGCGGGGCGGGTCGCGGGACGCGGCGCGCCGGCGGGGCCGGCACGGCAACATCCCCCTCTGACGAGGCATGCCGGCGCTCTCTGTTCGTCGGCGGTTACGGCGCGTAAGGGCCGCGGGTGCACGTTTTCGGCGCCCAAGCCGCTGGCGACTTGACGTCAAGCGTCGGAGAGGTTGGGGGTCCGGAAAACAGGTGCGCAGCGCCCCGGTTGCCGAGCCGTCGCGTCAACGACTCGGCTCGCGCTAGATTCGCGCCGTGCGCACCTCGGTCTTGTTGCCAGTCGGCGCGGCCCTGGGGCTCATCGGCTTCGTGGCGCTCGCCGTCGAGGGTCTGCGCGTGGCGATCGGCGACACCTCGCTGTCCGGCTGGCAGGCCGCCGTACCGTGGGCCGGCCTCGGCCTGCTGGCGCTCGGCGCCGTCGTCCTCGTGGTCGCGCTGCTCGCCGACGAGGAGTAATCCGGCAGCGGCTGGGCCGCGGTCACAAGCCTTTGCCCGGATCTTTGTGGTTTACCCCCGTTTTGTGCGGCTATGTCCCGCTTGGCATCTTTGCCTTACCAGTTGCCGGGGGCGCAGGCCCGGCCCAATCGAAGGGGATGGGAATACGGGTGACACGACGCTGGGCAGTAGGAGCAGCCGTCGCAACAATGCTGGCTGCCGCTAGCGGCTACGGTGCGTACGCCGGCACCGCGGCCGGACGGCCGATCGACTCGTCGGTGACGCTGTGCGGTACCGGCTCGATGGGCCAAGACATCCAGGAAGGCGCGAGCAGCCAGGACCATCCGGCCTCGTCGTCGTTCATGGCGAACGAGGAGACCGCCGGCACGCAGTGCAACAGCGACAACAGCACGGCCGGAACCGACAGCTGGACGATCGACCACTCGAACGTCAACCTCGACACCGAGCGCGGCACCGAGCACGGCATCTTCCAGCGCTCGAACGGCGCACCGCCGGCGGGGTTCAACGGGCACATCACCGACTACGACCACCAGGCGGGTGGCGACCCGTGTGTCGACGCAGCCGGTCGCACGGTGTACTACCTGAGCGGCAAAGAGACCGACTCCAACTGCCCGCCGAGCTTCGGCCCGGTCGGCAACTTCAACACCCACGGTGGCGCGGCCACCGGCACGCACTTCCGCGGCAACTACGGCACGATCATCTTCCAGCAGAACAGCAGCAACGGTAACCACAACTGCGACGTCGGTTCGCAGATGTACTGCATCCAGGTCGACCTCGTTGGCCAGACCAACTAGGTAGCCCGCTTCGCCTGCGCTGGCTGTCGTTACCCGGCGGACGACAGCCAGCGCACCGGCGTGCCATCGCCGGCCAGCCGGTACGGCTCGAGTTCGACGTCCCAGGGCGCGCCGAGCAGCCGGTCGAGCGCGTGCCGCAACGTCGGCAAGTCCTCGACCGTCGCGATGACGTGGCGCAGCCGGTCCTCTTGCACCAGGACGTCGCCGTTGCCGCTCATCGCCGACCGGAACACGCCGAGGTCCGGCGTCATCGCATAGCGCTCGCCGTCACAGCCCGCGCTGGGCTCCTCGGTCACCTCGCAGCGGACCAACGGCCAGTCGCGCATCGCCGCCGCCAGCCGCCCCGCCGTACCGGGCGCGCCGCGCCAGCCGGTCTGCGCCCGCAGGCAGCCGGGAGCGACCGGCTGCGGCTCCCAGTCGAGCCGGACCGGAATGCCGAGGACACCGGCAACCGCCCATTCCACGTGCGGCCGCAGGGCCGGCGGGCAGGAGTGGACGAACAGCACACCGCGTGCGGTCGCCGCAGCGCCGTTCTGCGCCATGCCTCTGTCGGCCATCGCAGGGACCTCCATCGTCGTCGAGGGTCGGCTTCCCCACCGGCCTCGCGACGCCCTCGGGGGTCAACCCGTGACGGCGTACTCACTCATTGTGCACCATCTGTCACTCCAGCACCAGCATTCACGTGCTCGAGCTCCTCGCGCGGCTCGCGCGCCTGGAGCTCGAGCACGACCGGCGACCGGTCGAGGCTGACGATGCCCCAGAGCAGCAGCAGGATGCCCAGCGCCTGGAACGTCAGGCCGGCGATCGAGGTGTCCACGGACTCGTTGAACGCGAACACGCCGATGCAGACCGCGATCGCCGGCTCCATCGCGTCCATGACCGGCACGCTTGCCGGCAGCGGCCCGGCCTGGAACGCGCTCTGCTGCACGACCGCACCCAGGATCGCGACGACCGCCATCGCGTACGGCTGCCAGGACGTGAAGAACGTCGCCGCGCCCTGACCGAGCAGGTGGGTCGAGGCCTTCGTCAGCGCGGCCAGCAGCCCGAACGCCGCGCCCGCCGCCAGCCCGTACGCCGACGCCCGCGCGGTGCCGCGAAGGAGGCCGCCCACGATCACGCCGAGGGTCATGAGGCCGCCGACCGCGATCAGGATGAGCACCCACCGGACCCAGGTCGTCTGCGGCACGCCGTCGCTCGGGGACGCGCCGACCAGGAACGCGGCCAGCCCGGCCGCGACGGCGACGGTGCCGGACCACTCGCGCGTGCCCATCCGCCGGCCGCGCAGCCGGACGGCGAGGGGGATCGCGAACAACAGCCCGGTCACCGCGAGCGGCTGCACCAGCGCCAGCGGCCCGAACGCCAGGGCCAGCGCCTGCAGGCCGAAGGAGAAGAAGTCGCCGGCGATACCCAGCAGCCAGCGCGGCCGGTGCGCCAGACCGAACAACAGCCGGAACGACAGGGAGTCCTCGCTCGGCGCCTCGCGGGCCGCGCTCTGCTGCAACACGGACCCGACGGCGAACGTGCAACCGGCCGCGATCGCGGCAACCACGGACAGGGCCAGCACGTGCAGTCGACTCCGCTTCGTCGTTCTTCAGGTCAGGTGCCTAGTCTGCCAACACAGAAGGGTTGCCCCCTCGGAAGGAACCGTCACCTCCATGGTGCTGCTGCTCGCGTTCGCCGCGTCGCTCTGCTTTGCGGCGGCGTACGTGTTGCAGTATCACGAAGCGCACGAGGCGCCGCGCGGGCTTTTCCTGTCCCCCCGCCTCTTGGTCGAGCTCTCGAAACACAAGATCTGGGTCGGCGGCATCGCCGCGATGATCATCGGCGACCTGCTCCAGGCCGCCGCACTCGGCAACGGCAGCCTCGCCGTCGTCGAACCGGTGCTGACCACGAGCCTGCTCTTCGCGCTGCCGCTGTCGGCCGCGTGGCGGCGCGAGTACCTGCGCCGGGTCGAATGGATCGGCGCCCTGATGGTGAGCGCCGGCCTGGGTCTGTTGCTCGGCGTCGGGTCGCCGTCGAGCGGCGCCTCCGACATGCCGATGTTCCAGTGGATCCTGGTGACGCTGGCCGCGTGGGGGCTGTCGCTGTCGCTGGTCTCGGCCGGCCTGCGGATGCCCTCGCCGTCGCATCGGGCCGCGTTGATCGGCGGCGCGGCCGGCGTGCTGTTCGGCCTGCAGGACGCGCTCACGCGGTACTGCCTGCACTGGTTCGGCAAAGACTTCCCGCACCTCGCGATGTCGTGGCAGCCGTACGTGCTCATCGTGACCGCGCTCTACGGGTTGACGTTGACGCAGTCGGCGTACGAGGCGGGCTCGCTGTCGGCGGCGCTGCCGCCGATGGCGGTCGGCGAGCCGATCATCGGCATCCTCATCGGCATCGTCGCGCTGAACGAGACGTTCGACACCTCGCTCACGTCGCTGCCGTGGGAGGCGTTCGGTGCGGCGGTGATGGTCATCGGTGCGTGGCTGCTGGCCCGCTCGCCACTGGTGTGCGGTCCGGCCGGGCCGCCGGCGACCGAGCAACTCAGCCATCTGTTGCACCGCGAACGGGCCGGCTCGGCCGCCGACGTACCCTGAGCCGGTGCAGGTCCGGCTCCACAATCCCAAGCGCGACGTCGAGATGACGGGTCCGCTGCGGGTGACCGAACTGGTGCGATCGCTCGGGCTCAACCGCGAGTCGGTCCTCGTCATTCGCGGCGACAGCCTGGTGACGCATGACGAGACGTTGCACGACGACGACGTCGTCGAGATCCGGCCCGTCATCAGCGGTGGGTGAGTCGGTCTCATGAAGTGCAAGCCGTGCGGGCAACCCGCCGTCATCGACATCCCTCGCCACCGGGCCGCGTTCTGCGCCGGTTGCTTTACGACGCACTGCCAGGAGCAGGTACGCCGCGCGATCAGCTCGCATCGGATGATGGGTCACTCCGAACGTGTCCTCGTCGCGATCTCCGGCGGCAAGGATTCGCTTGCGCTGTGGCACATTCTCGTCGCGCTCGGATACAAAGCCGACGGCGTCTACCTCGGTCTCGGCATCGGTGACTACAGCGACCTCAGCCGCGATTACGCCGAACGCTTCGCGTCGTCGCACGACCTGACGTTGCACGTCGTCGACATCCCCACCGACCACGGCTTCGCGATCCCGGAGGCTGCGCGCGCGACGAAGCGCGTGCCGTGCTCGGCGTGCGGATTGTCGAAGCGCCACCTGCTCAACCGGGCCGCCCTCGACGGCGGGTACGACGTGCTCGCGACCGGACACAACCTGGACGACGAGGCCGCGGTGCTGTTCGGCAACGTCCTGCAATGGCAGGTCGGCTACCTCGCCCGGCAGCGGCCGGTGCTGGCGGCGGCGCCCGGCTTCGCGCGACGGGTCAAGCCGCTGATCCGCATGGGCGAACGCGAGACCGCGGCGTACTGCGTCGTCAACCGGATCGACTACCTCGTCGACGAATGTCCGATGGCCGCGGGCAACAAGCACCTGCGCTACAAGGAGACGCTCAACGCGATGGAGGAACGCTCGCCCGGCGTGAAGGCGACGTTCTACCTGAAGTTCCTGGACGAGATGCTGCCGGTGCTCGACGACGTCGCCGCGGAGGAACGCGCGCTGGTCGGAGTGTGCAGCCGTTGCGGCTCGCCGAGTTCGGCGCAGGTGTGCGCGTTCTGCACGCTGGTCGAACGTGTAGCGACAAGTTCGGCGCGGTAAGTTCCCCACGTGCGTTACCTGTTGCTCGCCATCGTCGTGGTCATCTTCTTGACCGGGCTCGTGTGGTGGGCACTGTTCATCGCCAACGCGGTCCGCGGCACCTTGCGCAAACGCTGACGTGCGGCTGCTCGTCGCACTCGCAGCCATGCTCGCCGTCGGCTGCTCGTCGCCGCACTCGTCGCCGCCGGCCAACGAAGCGGTGCACGGTCATCCGGATCTCGCCGGCTTCCTCGCGCTGCCGGTCGCGTCACCGAGCGTGTGCCCGCCGAACGTGAACGGTACGACGGCCGGCCGCCGCTCGCCCTGGGTGGGCACCGTCGACGTCTCGGTGTTCCTCGACGCGGACGCGCCGTTGCCCAAACTGAAGGAACAGGTCGCTGCGTTGCCCGACGTCGCGGTCGTGTTCGCCGAGACCAGCGCGCAGGCGTGGGCGGAGTTCCAGCGTCTCTACACCTGCAGCGCCGCCGTCCCGCAGTCGGCCGTGCACGCGTCGTTGCGGCTCGTCCTCGCGACCCTCGACCTCGCCAGGCGCGACGCGCTCGTCAAGCAGCTGCTGGCGCTGCCCGGTGTCGAGACGGTGTCCTGCGATCCATCCGCGCCGTGCGTCGACGTCGTACGCAGTGCATCCCCTCGACCGACCGGACGGTAGGTGAGCGGTTGGCGGAGCGCGCGGGTCAGCCGGCGAGACCGAGCCGGCGGCGCGCGGCCTCCTCGACCTCGTCGAGCGCGGGCTGCTCGCCGCGCGAGGCCGCGAGCGACACCGCGGCCGTGCGGACCGCGCGGATGACCTCGATGACCGGCACCAGAGCAGCCTCTTCGGACAGCTTCAGCGTGAGCGTGAGGTACGCGGTCAGTGGCGCGTCGGCGGCGTCGCCGTCGGGCGGTGGCACCGGAGTCTCCCTTGCCGTGGGCGGACGTGGGGCCCGGGGCAAGAAGGGACACCACACTGGAGAGCTGGGGGTTAGTGGGTATTTCGCCCGCGATGCCCGTTACTCCTGCCGGGTGAATCCAAAAAGTCGGTGGAATGAGGCTGGTGTGGCTGGGGTAGGCGCCTGCGCATGACGGTGCCTCGCCTCGACGACTCCCCCATCCCGCCGATCAGCGCCGACCGCCGCCGGCGCGCCGCTCTCGTGGTCTGCGGCCGCGCGGAAGACCGCGAATCGGCCCGGCTCCTGCTCGACGCGCTCGGCCTGCTCGACGACCCGGACGTCAAATCGCGCGCATCATGATCATCGCCGCCAGGACGGGGAGGGTCCCGTCGTGGCGGCGCTGGGCGGAGTCGTTCAGACGTCGATGATGCCGCGGTGGCCGCGGCCGACCGGCCGGCGGTGGGTGCCGGACCACGCGGCGACCGCGAGCGCGGCGATGGCGAGCTCGATGAGCAGCGTCGCGAACCGGTGCAGGCCGGCGGCCTGGCCGACGATGCCGCCGGCCAGCGAGCCGACGAGACCACAGGCGATCGTGGCGAGGACGCCGATCGGCTGCGGCCCGGGGACGATCAGCCGGCCGAACGCGCCGAGCACGACGCCGATCAGGGCCGTCCAGATCACCCAGGCGATCGCCATGCCGGCGAGCGGCAGGATCACGAAGATCAGGACCAGCAGGGCGAACACCGCGAGGATCACAAGATCAGCGTACGACTTTTAGTGCATCCCCGCCTCGTGCGCGAGGTGACCGGCCGGTTCGAGCTGGAACGTCGAGTGCTCGACATCGAAATGTCCGGCCAGGCATCGCTGCAGGTGGTCGAGCAGCGCCGGCGTACCGCCGTCGGTGAACGCGGTGTCCTCGACCACGACGTGGGCGGTGAGGATGGGCAGCCGGGCTCCCGCGGTCCAGACATGCAGATCGTGCACTTCGACGACCCGCGGCGTGCCGAGCAGGTGCCGGCGCAGCTCGTCGAGGTCGACGTGCTCCGGGCTGCCTTCGAGCAACACCCGGCCGGACGCGCGCAGCAACGTCGCCGCGGACCGGACCATCAGCGCGACGACGACCAGCGACGCCAAGGGATCGGCGCGCCGCCATCCGGTGGCGAGCAAGACGACGCCGGCGACGAGCGTCGCGGCCAGCGCGACCGCGTCGGTGACGACATGTGCGAGGGCGCCGGCGATGTTCAGCGACTGCCGGTCGGCCCGGCTCACCAACCCGACCGCGACGACGTTGACGACCAACCCGACGAGAGCGACGACGACGAGCGGTACGCCGCCGACATGCGCCGGTGTGACGAGCCGCCGTACGGCTTCGGCGAACACGACCGCGGCGACGACGGCGAGGGTCACGCCGTTCACGGCGGCGGAGAGGATCTCGGCGCGTTCGAGCCCGTAGGTCCAGCGACCGGCGGCGGCACGACGGGCCAGCCGGGCCGCCCCGGCGGCCATCAGCAGCGCGAGCACGTCACCGAGCAGGTGACCCGCATCGGCGAGCAACGCGACCGAGGACGCGAGGACCGCGACGACGATTTCGACGACGAGGTACGCCGTCAGAACGGCAGCGGCGGCGAGCAACAGCCGGATGTCGCGCACGACGCGAGTATCGCCCGCCACAGCAATCGCGCGCTGGTTCGCCAGGGGAGGGGTTGGCGAACCAGCGCGCGATGTGCGTACTTACAACCGGGATGTGGTCAGAAGGGCAACTCGTTGTCGGTGCCGGCGCAGTAGCCCGCGCCACCGGCTGCCTCGTTGCTCCACAGCGACTGCACCGGGAACTTGCCGCCGTGGTTGCCGGTGATGTTGCTCGCGGCACCGGGCTGCGGCAGCGCCGTGCCGGTCAGCGGCGCCTCACCGACGTACGCGCACTTGTCGCCGTTCTCGTTGCTGTCGAACGGGTCGTACCAACCGCCGTACGCGACGCCGCCGATCTGGTCTTCGGCACCGGGGTCGGTGACCGTCTCCTCGATCTCGTGGCCGAGTGCGACGGTGAACCCGTCGAGCTTGCCGGCCGCGCCCTGGTTGACGAGGTTCTCGCCGCAACCGGTGCCCTGGTTGAGGACGTACGGCATGTTGGTGTACGGCACGCCGGGCTTGAGGCCCTTGTAGTCCGTCGCGTCGACGGAGCCCTCGATCAGGTCGTGGAACGCGCAGTAGCCGTCGGCTTGCGCGACCGGGTCGCTGAAGTGCTTCGGCTGCAGGATGACGAAGTTGCTGTCCATGAACTGGCTGGCGGGCACGTGGAAATGGACCGCGGCGCGCTCGGCTTCGGTCGCCATGTCGCGGTACGAGATCTTCGGCGACGTCTTGTCGGCGTCGTCGACCCAGATGCCGGCGAGCTGGTTCTTGTCGTTGGAGATGAACTTCTTCTGGTTCTGCACGACCTGGTAGTACTGCGACTGGACGCCGGCCCAGTGGGTGCCGCCGAGCTGGTAGACGAAGTCGGCCATCCGCTTGCCGGCGCCGTCCGGGTCGCACTTGAGCGTCGCCTTGATCGTGCCTTCGGCGAGCTTGCTCTGGGTGCAGTAGTCGAACGCGCCAGGACGGTCCCAGCCGAAGTAGACGAGGTAGATGTGCGGGTGCACCTGCACCCGGCCGCCCCAGTACGCCATGTTGCCCATGAACGGCTCGCCGGTCGGGAACGTCTCGGGCGCGGAGACGCACGGACCGACGTGGTCCGGCGTCGATCCGACGACCTGCGTGTCGACCGACGGGATCGTGGTCTGCGGGATCGCGCAGGGTGGCGGCGGCGGCTGGATCGGACCGGGGCCGACCGGGGAGAGCGCCGACGTGCCGTTGCGCACCGCGGCGAGGTTGCCGAGCGTCGGCATGAACATCGGGTGGTGGTGTGCCGCGGGCGCTTTCGCGGTCGTGGTTGCGGCACCGGACGGTACGGCGAGGGCAGCCGCAGCTGCGGCCAGCGAGCCGGCGATTCCCGCCACGAGGGCACGGCGAACGGTGGGCACGTCAGATGTCCTTTCGGTCGTGTCACCCAGGACAACGACCAAAGGATCGTTTCGTAACGCTCGCTACTACGTCGGGTAGGAACCCCGGCGAGACCAACCGCGTTCGGGAGGGCCGCCGTCAGCGAACGATCGACAACATCTCGATGCCGGTCCCGGTGCTCGCGGCTGCCTCGGCGAGGTAGGCCTTGTAGCCACACGCGCCGGCCGGGAGATGGATCCAGCCGACGTCGAGGGTGGTCGTCGCGAACCGGAGGTCGACGAGACCGTCGACTTCGCCGCCGTACCCGCCTATGCATCCCGGAGTGCTGTAGTCCACCGCGGTTCCCCCGCCCGGGTACACGCAACCGCCGGAGACGTGGTTGGCCTGCGCGGTGATATCGCTCCAGTCCAGATCGACGAGGAACGCGCCGTGGGCGGGACGCACCGTCTCCCCGAGTGCCGCCGCCGGCACCGCGACACCGCCGGCCGCTGCCGCCGTCGTCCGGATTGCCTGCACACCCGCCGCCGGGCTGACGCGGATCGACGAGTTGCCGGCCGGCTCGCCCGGCAGGGTCAGGTTCACGACCACATGGCCGACCGCGGCGACGAAGACGTCGTACCCGCCGGCGGGAAGAGTGTCCGGCAACGGATCCGCGGAAGTCCCCAGCAGAACGGTCGGCCGCAACCTGCCGTCGGCGCCGACGCTGCCGACGACAAGACTCACGGCCTCCGCCGACAGCGGCCGGCCGTGCGGCAGGAAGACAAGACCGTCGAAGTGTCCCGGCCCGCTGATCGTCAGCGGCAGGTCCGCACCGCCCCACGAATGGTGCAGCGGCCGGGCCAGCGAGACGAACGCCTGGCCGGCGCCGCTGCTATCGAGCCGCAGGTGCGTTCTCACCGTCACAGCGGGCTGCGGCTTGGGAGCAGCCGTCGCAACGGGGGCAAGGACGACGACCATCGCGACGGCGCTCGCGAGCACCCGCAATCGTCCCGGCTCGCGGCGCCGGTGCGCCGCCCGGCGAAACCGAGCCACCTCGTCCCCTCACTGCGCGGTCGGGGCGGGAGCGCCCCACACCACAACAGAGCGGGTACGGGACCAATTGGTTCGGTTTGGACGCAGATGAACCGGCGGTGGGGCGGGCAGGACTCGAACCTGCGACCAAGGGATTATGAGTCCCCCGCTCTAACCCACTGAGCTACCGCCCCCAGGGCCTCGCGGCTCGGACAGGCTATCGGCGCGCCGCGCGAGCGGTGCGCCCACACCGGGCCAGATGGCAACGAGTGTTGCAATACCACGCGAAATGGTCACATCTCGCCATGGTTCGGAACGAGGGCACGCGTAAGGCTTGACTCGGCGCCAAACACGGGGGCGTCGACGGTCTCGACGAGGAGCCATTCGCGTGCCGCACTCCACTTTGCCCTGCCGTTCCGTTTCGCCCTGGCGTCCGGTCCGGCGCCGCCTCGGCACCGTCGCCCTCGCTGCGATCCTCGGCGCGGCCGCGCTTCCCGCCGTCGACGCGGCCGCTGCGGCCGGTACGGCCGGTACGGCGCCACAGTCGGCGTCGTACTCGCGCATCCCCGGCATGCAGGTCGTCAAGACGCACTTCACCGCGATCAAGCGGCACGATGTCGCGATCCCGAAACACGGCTCGGGTTCGCATCTCGCCGTCACCGCGTCCGACGGCTCGATCGACTCACTCGTCGCCGCGCCGCCGGACGGACCGGCGCGCTCGACATGGGTCGTCAACTACGACGCCGGCTTCACCACGGCGGCGACGGGTCCGCAGGCGCAGGCCGCGTTCCAGGCCGCCGTCGACATCTGGTCGCGCATCGTCTACTCGCCGGTGACGATCGTCGTCAACGCGAGCTACGCCGACCTCGGCGGCAACACGCTCGGGCAGGCCGCGGCTGCGGAGGGTTTCCACTGCGTGTGTCTCGGCGACGGCGTGCACACCTATCCGGTCGCACTCGCCAACGCGCTTTACGGTTCCGACATCGACACCAGCAACCCGGACATCGTCGCGCAGTTCAACAGCAATCCGGTCGCGCCGTTCTATTACGGCACCGACGGTGCACCGACGTCCGGGACGGTCGACTTCGAGAGCGTCGTCCTGCACGAACTCGGCCACGGCCTGGGCTTCGCCGGCTCGATGAGCATGGCCAACGGTGCGACCGCCGTCACCTACAGCAACCCGGCGATGAAGTGGGACACGTTCCTCGTCGACGGCAACGGTTCGTCGATCGTCGACAACGACGCGAGCGGCTCCACGCAGCTGACCACAGCAATGGAAAGCCCGCTCTACTGGAACGGCACGAACGGCATCAGTGCGAACGGCGCCAGCGATCCGGTGATGTACGCCCCCGCGAGCTGGCAGCAAGGCAGCAGCGGCGGCGCACACCTCGACGAGGCGACGTACCCCGCCGGCAATGCCAACTCGCTCATGACGCCACAGATCGGCGCGCAGGAAGCCGTGCACTCCCCCGGTGCCGTCGCGGTCGCGATGCTGCACGACATCGGCTGGACCGCATCGCTGCCGACGGCATCCGCACCGTCCGCTCCTACCGGCGTCACGGCGACGAGCGGTGACGGCAGCGCCACGGTCTCGTGGAGTGCGAGTGACGGCTTCGGCAACGCGGTCACGGGCTACACCGCGACCGCCGCACCCGGCGGCGCGACATGTACGACGACCGGGACATTGAGCTGCACGGTGAGCGGGCTGACGAACGGCACGTCGTACACGTTCACGGTCACCGCGACCAACTCGATCGGCACCGGCAGCGCGAGTACGGCGAGCTCGGCCGTCGTACCGGCCGGCAAGCCGGCGACACCGGCCGCGCCGATCGCGGCACCCAACAACGGTGGTGCGACCGTGTCGTGGACCGCGCCGTCCGCCAACGGCTCGGCCATCACCGGCTACGACGTCGAGTCGTCGGCGGACAACGGCACGACCTGGTCGTCCGGACTGACGTCGGCACTCACCAGCACCGCGACGCAAGCGACGTTCACCGGTCTGAGCAGCGGCACGTCGTACGTCTTCCAGGTCGCGGCGATCAACGCGATCGGCGAAGGCGCCATGTCGCCGGCATCGAGCGCGGTCACACCGGCCGCGACGCCGGGCCCGCCGACCGGCGTCCAGGCGACCCGCGGCGATACGCAAGCGAGTGTCTCGTGGACCGCGCCGAGCGACACCGGTGGCAGCGCGATCAGCGGTTACCGGCTCGAGTGGTCGAGCGACAACGGCACGACATGGTCGCAACCGCTCGCGTCCGCACTCACCTCGACGACTGCCGCCGCGACCGTCACCGAACTGACCAACGGCACGCCGTACGTCTTCCACGTCGCCGCGATCAACTCGGTCGGCACCGGCGCGTTCTCGACGTCGTCGTCGGCGACAACGCCCGCGGGCAAGCCCGGCGCACCGACCAACGTCACCGGCACCGCCGGCGACGGCCAGGTCACCGTCAGCTGGACCGCACCGTCGAGTAACGGCGATCCGATCACCGGCTACGACGTCGAGTACTCGACCGACGGTACGACGTGGTCGAGTGCATGGTCCTCGGCGTTGACGAGCACCGCGACGTCGGCCGTCGTGTCGTCGTTGACGAATGGTCAAGCTTATCACTTCCGGGTCGCGGCGATCAACGGCGTCGGCACCGGCACGGCCACCACGGCCGGCAGCACGGTCACACCGGCCAGCGTGCCGGGCGCGCCGACAAGCGTCTCCGCTACTCGCGGCGACAGCCAGGCGACCCTGTCGTGGACGGCACCGGCCGACAACGGCGGCAGCGCGGTCACGTCGTACGCGGTGCGGGTGTCGACCGACGGCGGCACGTCCTGGACGGCGCTCGGCCCAGCGCCCGGTTCCCCGGCGTTGATCGGCGGTCTGACGAACGGCCAGGCGTACGTCTTCGACGTCGCCGCGACCAACTCGGCCGGGACCGGCGCGTTCTCGGCGGCGTCGAACTCGGTGACGCCGGCGACGACGCCCGGCGCACCGACGCAGGTCGCGGGCACGACCGGCGACGGGCAGATCTCGGTCGGATGGACGGCCCCGTCGTCGAACGGCGGCGCGGCCGTCACCGGTTACGACGTCGAGTGGTCGAGCGACAGCGGCAAGACCTGGTCGGCACCACTGGCGTCGGCGCAGTCGAGCACCAGCACCGTCGCGCTCGTGACCGGCCTGGCCAACGGGACGCCGTACGTGTTCCGGGTCGCGGCCATCAACGGCGTCGGCACGGGCTCGTTCTCCGTCACCTCGCCGGCGGTCACACCGGCCGGCACACCGGCGACACCGTCCGACATCGGCGCGAGCGCGGGCGACCAATCCGTCTCGGTCAGCTGGACCGCGCCGTCGGACGGCGGATCGCCGATCACCAGCTACGACGTGCGCTACTCGACCGACGGCGGTACGACGTGGACGTCCGCGGGTGTCGCCTACACGTCGAGCCCGGCCGTCGTCAGCGGGCTGGCCAACGGAACGTCGTACGTGTTCGATGTCGCGGCCATCAACGGCGTCGGCGCGAGTTCGTACTCGACCGCGTCGCCGGCCGCGGTGCCCTCGGGTGTTCCCGGGACGCCGACCGGTGTCGGCGCGTCCGCCGGCAACGCAACCGCAACGGTCAGCTGGACCGCGCCGTCGGCGAACGGCGCCGCGATCACCGGTTACGACGTCCGCTACTCGTCGGACAACGGTGCGCACTGGACGTCCGCGGGTGTCGTCTACTCGGCCGGCCCGGCGACCGTCACGGGGCTGACCAACGGCACGCCGTACGTCTTCGACGTCGCCGCGAGCAACGCGAACGGCAGCGGCAGCTACTCGTCGGCGTCGACTGCGGTCACGCCGTCGACGACGCCCGGTATTCCAGTGTTCGCAACACTTACGTCCGGCGACGGCACGGTCTCGCTGACCTGGACCGCGCCCGCGACCGGTGGCGCAGCGATCAGCGGATACGACGTCGAATGGTCGACCGATGACGGCACGACCTGGTCGACGCCGCTCGCGTCCGCGACATCGAGCCCGGCGGCGTCCGCGACCGTCACCGGGCTGACCAACGGCACGCCGTACGTCTTCCGTATCGCCGCGATCAACGGCAACGGCACCGGCGACTTCTCGGACGCATCCGCGGCGGTCACTCCGGCCGGAGTGCCTGATGCGCCGACCGCGGTGACGGCGACCCGCGACGACGGTTCGGCGTCCGTGTCCTGGACCGCGCCGGCCGACAACGGCGCCACGATCTCCGCGTACGAAGTGCGCTACTCGACCGACGACGGCACGACGTGGACCTCGTTCGGGGCCGCGTTCGCTTCGAGCCCGGTCGACGTGACCGGTCTCGCCAACGGCACCGCGTACGTGTTCGACGTCGCGGCGAGCAACTCCGCCGGCCAGAGCGCGTTCTCGTCGTCGTCCGACGCGGTCACGCCGGCCACGTTCCCGGACCAACCGACCGACGTGACCGGCTCGTCGGGCGACGGCCAGGTGTCGCTGTCATGGACCGGCCCGTCGTCGGACGGCGGCGCGACGGTCACCGGTTATGACGTCGAGTGGTCGAGCGACGACGGCACGACCTGGTCGGATCCGCTGGCCTCGGCACAGTCGAGCACCGACACGGTTGCACTGGTGACCGGCTTGACGAACGGCACCGGCTACGTGTTCCGGGTCGCGGCGATCAACGACGTCGGAGCGGGTTCGTTCTCGGCCTCCTCCGACAGCGTGACGCCGGCCACGACGCCGGACATGCCGACCGCGGTGAGCGCGACCGCGGGCGACCAATCCGCGTCGGTGAGCTGGACCGCGCCGGCGGACGGCGGTTCGCCGATCACGAGCTACGACGTGCAGTACTCCAGCGACGACGGCACGACTTGGACCTCCGCCGGTGTCGCATACGCGGCCAGCCCGGCGCTCGTCACCGGACTGACGAACGGAACGTCGTACGAGTTCGACGTCGTCGCGATCAACGGCGTCGGCGCGGGCTCGCCCTCGGACCCGTCGTCCTCCGTCGTGCCGGCCGGCGTGCCGGCGTCGCCGGACAGCGTGACGGCGACCCGTGGCGACAGCCTGGCAACCGTGGCGTGGGGCACACCCGACGCGAACGGCTCGCCGATCACGTCCTACGTCGTGCAGTACTCGACCGACGGCGGCACGCAATGGACCGCCGTACCAGGTTCGTTCGACGGCAGCCCGGCAACCGTGACCGGACTCACCAACGGCACGCCCTACGTCTTCGAAGTCGCCGCGGTCAACGGGGTCGGCACCGGCGCGTACTCGGCGATGTCGAGTGCCGTCACCCCGGCGACGACACCGCAGGCACCGACGGACGTTGCCGGCACCTCGGGACCGGGGCAGGTGAGTGTCGCGTGGCAGCCGAATGCCGACGACGGCGGATCGCCGGTGACCAGCTTCACGGTCCGTTACTCCAGCGACGACGGCGCAACCTGGACGACAGTCGACGCTCCGGCCGACGCCAGCCCGGCGCTGGTCGACGGCTTGAGCAACGGGACGCCGTACGTCTTCGAGGTCGCGGCGACGAACGACGTCGGCTCGTCGGCGTACTCGGACGCGTCGGCGCCGGTCACGCCGGCGGCCGTCCCCGATGCGCCGACCGTGTCGAGCGTCGACCGCGGCGATGGTCAGGCGACGCTCTCGTGGAATGAGCCGGCCGCGAACGGCTCGCCGATCACGTCGTACGTCGTGCAGTACTCGACCGACGGCGGCACGCAGTGGACGGCCGCCCCCGGTTCGTTCGACGCGAGCCCCGCGACGGTGACCGGACTCACGAACGGCACCCCCTACGTCTTCGAAGTGGCCGCCGTCAACGGGGTCGGCGCGGGCGCGTACTCGGCACTGTCCGATGCGGTGACTCCCGCGACGATCCCGGACGCGCCGGCAAACGTCACGGTCGCCCGCGACGGCGACGGCTCCGCGGCCGTGACGTGGTCGGCACCGGCGGACGGCGGCGACCCGATCACGGGCTATGTCCTCGAGTGGTCGACGGACGGCGGCACGACCTGGTCGGCACCGCTCGACAGCGCACTGAGCGATCCGGCAACCGCCGCTTCGGTGACCGGCCTGACCGACGGGACGTCGTACCGGTTCCAGGTCGCGGCCATCAACAGCGTCGGCACCGGTGCGTTCTCGGACGTGTCCGGTGCGGTGACACCGGCGACGGTCCCGGGTGTCCCGACTGGCGTCTCGGCGCTCGCGGGCGACGGCCAGGCGACGGTGTGGTGGCAGCCGCCCGTCGACGGCGGGTCAGCGATCACGAGTTACGACGTGCGGTACTCCGCCGACGGCGGTACGACGTGGACCTCGGCGGACGTCGCGTTCCGCGAGAGCCCGGCGACCGTGACCGGACTGACGAACGGAACGTCGTACGTCTTCGACGTCGCTGCACTCAACGACGTCGGCGTCGGTGACTACTCGACCGCGACGGGAGCAGTGACACCGACGCGCGACTCGACGTCGCTCACGCGTGGCGCGACCACGACCATCCCGTACGGCGCGACGCTTGTCGTCAGCACGGTGCTGCGGGACACGGCGACCGGTGCGACGATGGGCGGGTACGCCGTGCAGCTGCTGTCGCGCACGAGCACGACCAAGCCGTGGACGCTGGTGAAGACGGTCACGACGTCATGGGTCGGTGGCGCGAGCGTCTCGGTGCGTCCGGGCGTGGCGACGATGTACATGTGGAAGTTCGCCGGCGTGCCCGGTCATGCGGCGACGCAGACGACGGCACAGACCGTCGGCGTGGCGCAGACGGTCTCGGTGGGTGTGACGGCCAGCACCGTCGTGCACTACGCAGTGACGAAGTTCTACGGCACCGTCGCGCCGAACGAGGCGAACCAGTACGTGTACTTGCAGATCCTCGTCGGCCGGAGCTGGAGGACGACCGCGGTCAAGGCGAAGCTGGTCAGGCAGCGGCTGCCGAACGGCCGGACGATGGTCGGCTACGTGCTGGCGCTGAAGACCAACTCGAAGGGGACCTTCTCCTACCGGGTGTACCGCCCCGCGACGGCGGTCAACTCGGCCGGCCTGTCGAAGGTGGTCAAGATACGGGTCGTCTAACGGCTTCCTGCTCGCAGAGCGATGGTGCCGAGACCGAGTAATGCGAAGCCGACGGCGAGCAGTGGCCAGACCGGAAATCCGGTGAAGGGCAGGCCGGCCAGCGCGGCCGGCCCGTCGACGCCGTACCAAGCAACAGCGATCGGCACGCGTAACGGGCCAGCCTTGGTGTACGGCGGAGTGCTCACGTAGATGGCCGTGTCCGCCGTCCACGGCTGCTCGCTCTGGTGCAGGCCTTCGAGAACCGCGGTCTTCTGGTTGCAGCTCCAGGAAAGAACGCGCCCGGTCGCCGGTGGTCCGAGCGTGTCGTGTGCTCCCTGCAACAGCAGGCACCGGCGCCCGTCCGCAAGTTCGATGCCCCACGGGTCGCTGCGCGAGAGGGCAAGTGACTCCCGCGCCGGTGCCAGCGGCGCACTCAACCTGATCTCCGTCAGGGAGTGCTGCCACGGCTCGAGGAGGCAGACGACGTCCTTGCGGTCGGCCGCGCGCGGATCCCGCCAGCACGGATCCTCGATGAAGTTGCCGGCAAAACATCGGTACACAGCACCGGCGATCGATTCGGAGCCGGGGAGACCGTCTAAACACTCGCCCGCTACGACATGCGTCACCCGGTATCCGGGTGCCAGGCCGGTCGCAGTCACCGGACTGACGATGTGCACGACCGTCCGCGACGGCGCGGCCGTCGCGTTCGCGGTATTGATGGGGATCAGACAGAACGCAAGTAATACGAGGACAGCGAGCCGTCGTGCCGTCACACGACACCGCTACCCGGCCGTACCGGCCCGAACCTCACGCGCCACCGGCGGAGCCGGTGTCGCTGCGCATTCGCCAGGCGTCGGTGATCAGCTCTTCGAGTCGGCGTACGTCGACGTGGTCCAGTCGCACCATGATCAGGGCGGCGTCGCGATACCCGTCGGTGGTGAAGAACGTCTCCGGCTCGCCTTTGAGCAGTGCCTGCTTCTCCGCTTCGTCGCCGACGTACAGGACGGCGATGTCGGTGCGGATGACGCGTGGCTTGCCGGGGAGCCGCTCCGGATACGACCAGACGAACCCGCGACCGCTCACGCGGAAGTCGAAGCCCTGGCTTTCGATCTCGACCGCGCCGGGCAATGACGACGCGATCGCCCGTACGTCGTCGGCGTCGGCCACGGCAGGAGCTCCCCCATCTGGACTCGAACCAGAAACCCTTCGATTAACAGTCGAATGCTCTGCCAATTGAGCTATGGGGGACCGCGCCATACCTCAGGTACGGCGACCACGATAAGACTAGCGCAGGCTGGGTATGCCGGACGGCGGTCACAGGAGGCTGACATATGCGTTACAAGCTGACGTTCGCAGTGGGCTTCGCCACCGGATACACCCTCGGGGCTAAGGCCGGCCGGGAGCGGTACGAGCAGATTTCCCGCGTGCTGCACGGGTTCGCCGAGAGCCCGACCGTGCAGTCCGCGGCGGGCATGCTCCAGGCCCAGGCCGGCAAGGTGGTCGACAACGCCCGGTCGACGCTGCTGGCGAAACTGCCGGTCGGCGGTCACAGCCGCGACCCGTACGGGCCCGGGCCGGTTCCCGCGATGAACGGGCACGGCGGCACCACTCCTCCGCACTAGAACGTCCGTTCTGTGGGTACGGGTCCGGCATGAGCAGCCGCATCGGCGAACCAAGCGATCCGTTCGAGGACGAGGGCCAGGCGTCGGCCGAACCCGGCCTGGCCGGCAAGCGCATCACCGGCGACCCGCAGGACGACATGGCCGTCGCCGGCGACCAGCCGCTTGCCGTCGAGGACTACGGGACGACCGCACTCGAGGAGTCGCTCGACGAGCCGCTCGACGATCGACTCGCTCGCGAAGAGCCCGAACTGCTCGACACCGCGCCGCCCGTCGTCAGCGATTACGAAGGCATCGACAACCCGTATCCGGCCGACCGCGAGGAGCAGGTCGGGCGCATCGTCCAGCCGGACGAAGGCGTTCGGGAGGACACCGAAGCCGACGCGGTCGCGATCGACGTCGGCACCGATCAGGGCGGGCTCACCGCCGAGGAACGCGCGATGCACATCGAGCCCGAAATCTGATTCGCGAACGACGATGCCCCGACTGAAACGGGTCGACTGCGCCGACCCTGGTATCCGCCGCATCCGCCGCGGCCGCGGCTTCAGCTACGTCGACTCCTCCGGTGCGCGCGTCGTGGATCCCCTGACGTTGCAACGGATTTCCGACCTCGCGATCCCGCCGGCGTGGGAGGACGTCTGGATCTGCGCCGCACCGAACGGGCACATTCAAGCGACCGGCACCGACGCAGCCGGCCGGCGGCAGTACCGCTACCACGACGCGTGGCGACGGCACCGCGATCGGGTCAAGCACGATCGGATGCTGGAGTTCGCCGAGGTGTTGCCGGCGGCACGGGAACGCATGCTCGCCGACCTCGCCCGTCCGTCGCCGGATCGTGACCGCGTGCTCGCCGGCGCGGCCCGGCTGCTCGATCTCGGCTTCTTCCGGATCGGATCCGAGGAGTACGCCGAGACCAACGGCTCGTACGGGCTCGCGACCATGCGCCGCGACCACGTGACGTGCGTGAGCGGTGTCCTGACGTTCGACTACATCGCGAAGAGCGGCAAGCAACGGGTGCAGTCGGTTGCCGATGCTGATCTCTGCCGTCTCGTTCGTACGTTGAAGCGACGGCGCGGCGGAGGTGACGAGCTGCTCGCCTACCGCGACGCCGACGGTGCGTGGGTCGACGTCAAGAGCACCGACATCAACGCGTACCTGCGCGAGATCACCGGCGGCGAGTTCACCGCGAAGGACTTCCGTACCTGGCACGCCACCGTCCTGTGCGCGGTCGGCCTGGCGGTGTCCGCGACCGCGCCGCCGTCGGAGTCGGCCCGCAAGCGAGCGATTGCCCGCGCCGTCGCGGAGGTCGCGCACTACCTCGGCAACACGCCCGCGGTGTGCCGGGCGTCGTACATCGATCCGCGGATCGTCGACCTCTACAACGACGGCGTCACGATTCACGCGGAGTTGGGTTCGCTCGGTGCCGGCGCGGCGTTCGGCGAGCTGTCGACGCAGGGCGCGATCGAGCAGGCGGTCTTCCGGCTGCTGCGCGAGCCGTCCCGCCGTCGACCGTCGGTGGCCGCAGCCGCCTGACCTACGCTGGTGGGGTGCGGCGGTTTCTGACCTGGCGGTGGTGTCTCGCGCACCTCGTGCTCGTCGTCGCCGTACTCGTCATGCTGCGCCTCGGGCAGTGGCAGTGGGATCGCGCGAACTCGCGCACCGGCGGGCTGCAGAACTATGCGTACGCGTTGCAGTGGCCGCTGTTCGCGGTGTTCGCGATCGTCGTCTATGTGAAGACGATGCTGGAGGACGGCCGGCGTACCGGTGTTGCCGCCTCGACCGCGCGGCTCGATCCTTCACTGTCGGGGGTACGGCGGGAGGACGGCGTGCGGGTCGGGGTCTCGACACCCGCGGTGTCGGTCGATCCGGACGACGTCGAGACGCAGGAGTGGAACGCGCGGCTGGCCGCGTTGAACGCCGCGTCGGCGCGGACGGAGGCGGCGCGTGGTCGAGGTCGCTGAGCCCGCTGCCTCCTCCGACGCGATTGTGGATCGGCGGGTGCGGCGGGCGCTGACGCGGTACCGCGTGGTCGCGTGGATCGTCGGCGTGCTGCTGATCGTGCTGTTCTGCGTCGGTATCCCGCTGCAGTTCGCCGGCGGGCACGGCGGCGTCGACGAGGTGGTGGGCATCGCGCACGGGGTGGTCTTCTATCCGCTCTATCTGGTTATCACGGTGCTCCTGGCGTGGCGGGTGCGGATGCCGCCGGTTCGGCTGCTGCTGACGTTGATCGCCGGGACGGTGCCGTTCCTGTCCTTCATCGCCGAGCGGGAAACCAGACGCTGGGTCTCGGCGCGCTTCTGAGTTGTCGGGGCCGGCGACCCTCGGACTTGTCAGCACCAGGAGTCGCTATAGCCACACGACGTGCTGACAAGTCGCGGCCGGCGCCTGGCAAGCTGCGGCTCGGGGTCGCGGCGCGGAGGCTGTGGACGCCGACTGGCGCTGCCCGCGTACTAGTAGTTATCTTCTTCCGGTGCGCGTACGACGGGCCTCGGCGAGGTTGGGTTTGGCGGCGATGCTGGTAGCCGGTTGCTCCAGCGACCCCGGCCGCCCAAGAACCTTGCCAAGCCTCACCCCGACACCAACCGCAAGCGCCACGTCGTCAGCCACGGACCTGGAAGCCGCAACGACCGTCGTCCGCGAGTACTACTCGCTGCTCAACGATGCGACGACGGGAGCAAATGCCGATGCCCTGTCCAAGTTGATGACGCCGACATGCAAGTGTCAGGACGTCGCCCGGTCGACACGAGAGGTCGCCTCGAAGCATGAGCGCTACTTCGGTAAGACGACGCTGCGAAACCTCCGGGCGACATCGGACGGCTCGACGCTCATCGAAGTGTTGGTGAATTACGACTACGAACGAAGCGGCATTGCTGATGCGCAAGGCCGCGCCATCAAGTCATTTCCAGCTCGCCATGGAGCCAGCGCCGACTTCAGCGTCGTCAAATCAGCTAACCGCTGGTTGATCAGCGCCATCGTGTACGTCAGCAAGGGTGAGCCGTCTTGAACATCTTGGTTCCGCTCGCGGTGTCTTCCGTAATGCTGCTCGGCCCGTCTACTCCGAAGCAAGATCCTTGCAATCTGCGGCAAGCAGATAACTGTGGCGGACTCGCGGCCGATAACGCACAGGGTGACTTTCGTGGGCTGATCATGGTTCGGGATCAGCCTGATGTGCTCGACCGCGCTGCTTCGGCCGGGACTACTGCCGGCTGTGGCGACTGCGTATGGGAAATCATCCTGGCCTGCCCGGGCACCGTTCCGGGCGAGCCGAAGGACGGCGCGGCCTGCGGTGCCGCGTCCAACGCCCCGCGCTGCCGGCCCGGCCAGCAGGTCTACCGGCTCTACCTCACGACCACCGCGACCGCGAACCAGTTCGAGGGTCCGCTCTGCCTCGGCAGCATCACCGACGTCATCCCGGTAGGAAACATCGCTGCGGCCGACGTCGACCGCTACTTGCGCGACGTCGTACCGCCGGATCTCACCGTCACCACCAGCCCACCGAACGGCACCCTCGCCGGGCTACCGACGTACTTCGCCGTTCGGCCACCGACGACGCTGAAACCAGCACCGTTCGGCGACCCACTGGTAACAGAGACGATCACGTTGACACCGTCGGCGTACACGTACCAATGGGGCGACGGCTCCAGCACCGATTGGACGACCGACGCCGGCGACCTCTATCCGCGCGGGACCCTCACCCACCGGTACACGACCGGCGGGCTGGCCACCGGCACGGTGACCACCCGCTGGGGCGGCACCTACACGATCACCGTCGCGGGCCGCACCTTCGGCCCGTACGACGCCGTCGGCACCGTCACGCACCAGCAAGCCTTCACGCTTCCGGTCTTCAACGCGCGCAGCCAACTCGTCAGCCGCGGCTGAGGCGCCAGGCAGCTACATCGCCCTGCACCGACGAGCGCTACTCGTCGAGGTAATCGCGCAATCGTTGTGACCGTGACGGATGCCGTAATTTCGACAGAGTCTTCGACTCGATCTGGCGGATCCGCTCGCGCGTCACACCGAACTCGCGGCCGACCTCCTCCAGCGTGCGCGCGTGCCCGTCGGTCAACCCGAACCGCAGCTGGATGACTTTCTTCTCCCGCTCCGACAACGTGTGCAGGATGGCGTCGAGCTGCTCTTGCAAGAGGATGAACGACGCCGCGTCGATCGGCACGATCGCGTCGCTGTCCTCGATGAAGTCACCGAGGTTCGAATCCTCTTCTTCACCGATCGGCGTCTCCAGCGACACCGGCTCCTGCGCGAGCTTCTGGATCTCGCGCACCCGCTCCGGCGGCAACTCCATCTCGGCGCCGAGTTCTTCCGGCGTCGGCTCACGGCCGAGGTCCTGCAACATCTGCCGCTGCACCCGCAGCAACTTGTTGATCGTCTCGACCATGTGCACGGGAATCCGGATCGTCCGCGCCTGATCCGCGATCGCGCGCGTGATCGCCTGCCGGATCCACCACGTCGCGTACGTCGAGAACTTGTAGCCCTTCGTGTAGTCGAACTTCTCGACCGCGCGGATCAGACCGAGATTGCCCTCCTGGATCAAATCGAGGAACAACATGCCCCGACCGACGTAGCGCTTCGCGATCGACACGACCAACCGCAGGTTGGCCTCGATCAATCGCTTCTTCGCGAACTGCCCGTCGCGTTCGATCTGTTCGAGCTCGCGTTCCAACCCGACCGGCAAGTTGCGATCGGTTGTCAACTTCTCCGACGCGAACAACCCGGCCTCGACCCGCTTCGCCAGATCGACCTCTTCTGCCGCCGACAGCAGCGGAACGCGGCCGATCTCCTTGAGGTACATGCGCACCGGGTCGCTCGTCGCGGCCGCCTTCGCCGGATCGCCGTCGGCCGCCTTCGCCGCCGGCGACTCCTCGTCGTCTTCGTCGTCCGCACCGTCGACGATCTGCACGCCGTTGTCGGCGAGCATCCGCAGGACGACGTCCATCGACTCGGGCGGCAACTCGGCGGCGATCAGCGCCGCGGTCACGTCCTCCGACGATACGAAACCGGCGGCTTTGCCCTGGTCGAGCAACTCGCGAACCTCGGCGACCTGCGCTTCGGCGGGAGGCGCGGCCGGGGTCGTCACACCCTCAGTGTGCCCCACGAGCGAGCCGAGGTCAGACCGCGCCGACCCCGCGCTCGCGCAGCGCCTTCTTCCGCTGTTCGAGCACGATCAGTTCGCCGAACGCGCGGTTGTACTCGGTCGCCTGCTCGACCGGATTGAGCCGCTGCAGCCGCCCCTTCAGCTCCTGGATCTGGCGCGTGAGCGCCATCTCCTCGAGCCGGGCGACGAGCGACGACGCGTAGCGCTGATCCTCCTCGTCGACCGTCTGCAGCGGCTCGACCGCCAGCTCGGTCACGAGGTCCCGTACGGCGTCGGTCTCGGCCGCGTCACGCACGCGCGTCACCCACTGTGTCCCGCCGACGGCGGTCGCCGTACCGCCCGCCTTCGCGACGCCGGCCCGCACCGCCGCGTACGCCGGCGCGGTGAACACGACGACGTCGAGCGCGTCGAACTCGGGGCCGAGCATCGCCGGGCGCTGCACGGCGAGCTTCATCACCTCGCGCTCGACGACGAGACCGGGATCCCGCGGGTCCGGCCGGCTCGCGGCGGCCGGCCGCGCTGCGCGACGCGGGGTCTGCTCCTCACCAGGGCCGGCGCCGCCGCGCACCCGCGCGAGCACCGCCTGCTCGTCCATGCCCAGCCAACCGGCGAGCCGGCGCGCGTACTCGTCGCGCAACGACCAGTCCTTCAGCGTCGCGACGACCGGCGCCGCCGCGGCGAGCGCGGACACGCGACCCTCGGGAATGTCGAGGTCGAAGCGGGCCAACGCCGAGCGGATCGCGAACTCCGCGAGCGGCACGTGCGACGCGATCAGGTCGCGCACGGCGAGGTCGCCGCGCTGCTGGCGCAGCTCACACGGATCGAGCCCGTCCGGCTGCACCGCGACGAACAGTTGTGTGACGAAGCGCTGGTCGTCGCTGAACGCCTTGAGCGCCGCCTTCTGCCCGGCCTCGTCGCCGTCGAAGGTGAAGATCACCCGGCCGCGGAACTCGTCCTGATCCATCAGCAGCCGCCGCAGCACCTGCACGTGCTCGGCGCCGAACGCGGTCCCGCAGGTCGCGACCGCGGTCGTCTCGCCGGCGAGATGGCACGCCATCACGTCGGTGTAACCCTCGACCACGACCGCCTTGTACCGCGTCGCGATGTCGTTCTTCGCGAGGTCGACGCCGTAGAGCACCTGGCTCTTCTTGTACAGCGGCGTCTCGGGCGTGTTCAGGTACTTCGGACCCGTGTCGTCTTCGCGCAACCGGCGCGCACCGAAGCCGATGACGTCGCCCTTCATGTCGCGAATCGGCCAGATGAGCCGGCCGCGGAACCGGTCGTACGGCGTCCCACGCTGGCCCTGAGTCGCGAGCCCACCGGCGAGCATCTCCTCGTTGCTGAAGCCCGTGGCCCGCAGGTGTGTCGTCAACGCTTCCCACCCCGTCGGCGCGTAGCCGACGCCGAAGTGCGCCCACGCGCTCTCGTCGAACCCGCGCTCGCGCAGGAACGCGCGCCCGATCTCCGCCTCGTCTGACTGCGTGAGTTGCGCGGCGTAGTACGACGCGGCTTCGCGGTGCGCGTCGAGCAGCCGCTGGCGCTGCGAGCCGACCTGGCGCGGGGCGGCGCCGCCCTGCTCGTACGTCACCTCGACACCGGCCTTGCGTGCGAGCACCTCGACCGCCTCGGTGAACGACAGGTGTTCGAGCTCGCGGACGAACGTGATCGCGTCACCGCTCGCCGAGCAGCCGAAGCACTTGTAGAACCCGAGCGCGGCGTTGACGTTGAACGACGGCGTCTTCTCGTCGTGGAACGGGCACAGGCCCTTGAGCCGCCCGGCGCCGGCCGGCTTCAGCGCGACGTAGTCGGCGACGACCTGGTCGAGCGGCAACCGCTCGCGGATCGCGACGATGACGTCTTCCCGGATGCGACCGGCCACGCTCACCTCCTCGCCGTCGGCGTACGTCGGCTGCCGGCGAGGGGAAGGTCCGCCGGGGCCGAGTCTAGAGTCTGGCCGCGACGAGGAGGAGGCAAAGCCACATGCCCGCATCGACCGGCGGCATCGCCGCGATCACATTGTTCGTCGAGGACCTGGCCGAGGCCAAGCCGTTCTACGCCGAGGTCTTCGAGCTGCCCGTTTATTTCGAGGACGCGGACTCCGCGGTCTTCCGCTTCGGCGACACGCTGGTCAACCTGCTGACCGCGACGGAAGCGCCGGAGTTGATCGCCCCGGCCGTGGTCGCGGACGCGGCGAGCGGGAGCCGGTTCCAGCTCACGTTGCAGGTGGAGGACGTGGACGCGCGCTGCGCGCAGCTGCAGGCCAAGGGGGTCAAGCTCCTGAACGGGCCGGTCGACCGGCCGTGGGGACCGCGTACGGCGAGCTTCCAGGATCCTGCCGGTCACATCTGGGAGATCGCCACCTCGTGAGCCGAGCCGCTCCCCCGGGTTCGTGATCATGGCGTTGGCCGGCAGCACCCG
>JAICXQ010000083.1 GCA_025980325.1 Frankiales bacterium
GGCCGGGACCGACGGCCAGATGTCGTTGCGCGCGTGGGCCGGCTTCGACCCAGGTCCCGACTACGACTACGCGCCGATGCTCGCCGCTTTGGCATCGGTGACGGCGCGCGTACTGGTCGTCGCCGGCGATCGCGACGGTGTCACCGGCGCGGTGGTGGGGGAGCGGGTCGCGAGCCGGTTCGCCGACGCGCACTGCGTGACGATCGAGGGTGCCGGGCACTTCCCCTGGGTCGACGAGCCCACGGCGTTCGCCGCGGTCGTACGCGACTTCGTTGCCGCCGCCTCGACCCAGCTCGACGAGCCCCACGCAGCGGGCTCATGACCGTCCTGTCCGGCCCAGCACTGCTGGACGGACGTCCCTTTCTCGATGGGGTAGATCGCCTTACCCTTTGTCGGTGATCAGACGTTTCATCGCTGCCGCCGCGTTTGCCGTTCCGTTGTTCGGGTGGGCACCGGCGTATGCCGACGCGACGCCGCCACCACCGGAGGAGTGCAGCTCGCCGAGTGTCACGTGGCAGTACGACGGCACCGAATGGAACGTCTACGACAACAACGCACCCGAGGTCAATGACCCCACCGGCGACCCGACGTCGAGCGTCAAGACTTTCGCGATCACCGGGTTCGCGACCGTCTTCGGCCTCGGGGTCATCGGCGCGATCTGGCGGGTCCGCGTGGCGCGCAGGATCGCGGCCGGCGCCGGGCTGAACCCCGATGCCGCGGCCGCCGCCACGTTGTTCGGCACCGGCGGACTCACCGCGACCTACCTCGCCGCGAACCTGCAGCCGCGACCGGCGGCGTCCGTCGAGCCTCCGGTCCGCCACGTCGAACCGCCGGCCCACGACAGCGAGAACCGGCTGTCCGAGCTCAAGCGGCTGCACGACGAGGGTCTGATCACCGACGCCGAGTACACCCGCCGCCGCACCGCGATCGTCGACTCCCTCTGAGAGCCCGACCCACTCGACGTGGCGAGGGGCGTCTCGGCTGACGAGACGGAAGCAGCGAACGACGAGACAACCCGGAACGTGTCTGGTTTGCTGGCAACGATGCGTTTCGTACTGCTCCTTAGCCGCCCGTAGCGGGCCGAGTCCGACCGGCCCCCGCTGCGGGGCTTGTGCACGCCGGTCTTTCGACTCAGAGAGAAGCAGGAGCAGCGGGCCCCATGACCGGCATGCCGAAAGCGTCGCGCTACCAGCCCTTCGCCCCGATCCCCCTCGACGACCGCACCTGGCCGTCGCGGGTCATCACCGCGCCGCCACAGTGGTGCAGCGTCGACCTGCGCGACGGCAACCAGGCGCTCATCGACCCGATGGACGCCGAACGCAAGCGGCGCATGTTCGACCTGCTCGTGCGCATCGGCTACACCGAGATCGAGGTCGGCTTCCCGGCCGCGAGCCAGACCGACTTCGACTTCATCCGCTCGCTGGTCGAGACCGACGCGGTCCCGCGCCACGTCACGATCCAGGTGCTCACCCAGGCCCGGGAAGAACTCATCGAACGCACCGTCGAGTCGCTCGCCGGCTTCCGCGGCACCGCGCTGATCCACCTCTACAACTCGACCTCGACCCTGCAGCGGCGGGTCGTGTTCGGTCTCGACAAGGACGGGGTCAAGGACATCGCGGTCAGCGGGGCGCGATGGTGCAAGAAGCACGCCGAATCGATCCTCGGCCCGGAAACGACAGTGAGATACCAGTACAGCCCGGAGTCGTTCACCGGCACCGAACTCGACTACGCCGTCGAGGTCTGTGACGCGGTCATGGACGTGTGGGAGCCGACGCCGGACGACAAGGTCGTGCTCAACCTGCCGGCCACCGTCGAGATGGCGACACCGAACGTCTACGCCGACCAGATCGAGTGGTTCGGTCGCCACATCTCGCGCCGCGACAGCGTCATCCTCAGCCTGCACCCGCACAACGACAGAGGGACGGCGGTCGCGGCCGCCGAGCAAGGCGTGATGGCCGGCGCCGACCGGGTCGAGGGCTGCCTGTTCGGCAACGGCGAGCGCACCGGCAACGTCTGCCTGGTCACGCTCGCCCTCAACCTGTTCAGCCAGGGCATCGATCCCGGCGTCGACTTCACCGACATCGACGAGGTCCGCCGTACCGTCGAACACTGCAACCAACTCCCGGTGCACCCCCGTCATCCCTACGGCGGCGATCTCGTCTACACCGCGTTCTCCGGCTCGCACCAGGACGCCATCAAGAAAGGCTTCGAGGCGCTCGAAACCGACGCACGACAAGCAGGCACAGACGTCGACGACTTCGCGTGGGGCGTGCCGTACCTGCCGATCGATCCGAAGGACGTCGGCCGCAGCTACGAGGCGGTCATCCGGGTCAACTCGCAGTCCGGCAAGGGCGGCGTCGCGTACGTGCTGAAGAACGACTACAAGCTCGACGTGCCCCGCCGGATGCAGATCGAGTTCTCCCGCATCGTGCAGGAAGAGGCGGACGCGCTCGGCGGCGAGATCTCACCGGCACGCATCTGGGACCTGTACGAGGCGAGCTACCTCGACCGCACGGCACCACTCGATCTAATCCACTACTCGGTCACGTCGGCGGAGACCGACCGGATCACCGCCGAGGTCGCGTACGCCGGGCGCACGCACACGATTCAGGGCGAAGGCAACGGCCCGATCGCGGCGCTCGTGCATGCGCTCGCCTCGATCGACATCGACGCCCGCGTGCTCGACTACCACGAGCACGCGACGAGCGCCGGCGAGGAGGCGCAGGCCGCGTCGTACCTCGAGGTCGCCGTCGAGGGGCGGGTGCTGTGGGGCTGCGGCATCCACCCGAGCATCACGACCGCGTCGCTGCGGGCACTCGTCAGCGCCGTCAACCGGGGACGGGGGTGACGGACATGGACGAGACGATCGAGGAAGCGCGCGCCGCGGTGCAGCGGTCGCTGGACTGGCAGGACCACTCGCCGACCCAGGCCGACCCCGACGAGTAGGGGTTATTAGCCTTACCCGTCGGATTCTTTTCCGACAAAACGGACAAACAAGGCGCTCCTGCCTTGACGAGTTGTCCGGTTTGCTGACGGGCCCGCGTCCCGCGTCATAGCGTCCGGCCCGAACACGGGTGGACCAGCGGGGGCCGAATGAGCCGCTGCGCGCCGTTCGGCAGGTCGTCGAAGCCCGTCGGGAGAACGCAGTGAACGAACTCTTCGGAGGGCGGTCGCAGTCGGGGCGCTGGTTGGCCCGGCTGTCTGCCGCCGCTGTCGTAGGGGCCTCGGTGACGCCGCTGCTCGGCATCGCGCCGGCGCAGGCGAGCAACCACCGCCCAGGCTTCGCTCTGACCCATAAGTTTTCCGCGGCGCATGCCGCGCCGCAGATGGACGCCGCTCTCGCCCACCTTCACGGTGACACGAGGGTCGACGTCATGATCCAGATGACCGGGCAACCGTCGGTCGACGCGTGGTCGAATCCCGCATCGGGCGGTACGTCGTCGGCAGCCCGGACCGACGCGAACAAGGCGCAGGCCGCGGCCGACGAGGCGCAGCAGCAGAAGGTCGTCTCCGCGTTCGGACTGTCGGCTACGCACGCGACCGTGCTCTACCGCACGCACGTGCTCTACAACGGCGTGGCGATCCGCACGACGGCCGGGCATCTGCGCGCGCTGTCGCGCCTGCCCGGCGTCCTGGCGATCCACAAGCTGGTGGACAAGAAGATCGACAACTCGGTCACCGTTCCGCTCATCGGCGCGCCCGCCGTATGGAACAGCGGCAACACCGGTGACGACGCCGCGACCGCGAAGCACGTGCGCATCGGCATCATCGACACCGGCATCGACTACACGCACGCCGACTTCGGTGGCGAGGGGACGACCGCCGCGTACGCCGCCGCGAAGGCGACCGACACCGCGCCCCCCACGATCGTCAACGGCGGCTTCGACGGCAGCAAGGTCGTCGGTGGCTACGACTTCGTCGGTGACGCGTACGACGCGTCGGACCCGACCCTGGACGTGCCGCAGCCGGACCCGAACCCGCTCGACTGCAACAGCCACGGCACCCACGTGGCGGGCAGCGCGGCCGGGCTCGGTGTGCTGAAGAACGGCACGACGTACACCGGCGCCTACAACGCTGCGCTCGACGAGTCGCAGTTCCACATCGGCCCGGGCGTCGCGCCGGGAGCCGAGCTGTACGGCCTGAAGATCTTCGGCTGCAGCGGCTCGACGAACGTCGTCGCCGAGGCCCTCGACTGGGCCGCCGACCCGAACGGTGACGGCGACCTGTCCGACCACCTCGACGTCGTCAACATGTCGCTCGGCTCGGACTTCGCCTCGTCGGAGGACCCGGACGCGGTCGCGTCCGACAACGCCTCCCTCGCCGGCATCACCGTCGTGGCCGCCTCCGGTAACGGTGGCGACCTGTTCGACGTCGGCGGATCGCCGGGCAACGCGGTGCGCGCCATCGGCGTCGCCGCGAGCGACGACTCGCAGGACATCGTCGACGGCCTCGAGGTCGACGCCCCGGCGGCCATCCAGGGCAACTACCCGGGCGAGCAGTCGGTCGCCTTCGACTGGGCGGACGCGTCGCCGATCAGCGGTGACCTGGCCACCACCGGTAACTTCGCCCAGTCGCCGAGCGGCACCAACAACTCGGACGGTTGCGATGCCATCCCGCCCGACAGCCTGACCGGCAAGATCGCGTACTTCTTCTGGACCGACGACAACGCCTCCCGGCGCTGCGGGTCGGCCGCCCGGACGAACAATGCGTCACAGGCCGGCGCGATCGGCGCAGTGTTCTTCGACGACCAGAACGAGTTCGCCGCGGGCATCACCGGTGCCGTCCAGATCCCGTCCATGCTCATCACCAAGGACGCCGGCGACGCCATCAACGCGCAGCTCGCGCTGTCGAACACGGTCACCGTCACCCTGACCAACGCACTGCACAACCAGGAGTCGCTGACTCACCCGCAGACGACCGACACGATCGCGAGCTTCAGCTCGCGCGGCATCGGTGAGGCCGGCAACGTCAAGCCGGACGTCACCGCGCCGGGTGTGACGGTCTTCTCGGCCGGTATGGGCACCGGCACCGACGGCCTCACCGACAGCGGTACGTCGATGGCGACGCCGCATGTCACCGGTGTGGCCGCGCTGGTCAAGGCGGCGCACCCGTCGTGGACGCCGGAGCAGATCAAGGCCTCGATCATGAACACCGCGGGCCAGGACGTCTGTGACACGGCCCGCACGCTCGACAACGGGCAGCCGGTCGAGACGAGCTGCCCGGGCGCGAACCTTTCGCCCGAGCGGGTCGGTGCCGGCCGGGTGGAGGCGGACAAGGCGACGTCGAACCAGACGCTCGCGATGGTCGACGACGGTTCCGGTGCGGTCAGCGTGTCGTTCGGCACGCTCGACGCGACCGGGTCCGCGACCTACACCCGCAAGATCAAGGTCACCAACTACCGCCCGGTGCAGACCGTGCAGTACGTGGTGTCCTACGACGGCATCGACAACAACCCGGGTGCGACGTACTCGGTGTCGCCGTCGGAGATCTCGCTCGCTCCGGGCGCATCGCAGGACGTGACGGTCACGCTGAGCGTCGACCCGAGCCAGCTCGTTGCTCGTCCCGAGCAGTCGCTGGTCGACGACGGTCAGGTCGATCCCGCGTCGCCGTTCGGTCTGTCGTCGTTCGTGCCGGACGCCAGCGGCCGGGTGCTGCTGACGCCGGCGTCGCCGACGGCCGACGAGGCCCATCTCGCGCAGCTACGGGTTCCGGTGTACGCCGCCCCGCGGCCGGCGTCGACGATGACGCAGGCGTCCTCGATCGCGCTCAACTCGGCCGGGGCCGGCACGGTGACGTTCTCCGGAAAGGGTGTCGACGTGCCGCAGGTCAACGACGTGACCGACAAGGTCCGCCGTTCGCTGGCCGACGTGTTCGAGCTCCAGGGCACGAGCGCGGCGATGCCGAGCTGCTCCGCCACGCAGATCAGCGGGTGTGTGCCGTTCAGCGACGACAAGGCGGGTGACCTCAAGTACGTCGGGTTCGCCTCGGACGTGCCGTCGGAAGCGAAGGACTTCGGCGACTCGGTGTCGGACGCGATCAACGTCGACGGGGCCCAGGGGTACTTCGGTATCGCGACCCAGGGTCCGTGGCGCACGCCGTCGGACTACGAGGAGTACGACGTCGTCATGTTGAACCAGGCCGGCGACCCGGCTGCGGTGACGTTCAACACACGCGTGACCGGTCTTGACCGGTTCGTCGCGGAGACTCTGATCCTCAACCCGGACGGCTCGCCGAAGCTGAGCGGCGGCCAGCTCATCGCCGACATCGAGCCGATCGACAACAGCTTCGACGGGGTGGACGACACGAACGTCTTCAACTCCGACGTGTTGACGATGCCGGTCAGCCTCGCGCTGCTCGCCGACAACGGCGTGATCGACCCGGGCACGCCCGGCGGCACCCGGGTGAGCTACCTGGTGGACGCGTTCACCGAGTCCTCGGGCTTCACCGACTCCATCGGTGACCCGACGGTCGGCGGCCAGACGCCGATGTCGGTGGATATGGTCCAGCCTGAGCTCTGGGCGGCCAATCTCGACGATGCAAGTGATCAGTGCGCGTTCGCTGGTTTCTGCTCGAACCTGCTCGACGACCAGCCGGGTGTTTCGCTGCAGGTCCAGAAGACCGCCGCTTCCGCGGCGGACGCTGCGTCGGACCTGCTGGTGTTCCACCACGACAACGTCGACGGCAACCGCGCCCAGCTGGTCTCCGTCCTCAATGGGACCAAGACGACGCTGAGCGTGGCGCACAACCCGGCCGTCTACGGGCAGTCGAACTCGGCCACCGTCACGGTCGCGGCGCTCGCCGCGGGCGCCGGTACGCCGACGGGGACGGTCAGCGTGCTCGACGGTTCGACGGTCATCGCGCACGGTTTGCTCACCTCCGGCCACGTCACTCTGGCGTTGCCGACCCGCACCGTCGGGACGCACCATCTGGTGGTCCGGTACGCGGGTAGCTCCTCCTTCGCGCAGTCGGCGAGCAGCACCCTGACGCTGACGGTGAAGAAGGCGTCGACCAAGACGACCCTCACGTCGTCTGCGACAAGGGTGAGAGCAGGTACCGCGGTCACGCTCAAGGCGCTGACCACGGTCCTGGCACCGGGCAAGTCGGCGGTGAAGGGCACGGTGACGTTCTTCGACGGCACCAAGAAGCTGGGCTCGTTCGCCTACACCGGGAGCAAGTCGTTCGTCACGCCGAGGCTCACCAGGGGCACGCACGTGCTCAAGGCGGTCTTCAGCGGGAGCGCGACGCTGAACGGCAGCACCGGAACGGTGACGGTCAGCGCCAGCTAGGCACCGGGTAAGACCTGCAGGGCTCCCGGACTCCACGAGGTCCGGGGGCCCTGCGGCATTTCCGCCCTACTAGCCTGCGGCGGCATGGACACGCTGCGGCTTGCGGTGATCCCGGGTGACGGCATCGGTGCCGAGGTCGTCGCCGAGGGCTTGAAAGTGCTCGACGCCGTGACGGCCGCCGACGGCCCGAAAGTCGCGACGACGGCGTACGACCTCGGCGCCGCCCGCTGGCACCGCAGCGGCGAGACGTTGCCGGACACCGTGCTCGACGAACTGCGCGGGCACGACGCGATCCTGCTCGGTGCGGTCGGCGATCCGTCGGTCCCGTCCGGCGTACTCGAACGCGGGCTGCTGCTGCGACTGCGGTTCGCGTTCGAGCACGCGGTGAACCTCCGCCCGGTCAAGCTCTATCCCGGCGTCGCGACGCCGCTCGCCGGCGTCGAGCCGGAACGCATCGACATGGTCGTCGTCCGCGAGGGCACCGAAGGCCCGTACGCCGGCGTCGGCGGTCTGCTGCGCGGCGGCACGGCGCAGGAGATCGCGACCGAGAACAGCGTGAACACCCGGTGGGGCGTCGAGCGGGTCGTGCGGGATGCCTTCCGCCGCGCGGCGGCGAGGCCGCGGCGCAAGCTCACGCTGGTGCACAAGACCAACGTGCTCACCCACGCCGGCGGCTTGTGGCAGCGCACCGTCGACGCGGTCGCGGCCGAGTTCCCGGCCGTCACCGTCGACTACGCGCACGTCGACGCGGCGTGTCTGTATTTCGTCACCCAGCCGGAGCGCTTCGACGTCGTCGTCACGGACAATCTGTTCGGCGACATCGTCACCGACCTCGGTGCGGCGATCGCGGGCGGCATCGGACTCGCCGCGAGCGGCAACCTCAACGTCGACGGCACCGCGCCGAGCATGTTCGAACCGGTCCACGGCAGCGCGCCGGACATCGCCGGCCAGGGCAAGGCCGACCCGACCGCGACCGTGCTGTCCGTCGCGCTGATGCTCGACCATCTCGGTTACGCCGCCGCGGCCGCGCGGGTCGAGGCAGCGGTGGCCGCCGATCTCGCCGCGCGGGCGTCGTACGGGAACCCCCCGACCGCGGCGATCGGCGACGCACTCGCCGCGGGCGTCGCCTGACCGGTGACGGTGATCATGGAGGTAAGAATTGGGGACACGGGACGCTGAGCCGTACCCTCGAACTATGTCCTTGGACTTCGCGCTCGAGCGCACCAGCCCGGCCGCCGACGACCGGATCGCGCAAGCCCTCGCCTCGCCCGGCTTCGGCCGCGTCTTCACCGACCACATGGTCAGCGCCGTCTGGACGCCGGAGAACGGCTGGCACGACGGGCGGGTGCGGCCGTACGGTCCGCTCTCGCTCGACCCGGCGACGCATGTGTTCCACTACGCGCAGGCCATCTTCGAGGGGTTCAAGGCCTACCGGCAGCCGGACGGTTCGGTCGCGACGTTCCGGCCGGCCGCCAACGGCGCGCGGTTCGTCCGGTCCGCGCAGCGGATGGCGCTGCCGGCGTTCGAGGTCGACGACTTCGTCAACGCCGCCGACGCGTTGATCCGCATCGACGAGCGCTGGGTGCCGACCGCGCCGGACGCGAGCCTGTACCTGCGCCCGTTCATGATGGCGACCGAGGTCGGGCTCGGGGTGCGCCCGGCGAACGAGGTGACGTTCTTGCTGATCGCCTCGCCGTCCGCGTCGTACTTCGCCGGCGGCGCGAAGCCGGTGACGATCTGGCTGTCCGAGGATTACAGCCGTGCGGCGCCGGGTGGCACCGGCGCGGCGAAGTGCGCCGGCAACTACGCCGCCAGCCTCGTCGCGCAGCAGGAGGCGATCGCGAACGGCTGCGACCAGGTCGTATTCCTCGACGCGGTCGAACGCCGCTGGGTCGAAGAGCTCGGCGGCATGAACATCTTCTTCGTCCTCGACGACGGCACGCTGGTCACGCCGGAGCTCACCGGCAGCATTCTCGAAGGCGTCACCCGCGACACGATCCTGACGCTGGCGAAGGAGCTCGGGCACGAAGTCGAGGAGCGCCGCGTCGACGTCGACGAATGGCGCAAGGGCGTGGAGACCGGCCGGATCACCGAGACGTTCGCCTGCGGCACCGCCGCGATCGTCGCGTCCATCGGCACGCTGCGCTGGCACGGCGGCGAGGTCGTCGCCGGCGCTCGCACGCCGGTCGCCGACGAGATCCGCGAGACGCTCGTGGGAATCCAGCACGGACTCCTCCCCGATAGCCACGGCTGGCTGCATCCGGTCCCGTAGGCTGCGGGACGAGGGACGGGAGGTCGCGACCATGTCGGTGAGTGATGGGCAGGTCCGTGACGCGATGAGCACCGACGTGCTGACCATCGGGCCCAACCACACGCTGCGCGAAGCGGCGGCGCGAATGTCCGGGCGCAAGGTCGGGGCGGCCGTCGTCCTCGACCCCGACCACGACCAGCCCGGCATCCTGACCGAGCGCGACATCCTCGACGCCGTCGGCGCTGGCCAGAACGTCGACACCGAGCGCGTGCACGACCACCTCACGTCATCGGTCGTGGTCGCCGCTCCGGACTGGCCGCTGACGAAGGCGGCTGCGGCGATGGTCGCGGGCGGCTTCCGGCACCTCGTCGTCTGCCAGGGCCAGGACGTCATCGGAATGCTGTCGGTGCGCGACATCGTCCGGGTCTCGGCCGCGGAACCCGTCTCGTAGGGTGAGACACGGCGCTCATATCCGGGACAACTCGGGCGATGCGCGCCACGATGGTCCGGTGCGGAACAGCATTATCGACAGGCGCGCCGGCTAGTTGGATCAGTCGGCGCGCGAACCCCTGTTGGCCAACGGCCGCAGGGGTTTTTGCTTGGAGAGGACCGGACGACGGTGGATGACAGCTTTCACGTCTACGACACGACGCTTCGTGACGGCACGCAGCGGGAGAGCCTGTCGCTGTCGGTCGAGGACAAGCTCGCGGTCGCCGCGCACCTCGACGACCTCGGCGTCGGCTACATCGAGGGCGGCTGGCCGGGCGCGAACCCCAAGGACGCGGCGTTCTTCCGGCGGGCGGCCGAGGGCGAGCTGACCCTGCGTACGGCGCAACTCGCCGCGTTCGGCGCGACCCGCAAGCCCGGACTCGCCGCGGCCGACGATCCGCAGGTTCGGGCGCTGCTCGACGCGCGCACGCCGGTCGTGACCCTCGTCGCCAAGTCGCACGCGGGTCACGTCACTCGCGCGTTGCGGACGACGCTGGAGGAGAACCTCGCGATGGTGCGCGAAACGATTGCGTTGCTGCGCGGCGAGGAACGGCGAGTCTTCCTCGACGCGGAGCACTTCTTCGACGGTTACTTCCTCGACCGCGACTACGCGCTCGCGGTCGTCGCCACGGCGTACGACGCGGGTGCCGAAGTGGTGGCGTTGTGCGACACGAACGGCGGGATGCTGCCGGGCCGGCTGGCCGACGTCGTCGGCGACGTCGCCGGCCGCGGCGTACGGGTCGGCATTCACGCGCACAACGACACCGCGTGCGCGGTCGCCAACTCGCTCGCCGCGGTCGACGCCGGCGCGACGCACGTGCAAGGCACCGCGAACGGGTACGGCGAACGGGCCGGCAACGCGGATCTTTTCGCGGTCGTCGCGGGCCTCGAAGTGAAGCTCGGCCGCCAAGTGCTGCCGGACGGTTCGCTGGCCGAGCTCGTCCGGGTGAGCCACGCGATCGCGGAGCTCGCCAACGTCGCACCGGATCCGCATCAGGCGTGGGTCGGTGCGAGCGCGTTCGCGCACAAGGCCGGGTTGCATGCGTCGGCGTTGAAGGTCGACCCGGATCTGTACCA
>JAICXQ010000111.1 GCA_025980325.1 Frankiales bacterium
CGACCAGCAACCCGGTGCTGCTGGTCGCGCTGATCGCGGTGGCCGGCGCGGTCGTCGGCGCGCGCCGCCCGGTCACGCCGTGGGCGTCGAGTTACGGCGCGTTCCTGCGCATCGCGTTCGTCGTGCTGGTCGTACGGATCGTGCTCTACGTCTTCCTCGGCGACGCCGGCGGCAGCCACGTGCTCCTGCGGGTGCCGGAGCTTCCGCTGCCACGAAGTTGGGGCGTGCGCATCGGCGGCGCGATCACCGAGGAGGGCCTGGTCACGTCGCTCGAAGACGGCTTGCGGCTCGCGACCGTTCTGGTCTGCATCGGCGCGGCCAATTCGCTGGCCTCCCCGGCCCGGCTGCTCAAGGTGATGCCGGGTGCGTTGTACGAAGTCGGCGTCGCGGTCGGAGTGGCCGTTTCCTTTGCGCCGCAAGCGGTTGCGTCGCTCGGCCGGGTACGGCGGGCGCGCCGGTTGCGCGGTCGGCGCGACCGCGGCCTGGCCGCGTTGCGCGGCATGGCGGTGCCCGTGCTCGAAGGCGCGCTCGAACGATCCGTCGACCTGGCCGCGGCGATGGACGTCCGCGGCTTCGGCCGCACCGGAGACGTCCGCCCGAGCACCCGCCGGGTGGCCGCGGCGTTGACGCTGACCGGCGTGATCGCGGTGTGTGCCGGCAGCTACGGCCTGCTGACGTCGGGTGCGCCGTTCCTGCTCGGCGCGCCGCTCGCGCTGGGCGGCAGCGCGGTCGCGGTCGCCGGGTTCGCGGTGGGCAGCCGGGTCAGCCGCCGTACCCGCTACCGGCCGGATCCGTGGTCGGCGCCCGAGTGGTCGGTCGCGATCAGCGGTGCGGTCGTCGCGGCCGCGTTCCTGCTCGCCAGTCACGCCGGCTTGGCCGGAATGGATGCAGCGGCGGACCCGACCGCGGTTCCGGACGTGCCGTTGGTCGCGCTGCTCGCGACGGCGGTCGCCGTACTTCCCGCGATCACGGCACCGCCGTTGCGGCTGTACCGGACCGTTGCGCGGGTGCCGGCATGATCCGGTTCGAGTCGGTGACGGCGACGTACCCCGACGCGACCGAACCGACGTTGCGTGCCGTCGATCTCGACGTCGCTGCGGGGCAACTGTGCCTCGTCGTCGGCAGCACCGGCTCGGGCAAGTCGACGTTGCTGAAGTGCGTCAACGGCTTGATGCCGCACTTCACCGGCGGGACGTTGCACGGCGTCGTGACGATCGCCGGCCGGGACACGCGCACGCATCGCCCGCGCGAACTCGCCGACGTCGTCGGGTACGTCGGCCAGGATCCGCTCGCGGGCTTCGTCACCGACACCGTCGAGGACGAACTCGCCTACGGCATGGAGTCGCTCGGCGTCGCGCCCGCGGCGATGCGGCGGCGGGTCGAGGAGACGCTCGACCTGCTCGGCCTCGCCGAGGTGCGCAACCGCCCGCTGCTGTCGCTGTCGGCCGGCCAGCAGCAGCGGGTCGCGATCGGATCGGTGCTGGTCATGCACCCGCAGGCGTTGGTGCTCGACGAACCGACGAGTGCGCTCGATCCGCCGGCGGCCGAGGAAGTGCTCGCGGCGTTGACGCGGTTGGTGCACGACCTCGGGGTGACCGTGCTGGTCGCCGAACACCGGCTGGAGCGAGTCGTGCAGTACGCCGACCTCGTCGTTCATGTGCCCGGTGCGGGGGCGACGATCGAAGCCGGCCCCCCGGTCGACGTCATGCGAACCTCCCCCGTCGCGCCGCCGGTCGTGCGGCTCGGCCGGGCGCAGGGATGGCTGCCGCTGCCGCTGTCCGTTCGCGACGCGCGCACCGCCGCCGCGCCGTTGCGGCACGCCCTCGCGAACGCCGACCTGCCGCCGCCACGCGCCGCCGCCGCTGCGGGTCGCGAGGTCGCGGTCGCGACGAAGCTCACCGTCGACTACGACGGCGTCATCGCGCTGCGCGCCGTCGATCTGGAGGTACGGGCCGGCGAGATCGTCGCGGTGATGGGGCGCAACGGCGCGGGCAAGTCGTCGTTGCTCGCGGCGTTCGCGGGCCTGCGCGCGCCGACCGGCGGAGTCGTCGAGGTGGACGGCGCGAAGCCGTGGACGCTGCCGCCGGACGAGGCCGTCAAACGCGTCGGCCTGATCCCGCAACAGCCGGCGGATCTGTTGTGGGCCGACTCGGTCGAACACGAGTGCGCGGACGCGGGCGCGGCGACGGCCGATCTGCTGCATCAGTTGGCCGGCCCGGTCGACATGACGCTGCATCCGCGCGACCTCTCGGAAGGACAGCGGCTCGCCCTCGCGCTCGCCGTCGTACTCTCCGCCGCGCCGCCGTTGCTGTTGCTGGACGAGCCGACCCGCGGGCTCGACTACGAGGCCAAGGAACGGCTGGTCGCGATCCTGCGCGGGCTCGCGGACGACAGCCGCGCGATCGTGTTCGCGACCCACGACGTCGAGCTCGTCGCCGAGGTCGCGACCCGCGTCGTCGTCCTCGCCGACGGCGACGTCGTCAGCGACGGACCCGTCGCCACCGTCGTCACGGACTCCCCCGCGTTCGCGCCGCAGGTCGCGAAAATCCTTGCGCCGCTTCGGTTTCTGACGGTCGCAGCGGTCGAGGCGGCGCTCGCCCGGATGCCGGCATGAAGGTCGTCCGGCTGCACGGCCGAAGCGCGTTCGCGCTGCTCGCCGTTACCGTGGTGTCGGTCGCGGCGTTCGGCTGGCCGCTGTTCGCCGGTACGACGTCGGCGGTGAACGGCGGCGGGCTGCCGCACTCGAGCGACGCGCCGTGGCTGTTCGTCGCATTGCTGCCGCTGCTGCTCGCCGTGCTGTTCGCCGAGCTGTCCGACGGCTCGCTCGACGCGAAGGGCGTCGCGATGCTCGGCGTGCTCGCGGCGTGCGGTGCGGCGTTGCGGCCGCTCGGCGCGGGCGCCACCGGATTCAACGCGGTCTTCTTCCTGCTCGTGCCCGCCGGACGGGTCTTCGGCCGCGGGTTCGGCTTCGTGCTCGGTGCGCTGACGTTGTTCGCGAGTGCGTTGCTGACGGCGGGCGTCGGGCCGTGGCTGCCGTTCCAGATGGTCGCCGCGGGTTGGGTCGGCTTCGGCGCCGGTTGCCTGCCGCGGGCGAGCGGCCGGGCCGAGATCGCGATGCTCGCCGGTTACGCCGCGTTCGCCGGCCTCGCCTACGGTCTCGTCATGAACCTGTGGTTCTGGCCGTTCGCCCACGACTACCCGGCGTCGATCTCGTACATCCCGACCGCCGCCTGGCAGACCAATCTCGTGCACTGGCTGCACCACGACATCGTCACGTCGCTCGGCTTCGACATCCCGCGCGCGATCGGCAATCTAGTCCTCGTCCTCGTCGCCGGCCGGCCGGTCCTCGCCGCGTTGCGCCGGGCCGCGCGGCGGGCCGCGTTCGACGCACCGGTCGTGTTCGTTCCCCCTGTTGCCGAGCAGAGCGCGGCCTGATGCGCGTCGTACTGCTCGGCACCGCTTCCGCCGACGGCTGGCCGAACCCGTGGTGCACCTGCGCCTCGTGCGAATGGATGCGGCGCAACGACGAGATCCGCGGCCAGACCGCCGCACTCGTCGACGGCGTACTGCTGATCGACTGCGGACCCGAAGCGCCGCGCGCGGCGTTGCGGCAGGGCCATTCGCTCGCCGGCGTCAGGCACGTGCTGTTCAGCCACGCGCACTCCGACCACATGGCGCCGGCGGCACTGATGTGGCGGACCTGGACCGCGCAGACCGAGCCGATCGATGTCGCCGGACCGCCCGCGGTCATCGAGGAATGCCGGCGCTGGGTCGCCGAGGACGCGCCGATTGTTTGGCACGAACTGCGCGCCGGCGACGCGATCCGCCTCGGTGCGTACGACGTCCGCGCGCTCCCGGCCGCGCACGGCAGCGACGGCATCGGTCCCGCGCTGCTCTACGACGTCACCGACGCGGCCGGGCACCGGCTGCTCTGGGCGACCGACACGCGCGAGGTACCGATCGAGACACACGGGCGCGAGTACGACGTCGTGCTGCTCGAGGAAACGAACGGCGAGAAGTACGACAGCGACACCGATCACCTCGACCTGCGGACGTGGCCGCTCGCGGTCGCCAACATGCGCCGCCACAACGTGATCACGGCGAAGACACAACTGCTGCCGATCCATCTCTCCGACGGCAATCCCCCGCCGCCGCGGCTGCGCGCCTTGATGGCCGGGTGGGGCGCCCGGATGCCGGATGACGGCGACGTGATCGTGACGGGCGAGGAGTCGATCCAGCCGAGTCAACCGGCGCCGAGGCGAGTGCTCGTCCTCGGCGGCGCGCGGTCGGGCAAGTCGCGCTATGCCGAGTCGTTGCTGCTCGCCGAACCCGAGGTGACCTACGTCGCGACCTCGTTCCCGCGACCCGACGACGTCGAGTGGCAGCACCGGGTCGAGCAGCATCGCAAACGCCGACCGGCGCATTGGCGCACGGTCGAGACGCTGGACGTCGCGGCGGCGATGACGACCGCCGCGACACTGGTCGAGTGCGTCACGTTGTGGCTCGCGGCCGTGCTCGACGACGACGACGTCGCCGAGAAGTGTGACCGCCTCGTCACGACCGTTGCGACCGCGACGACTCCGCTCGTGCTGGTGAGCAACGAAGTCGGCGACGGCGTCGTACCGGTCTGCGAGTCGGGCCGGCGATTCCGCGACGAACTGGGCACTCTCAACGCACGCCTCGCCGCGGCCTGCGGCGAGGTTTGGAAAGTGACGGCAGGGATCCCGGTGCGGCTGACATGACCACGACGACCGAGCTCGACGCGGCGATCGCGCGCATCACTCCACCCGACGGCGGGGCCCGCCAAGCCGCGGCCGAGCGCCAGTCGCGGCTGACCAAACCCGCCGGCGCGCTCGGCCGGCTCGAAGACGTGTCCGTGTGGGCGGCCGGCGTGCAGGGTCGCTGCCCGCCGCATCCGTTCGCGCGGGTTCGCGTGGTCCTGCTCGCCGCCGACCACGGCATCGCGGCCGCGGGAGTGTCGGCGTACCCGGCCGAGGTGACCCCGCAGATGGTCGCCAACTTCCTGCGCGGTGGAGCGGCGGTCAACGTGCTCGCGCATCACAACGCCGCCACCGTCCGCGTCGTCGACGTCGGCGTCGCGGTCGACGTACCGGGTGCGGACCCACGGGCGAAGGTACGGCGCGGCAGCGGGCGGATCGACGTCGAGGACGCGTTGACCGCCGACGAGCTGGCGACGGCGCTGTCGGTCGGGCTGCGACTCGCCGACGCCGAGACCGACGCCGGCACCGACCTCGTCATTCCCGGCGACATGGGCATCGGTTCGCCGACGGCGTGCGCGGCCGTCGTCGCCGCCGTTCTGGGCCTCGACGCCGCGAGCGTCG
>JAICXQ010000034.1 GCA_025980325.1 Frankiales bacterium
GTTGCGAACGTTGCTGCTCGCCGGCGCGCCGAGCGACGACGAGCGGGCGGCGGCGCGGCGGGCGCTGGCCGCGGCGGGCGCCGCCGGCGACGCCGTCGTGCTCGCGGTCCACGCGCCGTCCGGCGGGCGGCTGCTGTGGGCCGAGTGCCGGTCGTCCGGCGGCGGGACCGGGCTGCACACGTACCCGGATCACGACCTCGTCCAGGTCGTCGATCCGGAGACCGGCGAGCCGATCACCGTCAACGGGCCGGGCGAGTTGGTGCTCTCACAACTCGGCTTGCGCGGCAGCGCGCTGCTGCGGTGGCGCACCGGCGAGATCGCCGGTGCGATCGACATCGCGCCGTGCCCGGCCTGCCAGCGGCGGGTGCCACGCGTGGTCGGGGTACGGCGGGCCGCGCTGGTCGTGCCGACCGACACCGGCCGGCCGCTGGACCTGCGCGCGGTGGCCGGCGCGCTCGCCGGCCGGGCCGATCTCGCCGACTGGCGCGTCGTCGTCGGTGGCCGGCCGCGCGACGGGCGGCGGCAGGTCGTCGTCCATCTGTCGCCGCACGGTGATCCGGGTGAGGCCGCGGTCGGCGCCGCGGCGGACATCCGCGCGGCCGCCGGGATGCTGCCCTCGCAGCTCGTCGTCGCCGGCAACGGCGATCTCGCCGCCATCGATGCGGGCGAGGTCGCCGGCGATGCGCTGACCCGGCGAATGTTGCTTCGGCGGTAGTGCGCGGCGGCGGTAACGTGCCGACGTGACAGTTTTCGACGACCTCACCGACTACTACGCGACCCCGCGGATCGCCGGCCTGCGGCTCTCACCGGACGGCACCCGGCTGGTCGCGACCGTCGCGACCCTCAACGACGACGCGAACGCGTACGTCAACGCGTTGTGGGAGATCGATCCGGACGGCGCGCGCGCGGCTCGCCGGCTGACGTTTTCGGAGAAGGGCGAGTCCGGTCCGGAGTTCCTGCCGGACGGGTCGATCGTGTTCGTCTCCAAGCGCGGCGGCGACGACGATCCGGCCGCGCTGTGGTTGCTCGACGCGGGCGGCGGCGAGGCGCGCAAGGTGCTGTCCCGACCGGGCGGTGTCGCCGGTGTCGTCACTGCCGCCGATGCGCGCACGGTGGTCGTGTCGGCGGAGACGTTGCCGGGTGCGGCCGACCTCGCGGCGGACGAGGAGCGGCGCAAGAAGCGTAAGGATCTCAAGGTTTCCGCGGTCCTGCACGACGCGTCGCCGGTGCGCGAGTGGGACCACGATCTCGGCCCCGGCGAGATGCGGTTGCTCGCCGCGCCGATCGCCGCGGACGGCGAGAGCGAACCGGTCGACCTGACGCCCGCGCCGGGCCGGGCGCTGGACGACCAGCACTATGCGCTCACTCCGGACGGGCGCACCGTCGTCACCGGCTGGGCGGTCGCCGCCGAGCCCGGTTTCCCGCGCGCGCAGCTCGCCGCGATCGACACCGCCACCGGCGAGCGACGGGTGCTGGCGGCCGAGGATCGGGCGGTGTTCGCCGAGCCGGTCGTCAGCCACGACGGTCGGTTCGTGGCGTGCTTCCGGGTGGCCGATTCGACGTACGACGAACCGCCGCTGCCGCAGATCTGCGTGATCGAGCTGGCCACCGGTGCGGCGAGGTTGGTCGGCGCCGAGGTCGACCTGTGGCCGGCGAGCATCGCGTGGTCGCACGACGATTCGGCGCTGTTCGTGACGACCGACGACCAGGGGCACCATCCGATCCTGCGCATCGACGTCGGCACCGACGCGGTCACGCGGTTGACGTCGAGCGGTCACTTCTCGGAGCTGTGCGTCAGTCCCGACGGCGCGTGGATCTACGCGCTGCGCGACGCGATCGACTCGCCCCCGCGACCGGTCCGCGTCCCCGCGCGGGCGGATGCGCCGAGCGAGGCGGAGGAGCTGCTCGCACCCGGCGCGGTCGAGATTCCCGGCCGGCTCGAAGAGCTGACGGTCGCGGCCGAGGACGGCGTCGCGTTGCACGCGTGGCTCGCGCTGCCGCCGGGGGCGAGCGCGTCGAGCCCGGCGCCGCTGCTGCTGTGGGTGCACGGCGGGCCGCTCAACTCGTGGAACGCCTGGGCGTGGCGGTGGAACCCGTGGCTCATGGTGGCGAAGGGCTACGCCGTACTGCTGCCGGATCCGGCGCTGTCGACCGGGTACGGCCGGTCGATGATCGAACGCGGCTGGGGCCAGTGGGGCGGGACGCCGTACACGGACTTGATGAGCGTCACCGACGAGGTCGTGAAGCGCGACGACATCGACGAGACGCGGACCGCGGCGATGGGCGGGTCGTACGGCGGATACATGGCGAACTGGATCGCGGGTCATACCGATCGCTTCCGGGCGATCGTGACGCACGCGAGCCTGTGGGCGCTCGACCAGTTCCAGGGGACGACCGACAACCCGGCGTACTGGGCCCGCGAGTGGGGGCTGCCGCACGACCAGCCGGAGCGCTACGAGCAGTGGTCGCCGCACCGGTTCGTGGCCGAGATCCGTACGCCGATGCTGGTGATCCACGGCGACCGCGACTACCGGGTGCCGATCGGCGAGGGGCTGCGGCTGTGGTGGGACCTGCAGCGCAGCGGCGTCGAGTCGAAGTACCTCTACTACCCGGACGAGGGGCACTGGGTGCTCGGGCCCGGGAATGCGCGGGTCTGGTACGAGACCGTGTGGGCGTGGCTCGCCACGCACGTGCACGGGGCGCCGTGGTCGCGGCCAGAGCTCGTCTGAGCTTGTCCGGCGTCGTCTGAACCGAATTCCGGTCGCCGGCGGCGGTTAGGCTGGCCGGCGATGGCCTACCTCGATCACGCGGCGACGACGCCGATGCTGCCTGCCGCGGCCGAGACGATGGCCGGCCTGCTCGGGCAGGTCGGCAATGCGTCGTCCCTGCATGCGACCGGCCGGCGGGCGCGACGGGTCGTGGAGGAGTCGCGCGAGACGATCGCGGCGGCGCTGGGCGCGCGGCCGAGCGAGGTCGTGCTGACCGGCGGTGGTACGGAGAGCGACAATCTCGCGGTCAAGGGCTTGTACTGGGCGCGCTGCGGTGTCGATCCGCGCCGGCGCCGGATCCTGGTGTCCGCGGCCGAGCATCACGCGGTCATGGACACGGCGTCGTGGCTGTCCGCGCACGAGGGCGCAGAGGTCGTCTGGCTGGACGTCGACGAGCATGGCCGGGTGGCGCCCGCGGTGCTGTCGGCCGCGATCGCCAAGGCGCCGGACGAGGTCGCGCTGGTCAGCGTGATGTGGGCGAACAACGAGGTCGGCACGGTGGCGCCGGTCGCGGAGTTGGCCGAGATCGCGCACGCGTACGGGATTCCTTTTCACACCGATGCCGTGCAGGCGGTCGGGCAGCTTGCGGTCGATTTCGGTGCGTCCGGCGTCGACGCGTTGACGGTGACCGGGCACAAGTTCGGCGGCCCCTTGGGCGCGGGCGCTCTGCTGCTCGGTCGCGACGTCGAGGTCGCGCCGGTGCTGCACGGCGGCGGGCAGGAACGCGACGTCCGGTCCGGGACGCTGGACGTGCCGGCGATCGCGGCGCTGGCCGTCGCCGTGGAGATCGCGGTCAAGGAGCAGCCGGAGCGGGCCGAGCGGCTCTCCGAGTTGCGGTCTGCCCTCGTGTCCGGGGTGCTCGCCGCGGTGCCGGACGCGCAGCTCAACGGCGACCCGGCGTTCGCGCTGGACCGGCGGTTGCCCGGCAACGCGCACTTCTCGTTCCCCGGCTGCGAGGGTGACGCGCTGCTGATGCTGCTCGACGCGCGCGACATCGAATGCTCGACCGGCTCGGCGTGTTCGGCCGGCGTCGCGCGGCCGAGTCACGTGCTGCTCGCGATGGGACACGACGAAGCGCGAGCACGCGGCTCGTTGCGGTTCAGCCTCGGGCACACGTCGACCGACGCGGATGTCGATGCGCTCGTTGCGGCGATCGGTCCGGTCGTCGAGCGCGCGCGCTCGGCCGCGCAGTGAGTGTCCTGGGCGTGCTGTCGTGAAGGTCCTGGCGGCTCTTTCCGGTGGGGTCGACTCGGCCGTCGCCGCGGCCCGCGCCGTCGATCTCGGGCACGACGTGACCGCGGTACACCTCGCGCTGTCCTCGACCCCGGCCGCACTGCGCAGCGGCGCGCGCGGGTGCTGCTCGCTCGAAGACGCACGCGACGCACGGCGCGCGGCCGACGTACTCGGCATTCCTTTCTATGTATGGGATGTCGCCGAGCGCTTCGGTCGCGAGGTCGTCGAGGACTTCGTCGCGGAGTACGCGGCCGGCCGGACTCCGAATCCGTGTATCCGCTGCAACGAGCGGATCAAGTTCGCCGCTGTGCTCGACCGCGCCGTCGCACTCGGTTTCGACGCCGTCTGCACCGGCCATTACGCGCGGCTCGTCGACGGCGCGTTGTATCGATCGCGCGACGCCGGCAAGGACCAGTCGTACGTCCTCGCGGTGCTCGCGCCGTGGCAACTCGCGCGCGCGCTGTTCCCGCTGGGCGACACGGTGAAGGCGGACGTACGGCGGGAGGCGGCCGCTCGCGGGTTGGGTGTCGCGGACAAGCCGGACAGCCACGACGTGTGTTTCATCGCCGACGGCGATACGGCCGGTTGGCTGCGCTCGCATCTGGGGTCCCAGCCCGGACCGATCGTGGACGCGCGCTCCGGTGCCGTCGTGGGTGCTCACGACGGGGCGTATGCGTTCACGGTGGGCCAGCGGCGCGGCTTGAAGATCGGCCGGCCGGCCGCCGACGGCCGGCCGCGATACGTGCTCGACGTCTCGCCGGTGACGCGCACCGTCACGGTCGGGACGGCTGCGGATCTCGACGTGTCGTCGGTGTCGACCGGCCGTCCGACGTGGTGCGGCCCGGCGCCGGCATTGCCGAGAGATGTCGTCGTTCAGTTGCGCGCGCACGGCGAGGCAGTTCCGGCGTCCGTCGCGGCGCAGGCCGACGGCGGATTGCGGTTGGCGTTGGCCTCGCCCGCTCGCGGCATCGCGCCGGGACAGACCGCGGCGATGTACGACGGCGACCGCGTGCTCGGCTCCGCGACGATCGAACGTGCCGTTGCCGGTCGGTCCGTCGAGGACAACTCGTAGGCTCGTCGGCATGGCCGACAACGACCGGGTAGAGCTCACCGACCTCGACGTGTTCAGTCGCTACAGCCTCGCCGTTCGCTCCGCCACGGCGGACCGCGGCGAGTTGATCGCGACCTTGCAAGCCGATCTCGACTGGCTGGTGCACCAGCGGCCGCGGCGGGCGACTCGATCCGCGCAGGTCGCCGATGTCGCGGACGTCGCCGACGTACCGGAGGTCGTGGACGACGAGTTTGACGAGGACGTCGACGAGGACGTCGACGACGCGGCTGACGACGAGATCGACGAGGACGTTGACGAGGAGGTCGAGGAGCCGCCGCGCGCAGCCGCGAAGCGGGCGGTCGCCAAGCGGCCGGTTGCGAAGCGGGCGGTTGCGAAGCCGCCGGTTGCGAAGCGGGCCGTCGCGAAGAAGGCGGCGGCGAAGCGAGCGACGCCGGTACGTACACCGGTCAAGAAGGCGGCCGCGACGAGGTCGCCGGCGAAGAAGGCGACGGGCAAGCGGGCGGCAGCCAAGAACGCGGATGCCAAGAACTCGGCCACGCGGAGAGTGGCCCCGGTGCGGGCGACGGCCAAGAAGGCGGCCGCAAAGAAGTCGTCGGCCACTACGGCACGTAAGGCCGCCCGCGGCCGTCGCTGACGGGACAATCTCCCTCAGTCGAAATCGTCGAGGGAGCATCCATGGCCGAGCAGTCCGCCCACCATCCCGTCGTCATCGCGCACGCGACGCGCCGGGCCGCCGACATCCAGCTGCGGATCGCGGATGCGATCACGTCGTTCGCCGGGTCGATGATGTTCGTCTACATCCACGCGGTGGTGTTCGTCGTCTGGATGCTGTTCGTCGAGTCGAACCCGTGGCCGACGCTGACGTTGATCGTCTCGCTCGAAGCCATCTTCCTGTCGACGTTCGTGATGATCGGCCAGAACCGTCAGGCCTCGTTCCAGCAGGCCAAGGCCGACCACGACTTCGTCGAGCAGGAACAGGAGCTCAAGAACAACACCGAGCTGACGAAGGCGATCCACGCCCTGACCCAGCAGATTCACACGACCCTGTGCGCGCCGACGGACCCGCCGCCGTCGAGCTAGTGGTCACAGCGAGTAGCCGCACCGCGGCACACCTTTTCGGCGCTCAACCACCTGGACGCTTGACGTCAAGCAGCTGCGGCTTGAGGTCAAGCCGCCAGCGGGTTGGGTCCGCGCAGGCATAGTGCTGCGGCGGCCACGCTGCGTCACAACCGGTCATCGACCCGTCCGGTCGCCGGGCGGGGCGGGCGATCCAGTCGCGGACGGGCGGGCGGCGATCCCGCCGTACGGCGGCGAATCCCGTGATCATGGCCGGCTGGGTGGGAGCATCCTGCGCATGGACAGTGACGACCAGGCATCGGCGACCGCCGCGCGGGTCTCCGTCATCACCGGAAGTCTGGCGGTGGCGTTATCCGCTGTGGTCGGCCTGATCCTGACGGTGAGCCTCAGCCATTGGCGGTACGTGCTGATCGCCATCGTGCCCGCGACCCTCGGCGTTGCGGCCCTCGGAAGCGGGCCGCCCGCCAGCGCCGGCCGCCGGCTCGGCTGGATCGCGCTCGCGGTACTAGCGGTCGGTATCGCCGCCGGGCTGATCTACCACGCCGCGTCGCCCACGTCGTTCCCCGACTAGAGGGACGACCGCTCAGCCGACGTGGCGCCAGCCGGGCAGCCCTTCGACCTTGTCCCGAAGGCCCGCCCAGAACGGCTCCTCCATCGCCATCGGCCCGCTCGGCGCACCACAGATGTGCGGGCCGGGGTCGGTCACCAGCGGCACCGCCGGCACCGAGAAGTCCGGCTTGTCGAAGTCGAGCGCGTACGCGATGTTGCGCGCCGCGTCGTCGCGCGCCGACAACGGATCGAGCCCGAACCGCCACTCGACGAACTTCAGCATCGACGTGTGGTCGTACACGTTCTGGTCGATCCCGCCCCGGCGGGCGAACGGCGAGAAGACGAACGCCGGCACCCGGAAACCCGCCTGCGAGTGGTCGTACTCACCGTCGATGGCGACATGGTCGTCCGGGAGCACCGGCGGCACGACGTGGTCGAAGAATCCGCCCCACTCGTCGTAGGTGATGACGAGCGCCGTGCTCTTCCACTGCGGCGAGTTCGCGACCGCGGTCGCGACCAGCGACAGGAATGCCTGCCCGCGGCGGATGTCGGCGTGCGGGTGGTCGTCGTTCGAGCCGCCCTGATCCTCGCCGAGGAAGTACGGGTCGAGGTAGCTGAACGGCGTGAGCCGCCCGGCCAGCGCATCGGCCACGAACGTGTCGACCGGCTTCGAGATGCCGACGTATTTCTCGCCCCACAGCGCGAGGAACGGCAGGTCGCTGAAGTAGTACGTCGCGGGCACGCCCGCCGCGGACAACCGGTCCCAGATCGTCGGCAGCGACGTCGTCCGCATCGTGTTGTCGATCCGGTCGGTGCGCGCGGCGTGGGTGTAGAAGCGGTTCGGGTACGTCGAGGACAGGATCGACGCGAACCAGTGGTCGAACACCGTCGTCTGCTCGACGAACTTGGAGTACAGCGGCAGGTCGTCGCGGGTGTAGTAACCCAGCGCGAAGTCGTCGTTGGCGCCGCGGCGGAACCCGTCGCACGCCCCGTTGTTCAACTGGATGCGGCCGCCGGCGTACGAGTGATCCGGATCGTTGAACGAGCACCCCTGCAGATCGCTCAGGTGATGCGTCGGGTGCAGCACACCCGAATCGTCGGGGTACTGCAGCCCCGCCTGCCGCCCCTCGGCGCCGGGCAGCCAGCCGAGGTAATGGTCGAACGAACGGTTCTCCATGCAGACGACGACGACCTGCTCGATGCCGCTCGCGGATGGCTTCGGCAGCCGCGTGGTCGGGGCCGGCTTCGCGCCGGGAGCGCCGAGGGCTCGCCCGGCCGCAGCCGACGCCGCGGTGGCCGCACCGGCCAGGAGCAACTGTCGCCGGGTCAGTGGTGACATGTCGGCCCTCTCAGCGCGAACCGCAAGCAGCGAACAGGTCAGGTCCGAACGACGCAAGCCCCGACGCGCCGGCCATCCCGAGGTGGCCCAAGCCATCGGACCCGCCGCTGCGGACGCCGAACAGATCCTCCATCGACCGCAGCAACGAGTAGTGGTTGTACGGCGTCGCGTCGGTCGCGCCGGCCCGCACGCACCGGCCGATCGCGAGCGCGCCGATCAGGCCGCCGCCCTGGCCGTTGCCGCTCTCGACGAAGATGCCGGGCAACGGTGAGTTGGGACCGGGCGTCTCGCCGCAGCAGCTCGTGCCGTCCATCGATCCGTTGTCGCTCTCGTCGGCCATGATCAGCAGCAGGCCGTCCTTGCCGAACGCCGGCGACGCCTCGATCTTCGGCACGTAGACGGACAGGAAGTCGTCGACCGACGCGAGGCCGCCGGTGTTCTTGCCCTTCGCGTCCTTGCCCGTGCACGGCGCGTCGTGCCCGTCGTCGCACAGGTTCGGCACGATGAACGAGAACTGCGGTGTCGTCGACGTATGCGCGAGGTCGCCGGCGAGATGTGTCAGCGGCACCACGTTGCGCTCGCACGACCCCGAGTCGATCAGCGAGTGGAAGTACACGAACGGGTTGTGCCGGGCGGCGTACTGATCCGTCGCCGACGCGCTCTGCGTCCCGTCCTGGAAACCGGTCCCGGCCGAGAACGACGGCTGTCCGCAGCGGTCGGCCTCGCGGGTCAGGTCGTTGCCCATGTCGCCCATGTATCCGCGCCAGCTCACGTGCTTCGCCGAGAGCTGGTCGCCGAGGGTCGCGACGTTCGCCGGGTAGACGCAACCCTGGCCGACCGCCTGGCCGTTGCCGCGCGGGTCGAACACCGCGGGCGACGGCTCGAAGTCGGTGTAGGACTGGCAGTCGGCCTGGCTCATCGGGTTCGGCGCCTGGCCGGAGATCATCGCGATGTAGTTCGGGTTGGACTCGTGCCCGATGCCGTAGTACTTCGTCAAGACGGTGCCCTGCTTCTGCAAGGTCTTGCCGAGGTAGGGGTTCGGGTTGTCGGTGAACGTCTTCGCGAAGCCCTCGTTCTCGATGACGATGACGAACACGTGCTTGATGCCGAGCGACGGGCCGGCCGGCCCGCTGGTCATCGCGAGATGACGGGTGGCGCCGGCCGCGACCGGGACGGCGGCGAGACCGGCGGCGACGACCGCAGCGACGACAGCGATGACCGAGGGTTTACGCAGCACGCGTTCTCCTTTCGCCGCAGGACATCGCGGCTCCTGCCATCCATGACGTGAACGGACGGCAAAGCTCGCGTGACTAGGCTCTTTTCAATGACCGCCACCGGCATCGGCTCGCTGCCCGGCGAGGACATCGACGCCGCGCTCGGGCTCGTCTTCACCGAGTTGCCGGACCTGCCGCATCTGCCCGAATTGCCCGCCCGCGGGCCCGGCGCGGACATGGTCGGGCGCGCCGCGGGCGCGCTCGCCGACCTGCACGTCGACCTGCAACCGTCGGGCTGGCGGCTGGTCGCCCGTCCGGGGATCGACGAACGGCGTGCGGTCGAGTTCCTCGACCGCGATCTCGACGCGCTGGTCCCGATCGCGGCCGGTCACGACGGGCCGCTGAAGGTCCAGCTGGCCGGACCGTGGACCCTCGCCGCGACGTTGCAGACGGCGCGCGGACCGGTCCTCGCCGACGCCGGTGCGGTGCGCGACGTCGTCGCGTCGCTGGCCGAGACGGTCCGGGTGCACCTGGCCGAGGTCGGTCGACGGGTGCCGCACGCGCAACTCGTCCTGCAGATCGACGAACCCGCGCTTCCCGCCGTACTCGACGGGTCGGTGCCCACCGCGAGCGGCTTCGGCAACGTCCGCGCGGTCGAGCCGGCCGTCGTACGGGATGCGTTGCGAGCCGTCGTCGGTGCCGCCGCCGGCGTCGACGTGGTCGTGCATTGCTGCGCCGCCGATGTGCCGTTGCGGCTGCTCGACGACGCCGGCGTTCGCGCGATCAGCGTCGACCTCGCGGTCGCCCGGCTCGATCCGGACGTCGTCGGCGAACTCGTCGAGGCCGGGACGAAGCTCTGGCTCGGCGTCGTGCCGGCCCTCGGCCCCGGCGTACCGCCGCCGGTTCGCGACGTCGTCGATCCGGTCCGGCGGCTGTGGCGCGACCTCGGCTTCCCGCCCGAGCAGCTCGCGCCGACGGTCGTCCTGACGCCCGCGTGCGGACTCGCCGGCGCATCCGACGGATGGGCGCGGACGGCGCTCCGGCTGGTCCGCCAAGCTGCTGCGGTGCTCGCCGACGCGCCCGAGCCCATGTCCCGAAACGCAGCGTCGCGATGAAGGCGGACGAGGCGCGCCGACGACACGCCGCGTTGTCACAGGAGATCGAGGACCTCGCGTACCGCTATTACGTGCTCGCGCAGCCGTCGGTCTCGGACAGCGAGTACGACACGAAGATGCGTGAGCTGTCCGCGCTCGAGGACAAGTGGCCGGACCTGCGCACGCCGGACTCGCCGACGCAGAAGGTCATGGAGTCGCTGTCGACCGACTTCCGCGCGGTCACGCATCTCGAGCGGCTGCTGAGCCTCGACAACGTGTTCTCCGACGAGGAGTTCGCCGCGTGGTCGGCGCGTGCGACCCGCGAGGTACCGGTGCCGTCGTGGCTGTGCGAGCTGAAGATCGACGGGCTCGCGGTGGACCTCGTCTACGAGAACGGACGGCTCGCCCGCGCGGCCACGAGAGGTGACGGGGTCACCGGCGAGGACGTGACCCTCAACGTCCGCACGATCGCGTCGGTGCCGAACAAGCTCGCCGGGACCGCCGTACCGGAACTGCTCGAAGTACGCGGCGAGGTGTTCCTGCCCACCGGGGCGTTCGCGCAGTTGAACGAGCGGCTCGGTGACGAAGGGCGGACGCCGTTCGCGAACCCGCGCAACGCCGCGGCCGGATCGCTGCGGCAAAAGGATCCTCGGGTCACCGCGACGCGGCCGCTCGCCATGACGATCCACGGGCTCGGCGCGCGCCGCGGCTTCGACGTCACGTCGCAATCCGCCGCGTACGGCGCGCTGCGCGAGCTGGGCCTGCCGGTGTCGTCGCGCTACCAGGTCGTCGACTCGCTCGACGGGGTGCGTGAGTACGTCGCGTACTGGGGCGAGCACCGGCACGACGTCGAGCACGACATCGACGGCGTCGTCGTCAAGGTCGACGATTTCGGCCTGCAAGGCCGGCTCGGCTCGACCTCCAAGTCGCCGCGCTGGGCGGTCGCGTGGAAGTACCCGCCGGAAGAAGTCACGACGAAGCTGGAAGCCATCGTCGTGAACGTCGGGCGCACCGGCCGGGTGACGCCGTTCGGCCGGTTGCAGCCGGTGCACGTCGGCGGCGTGACCGTCACGGCGGCGACTTTGCACAACGAGGACGAGGTCAGGCGCAAGGGTGTGCTCGTCGGCGACACCGTCGTCGTCCGCCGGGCCGGCGACGTCATCCCCGAGATCGTCGGGCCGGTGCTGGCCAACCGCACCGGGGACGAGACGCCGTTCGTCATGCCGGCGAACTGCCCGGAGTGCCAAACGCCGCTGGTGCGCCCGGAGGGCGAGGCCGACACCCGCTGTCCCAACACGGTGTCCTGCCCCGCGCAACTGCGCGAGTCGGTGTTCCACTTCGCCGGCCGGGGTGCGCTCGACATCGACGGCCTCGGCTACGAGACCGCGACCGTGCTGCTCGAACAAGGCCGGCTGCACGACGTCGGCGACGTCTTCCACCTGCGACCGGAGTCGTTCGAGGATCTGCGCGGATTCGGCCCCAAGAAGATCGACCAGATCCTCGCCGGCATCGAGGCCGGCCGGCACCGCCCGTTGTGGCGGCTGCTCGTCGGCCTGTCGATCCGCCACGTCGGGCCGACCGCGGCCCAGGCACTCGCGCGCGAGTTCCGTTCGCTCGACGCGATCGCGGCCGCGTCGGCCGACGAGCTGGCCGCGGTCGAGGGTGTCGGGCCGACGATCGCGGCCGCCGTCGTCGACTGGTTCGGCGACGAACGACACCGCGAGATCGTCGAGCGCATCCGGGCCGGCGGCGCGCAGGTCGAGGACAGCGGACCCGCTGCCGGACCCGGGCCGCTGGCCGGGATCACGGTCGTCATCACCGGCACGCTGCCGACGTACAGCCGCGACGCCGCGGCCGCGGCGGTGCAGGAGCGCGGCGGCAAGGTCAGCGGATCGGTGAGCAAGAAGACGTCGTTCGTGGTCGTCGGCGACGCCCCCGGAAGCAAGTACGACAACGCCGTGAAGCTCGGCGTACCCATCCTCCATGAGGACGGACTTGTCACCCTTTTGGAGCAAGGTCCCGACGCCGCGCTCAAGATCTCGCAGCCGTCCGCCGATACGCCAACGGGGTGAATCTGCCCGGGTTCGCCATGCCGACGGAGGTGTGATGTCCACGGAGGACGAGGCGCGCAACCTCGCGCCGCGCCGTGGCGCCACCAAATTCTGGTCATATGTCGGGACCGTGATCGGCCTCGGCGGAGCACTCGTCGCGCTGCAGTTGAACACCCTCAGCTTCCACGACTTCAGCTTCATGGGCAGCGCGTTCATCGTCGTCGCCGTCTTGCTCGTGCTCGGTGAGCTCCGCCCGCTCGTCACGGCGGGTTCGCCGGACGCGAGCGGGGTCAACATCTCGACGGCGTTCGTGTTCGCGTTGATGCTGCACTGGGGCCTCGCGGTCGCGCTGCTCATGCAGACGATCGCGACGATCATCGCGGACACGATGCGGCGCAAGGCACCGTGGCGTACCGGCTTCAACATCGCCCAGTTCTGCCTGTCGTACGGTCTCGCCGCCGGCGGGCTCTGGCTGTTCGGCGACGTGCCGACTCCGGGTCATCCGCTGACGGTCACCGGTGGCGTGCTGCCGGCCGTCTTCCTCGCCGGCACGCTGTATTTCCTCGCGAACAGTTTCCTGGTCTCGGTCGCGCTCGCCCTGCATGAGCACACCGGCCTGCGCGAGCAGTTCTTCGACAACTGGTCCTACAACCTGCTCTCGACCGGCGCGCTGCTCGGCCTCGGCCCGATCGTCGTCGTCGTCATCGAGCAGGGCCCGGCGCTGGTGCCGCTGCTCGTGCTGCCGCTGTTCGCGGTCTACGCGACCGCGGCGATGTCGCTCGAACGCGAACGGCAGGCGCTGCACGATCCGCTGACCGGTTTGCCCAACCGCCGGATGCTCATCCGCGACGCGCGCGCGCGGATCGAGACCGCCGACGACCTCAACCTCGGCGTCGCGCTGTTCCTGCTCGACCTCGACCGGTTCAAGGAGATCAACGACACGCTCGGCCACCAGGTCGGCGACGCGTTGCTGGAACTGGTCGGCCAGCGGCTGGCCGCCGTCGTGCGGCCCGAGGACACCGTCGCCCGATTGGGCGGCGACGAGTTCGCGCTGCTGGTCACCGACGTCGGTCACTGGGAGAACGCCGTCGAGGTCGCCGAACGGGTCCGCGCCGCGCTGGCCGAGCCGTTCCGCCACGACGGCATGAGCTTCGAGATCGAGGCGTCGATCGGCATCGCGTTGCACCCGGATCACGGCCACGACTTCGAGACGTTGCTCAAGCGCGCCGATGTCGCGATGTACGTCGCGAAGGAACGCAACACCGGCATCGAGATCTACTCCTCCGAGACCGACCGGCACTCGACGATCCGGCTCGGCATGCTGGCCGAGTTGCGCAACGCCCTCGAGAACAACGAGCTCGAACTTCACTTCCAGCCCAAGGCCGACCTGCGTACCGGCGACGTCGTCGGGGTCGAGGCGCTCTTGCGCTGGCGGCACCCGGAACGCGGCATGGTGCCGCCGGACGAGTTCATCCCGCTCGCCGAGCAGACCGGGTTGATGCGCGCGATCACGCAGTTCGTCGTCGACACCGCACTCGGGCAACTCGCGGTGTGGTGGCAGTCGGGCCTGCGGGTCCAGGCCGCGGTCAACGTCTGCGCGCGCGACCTCTACGACCGCGAGTTCGCGAACTTCCTGCGCGAACGGCTCGACCACCACGGCGTACCGCCGCGCGCGCTGATGATCGAGGTCACCGAGAGCGTCCTCATGGCCGACCCCGCGCGGGCCGCGACGACGTTGCTGTCGCTGGCCGACGTCGGCGTCGGCGTCTCGCTCGACGACTTCGGCACCGGCTACTCGTCGCTGGTCCACCTCAAGCGGCTGCCGGTGAGCGAGGTGAAGATCGACCGCTCGTTCGTGTTGCGGATGGACGTCAACGAAGACGACGCGGCGATCGTGCGCTCGATCATCGACCTCGCCTCGGCACTCGGCCTTCGGGTCGTCGCCGAGGGTGTCGAGACGCAGGAGGCGTGGGACCGGCTGTCGGTGTACGGCTGTGACGCCGCGCAGGGCTGGTACCTCGCGAAGGCGATGCCGGCCGAAGGCGTGACGGCCTGGCTGGCCGACTACGACCGTGCCCAACGGCAGCGCTCGGCATCGGTGCCGGCCCAGGAATCGTCGTTCGGCTCCCGCCGCGCGCTCGCCTGACAACGTCGCCGGCACGTCAAGCGATCAGCGAGCCAAGCGCTCGATTCGCTCAGTTTCGCTCTGCGTCGGATCATCCGGCAGGGGTGACGCGGCTCCGCCTCGACCGGCCCGCATCAGGTAGGTGCCGGTCGGTGCGCAGGCCAGCCCGCCGACGAGAAGCGCATCGACGAAAAGAAGAACGATCTCGAGCCGCGCATTGTGCAAATGCAACGCGAGCAGCCAAAGCCCGGCACTGCCGCCTATCGCGACGAACACGGCAGCGGCGGCGACCATCCGGCTTCGGCTCACGGTCTCTACGTCGGCAGTACGGCGCTGCGGCCTGAGGTCTGGCGAGTGCGCCGAGTCGTCGGCGGCATAACTCGCGGGGATCTCCGGGCGAACCCTCCTAGGATGGCCGCGTGAGCGCCATTACGCGGGAGGACGTCGCGCACCTCGCGCGGCTCGCCCGCATCGCGATGACCGACGACGAGCTCGACGCGCTCGCGGCACAACTCGACGTCATCCTCGGCGCGGTCGCCCGGGTGCAGGAGGTCGCCGCGGCCGACATCCCGCCGACGTCGCACTCGCTCGACCTCGCCAACGTGTTCCGTCCGGACGAGCCGGTGCCGTCGCTCGGTGCCGCGCTCGCGGTCGCCGCCGCCCCGGCCGCCGAACACGACCGGTTCCGGGTCCCGCGCATCCTCGACGAGGAAGCATGAACCCGCTGCTCGCCGCGACCGCGACGGAGCTCGCGGCGAAGATCGCGGCCCGCGAGGTGTCCGCGGTCGAGGTCGCGCAGGCACATCTCGACCGCATCGCCGAGGTCGACGAGAAGGTGCACGCGTTCCTGCACGTCGACACCGACGGTGCGCTCGCCCAGGCCCGCCGCGTCGACGACGGCGAGATCAGCGGGCCCCTCGCCGGAGTGCCGCTCGCGCTCAAGGACGTCATCGTCACGAAAGGCGTGCCGACGACCGCGGGCTCGCGCATCCTGCAGGGCTGGGTGCCGCCGTACGACGCGACGATCGTCGAGCGGATGCGGGCGGCGGGCATCGTCGTGCTCGGCAAGACGAACATGGACGAGTTCGCGATGGGTTCCTCGACCGAGCACTCCGCGTTCGGTCCGAGCCGCAACCCGTGGGACCTGACCCGCACCCCCGGCGGCTCCGGCGGTGGATCGAGTGCCGCGGTCGCGAGCTACCAGGCCCCGATCGGGATCGGTACGGACACCGGCGGCTCCATTCGCCAGCCCGCCGCGGTCACCGGCACCGTCGGTGCGAAGCCGACGTACGGCGGGGTGTCGCGCTACGGCCTGATCGCGTTCTCGTCGTCGCTCGACCAGGCCGGTCCGTGCGCGCGCACCGTGCTCGACGCCGCGCTGCTGCACGAGGTCATCGGCGGGCACGACCCGCGCGACTCCACGTCGATCGCCGCGGCCGTCCCGCCGGTCGTCGCGGCCGCGAGACAAGCCGACGTCTCCGGCATGCGGATCGGTGTGGTCACGCAGTTCAAGGGCGACGGCTACCAACCCGGTGTGCTCGCCCGCTTCGACGAATCCGTTGCCATCCTTGAGAAACTCGGTGCCACCGTCGAGGAAGTCTCCTGCCCGCACTTCGACTACGCGCTGCCGGCGTATTACCTGATCGCGCCGTCCGAGGCGTCCAGCAACCTCGCGCGCTACGACGCGATGCGCTACGGCCTGCGCGTCGGCGACGACGGCGTCGCGTCGGCCGAGGAGGTCATGGCCGCGACCCGCGACGCCGGTTTCGGCGCCGAGGTCAAACGCCGGATCATCCTTGGCACCTATGCGCTTTCGGCCGGCTATTACGACGCGTACTACGGCCAGGCGCAGAAGGTCCGCACGTTGATCAGCCGGGACTTCGCGTCGGCGTTCGAACGGGTCGACGTGCTCGTCTCGCCGACCACGCCGACGACCGCGTTCACGTTGGGCGAGCGGGTCGACGATCCGATGGCGATGTACCTCGCCGACCTCTGCACGATCCCGTCCAACCTCTACGGCGGACCGGCGCTGTCGCTGCCGTGCGGGCTCTCCGACGACGGGCTGCCGGTCGGGTTACAGGTGATGGCACCGGTGCAGGCGGACGAGCGGATGTACCGCGTCGCCGCAGCGGTCGAGGCCGCGCTCGGATCCGACAAGCTGCTGGAGAAGGCGCCGCCGCTATGACGATCGCAACGCCGCCGTACGACGACGTGCTCGACCGCTACGACCCGGTGCTCGGGTTGGAGACGCACGTCGAACTCGGCACCGTCACGAAGCTGTTCTGCGGCTGCTCGACGGTGTTCGGGGCCGAGCCGAACACCCAGGTCTGCCCGGTGTGCCTCGGCCTGCCGGGAAGCCTGCCGGTCACCAACGGCACCGCGATCGACTACACGGTACGGATCGGCCTTGCGTTGCACTGCCGGATTGCCGAGTGGTGCCGGTTCGCGCGCAAGAACTACTTCTATCCGGACATGCCGAAGAACTACCAGGTCTCGCAGTACGACGAGCCGCTGTGCATCGACGGCTACCTCGACGTCGACGTCGACGGCGACGAGTTCCGGATCGAGATCGAACGCGTGCACCTCGAGGAGGACACCGGCAAGTCGATGCACGTCGGCGGATCGACCGGGCGCATCCACGGCGCGACGCACTCGCTGGTCGACTACAACCGGGCCGGCATCCCGCTGGTCGAGATCGTCACGAAGCCGATCGCCGGCACCGGGCATCGCGCGGCGGCCGTGGCGAAGGCGTACGTGACCGAGTTGCGCGACCTGCTGCGCGGCCTCGGGGTGTCCGACGTACGGATGGAGCAGGGCAGCCTGCGCTGCGACGTCAACGTGTCGCTCATGCCCAAGGGCGCGACGGCGTACGGCACCCGCAGCGAGACGAAGAACGTCAACTCGCTGCGCAGCGTCGAGCGGGCGGTGCGCTACGAGGTCGAGCGGCAAGGCGCCCGCCTCGACGGCGGCGAGCGGGTCGTGCAGGAGACCCGGCACTTCCACGAAGACAGCGGGACGACGAGCCCCGGCCGGAGCAAGGAAGAGGCGCAGGACTACCGCTACTTCCCCGAGCCCGACCTCGTCCCGCTCGCGCCCGCTCCCGACTGGGTCGCGCAACTCGAGGCGTCGTTGCCGGAGCCGCCGAGTGTCGCCCGGCGGCGCTTCGCGACCGAGCACGGGTTCAGCGACCTCGAACTGACCCAGATGACCAACGCCGGCGTCGTCGACCTCGTCCGCGAGACGATCGCGGCCGGGGCGGCGCCGGGCAAGGCGCGCGGCTGGTGGCTGGGCTACCTCGTCGGCCGGGCCAACGACGCCGGCGTCGAGGCGGCGTCGCTCGCGATCACGCCGGCACAGATCGCACGGGTCGGCGCGCTCGAAGACGACGGGACGTTGACCAACAAGCTCGCCCGCCAGGTCGTCGAAGCCGTGCTCGCGGGGGAGGGCGAGCCGGACGCCGTGATCGAGGCGCACGGCTGGAAGGTCGCCGGCGAGGACGAGCTCGTCGCCGCCGTCGACGCCGCGATCGCCGCCTCGCCCGACATCGCGGCCAAGGTGCGCGACGGCAACCAGGGTGCGCTCGGCCCGTTGGTCGGCGCGGTGATGAAGGCGACCGGCGGCTCGGCCGACGCCAAGCGCGCCCGCGAGCTCTTGCTCGAACGGCTCGCCGGCGGCTGACCGATCGTTAAGCAATCGCGCGTTGGTTCGCGTAAAGGCGAACAGCCGCGCGATCGACGGCGGGAGGAATAGCGGCGTAGCGCGTTGAAAGGGCGGCACAACTCACGTCGCTGACGCCGAATCGAGGCCGCCTTGCCCACGTTCCGCATGTCCCGTGTCCTTGTGATCCTCGGCTTGCTCGTGACCGCCGCGCCGGCCGGCGCCGACTCCACCGCCGCCGGGTCGCTGTCGCCGGTCATCGGCCAGGGCGCGCGCCCGCAGTGCTCGACCGCGAAGTACCAGCCGACCGACGGCTACCGCTGCCCGCCGGCCGCGATGGCGGCCGCCGTACTCGCCAACGGCAAGGTGCTGTTCTGGGACGGCCTCGAAGGCATGAACAACGTCGACATGAGCGTCGTCGCGGAGTTCGGCGACGTCGCGCAGAACGACCAGAGCCGGGTCGCGAGCTTCTACGGCAACAGCGCGAGCTTCACCACGCCGGGCAACCAGTCGGCCGACGGGAACGGCAGCCTCGCCGAGCCGCCGGACCCGTTGCTGCCCGGCGGCGCCGGGATCGTCGACAGCCCGGGCAACGATTACGACCTGTTCTGCTCGCCGCTGGTCCAGCTCGCCGACGGCTCGATCCTCGCGGCCGGCGGGACGAAGTACTACCTCGAGCCCGGCGTCACCGATCCGACGACCGGCAAGAGCTACGGCGTCTCCGAACTGCAGGGGCTCAAGGCGACCCGCATCTTCGACCCGGCGACGAACTCGTGGCACAACATCAAGGGCGCCGACCTCAACTTCGGCCGCTGGTACCCGACGATGGTGACGCTCGCGAACGGGCACGTGTTCATCGCCAGCGGCGTGACCAAACTGATCAAGCCGCTCTACACCGACGGCCGGTCGCCGTTCGACAGCGGCCGCAACGTCGTCGAGACCGAGACGTACGATCCGCAGGCGCAGAAGTGGACGCTGAACAAGAGCGCGCTGCCGGGCGCCGATCCGACCCTCGGCGACGCGTCGCAGCAGTCGCTGCCGCTGTTCGCGCGGCTGCACCTGCTGCCCGACGGGCACGTCTACTACGACGCCGCCGGCCAGACGTTCAACCCGGCCGGCGAGGCGTACGACGAAGCCGGTTGGGTCAACGCGAAGGTCTACGACCCGGCGACGCAGGCGTGGCGCAACCTCACCGCGAACACCGCGACCGGCCTGCCGCTCGTCGACAACCTGCCGGTCGGCTTCCGCGGCTCCGGCTTCGACGTGATGCTGCCGCTGCGTCCCGACGCGAGCGGCGCGTACACGAAGGCGCAGGTTCTCAATGGCGGCGGCGTCGTCGGCCCGACGCCGGGCAACTACCTCGGCGACACGTCGACCACCATCAACACGATCGACACCGCGAACGGCGACGCGTTGACGAGCACGAACGGCCCGACGTTGCTCAACCGGCGCTGGTACGGCTCGGCCGTCGTGCTGCCGGACGGCGAGGTGTTCGTGACGAACGGCGCGGATCGCGACGAGGTCGACCTGCCCGGTTCCGGTACGCCGGTGCTGCAGACCGAGCTGATCGATCCGGTCGCCGGCACGTCGACGGCCGGCCCGTCACTCGACTCGGCGCACGGCCGGACCTACCACAACACCGCGATCCTGTTGCCGGACGGGCGAGTGCTGATCGGCGGTCACGCGCCGATCGCGACGGCGTACGGGTTCCAGGACGACACCGGTCACGACGTGCTGGGGCTGTCCAGCGCGGAGTCCGACTCGACGTTCCAGATCTACTCGCCGCCGTACCTGTCGTACGGGCCGCGGCCGCGGATCGAGGACGTGCAGTCGTGGACGCCGAACAACTCGCGGCTGAAGATCGAGTCGGACAACGCAGCCTCGATCGGCAAGGTCGTGCTGGTCCGCAACCCGGCGATGACGCACCTCACCGACGGCGACCAGCGCACGGTCGAGTTGCGGATCACAGGTCGGGACGATGATGAGGTCAACGTCGCGGTGCCCGGAGCTTCGGTCGTGCCGCCGGGACCGTACATGCTGTTCATCGAGCGGCCGGTCACGGTGAACGGCGCGCAGAAGTGGATCCCGTCGGTGTCGCGCCAGGTGTTCGTCGGCTCGGCCACCACGAGCCTCAGCGGTTCGACCGTCCAGTCGACCCGCTCGGTTCGTGTGGCCGGCTCGCCGGCGCCGACGCCGGCCCGGCACGGCGGGCGAGCAATCGCAATTCGTGAGTGATCTCGGCCGGGAACTCCAGCGGCAGGAAGTGCGAGCCGGGCAGCACGTGTAGCTCGGCGTGCGGGATCTGCGCGGCCGCGTCGATCATCGAGTGCATCGACGTCAGCACGTCGTAGCGACCGGCGACGAGCGTCACCGGTGCGGTGACGGACGACAGGTCCATCGGGTGGTGGTCGGCCGCGCCGACGGCGAGGGTGAAGTACCAGCGGAAGTCGTGGTCGCGGAACTCCGCCATCGCCGGCATCAGCACGTCCGGCGTCGCCCGCGGCAACACGAAGCCGCTGTGGCTGATCGCGCGGCTGGTGAACCTGTTGACCGGCACGTGCGCGGACATCCATGACAGTTGCGGCCCGAGCCGGCGGCCGAGCTTCGCGGCCGCGAGGCCGAGGTCGTGGCGGAAGCGCCGCGGGACGCCGAGCGGGCCGAACATCGCCCGGAACGTGCCGCCGGGTACGCCGGCGACCGCGAGCAGGCCGGCGACGCGATCGGGATGGGCGACGGCGAACTCGAACCCGACGTTGACCCCGAGCGACCAGCAGGCGATCAGCGCGCGGTCGATGCCCTCGTGATCCAGCAGCGCGAGCAGGTCGTCGGCATGGTCGGCGATCCGTACCCGCGACTCGTCCGCCGGCCGGTCGCCACCGCCGGTGCCGCGGTAGTACCAGGTCACGACCCGAAAGCCGCTGTCGTCCCGGATGACGTGCGGCCACGCCGACGGCGGGGTGCCGAGGCCGTTCGAGATGACGACGGCCGGACCGCTCGCGGCCTCGTTGCGCCAGCCCATGACCGCGGTGCCGTCGCCACCGTGGAAGCGGAATTTCCCCACGAGAGAGGATGCTCGCATGACCGGCCACGATCGCGAGTTCGACATCGTCCTCTACGGCGCGACCGGATTCGTCGGGAAGCTCACCGCGCAACATCTCGCTGTGGCCGTGCCGGACTGCGTTTCGGTCGCACTGGCCGGCCGGTCGGCGTCGAAGCTCGAGTCGCTGCGCTCGTCGTTGCCGGCCAGCGCACACGAGTGGGCCGTCGTCGTCGCCGATGCAAACGACCCGGCCGCGCTGGCCTCGCTCGCCCGTCGCGCCGCCGTCGTCGCCACGACCGTCGGGCCGTACCTGCTCTATGGCCAGCCGCTCGTCGAGGCGTGCGCCGAGGCCGGCACGCATTACGCCGACCTCACCGGCGAAGTGCTGTTCATGCGCCGGACGGCGGACAAGCTGCACGACGTTGCCGCTGCGTCGGGAGCGCGGATCGTGCACGCATGCGGCTTCGATTCGATCCCGTCGGACCTCGGCGTGCTGTTGCTGCACGAGCTCGCGGGCGGCGACGCGCTGACCGACACGACGCTCGCGGTCACCGAGTTGCGCGGCGGGCTGTCCGGCGGCACGTTCGCCTCGATGAAGACGACGCTCGCCGAAGTCGGCAGCGACCGCGAAGCGGGCCGGATCCTCGCCGACCCGTACGCGTTGAGCCCCGCGCGCGAACTCGAACCGGATCGGTCGAAGGCCGGCTGGATCCCGGAGCGCGACCTGCGCGGTGTGGTGCACGATCGCGACCTCGGTGCGTGGCTCGCGCCGTTCGTCATGGCGCCGTCCAACACGCGCGTCGTCCGTCGTACCAACGCATTGCTCGACTGGTCCTACGGGCGCGAGTTCCGCTATCGCGAGGTGATGGCGTTCCGCGGTCCGGCCGCGCCGATCGCCGCGGCCGGGCTCACCGCCGGACTGGCCGGTTTCGTCGGCCTGATGTCGACGTCGCCGACCCGCGCGTTCGTCGACCGGTTCCTGCCCGACCCCGGCGAGGGGCCGTCGGAGAAGACACGCCGGAACGGCCGGTTCCGGGTCGAGGTGACCTCGCGCACGGCGTCCGGCCGGCGGCTGCGCGCAATCGTCGCGGCGCACGGCGATCCCGGTTACGCCGCGACCTCGGTCATGCTCGGCCAGTCGGCGCTCGCACTCGCCCTCGACGGCGACCGGTTGCCGGACCGGGCGGGCGTGCTGACGCCCGCGACCGGCATCGGGCCGACCCTCGCGGATCGGTTGCGAACACACGGTTTCACGCTGACCGCGGCGGATGCATGACCGACCTCAAGCCGCGCAGCCGCGAGGTCACCGACGGCTACGAACGCGCGCCGGCGCGGGCGATGCTGCGCGCGGTCGGCCTGACCGACGACGACTGGGACAAGCCGCAGATCGGCGTCGCGTCGTCGTGGAACGAGATCACGCCGTGCAACCTCTCGCTCGACCGGCTGGCGAAGGCGGCGAAGGTCGGCGTCCGCGACGCCGGCGGCGTGGCGTTGGAGTTCGGCACGATCTCGGTGTCCGACGGCATCTCGATGGGCCATGAAGGGATGCACGCGTCGCTGGTGAGCCGCGAGGTCATCGCCGACTCGGTCGAGACCGTCATGTTCGCCGAACGGCTCGACGGATCGGTGCTGCTGGCCGGCTGCGACAAGTCGCTGCCGGGCATGCTGATGGCGGCGGCGCGGCTCGACCTCGCGTCGGTCTTCCTCTACGCCGGCTCGTCGCTGCCGGGCCGGTACGGCGACCGCGACCTGACGATCGTCGACATGTTCGAAGGCGTCGGCGCGTGCGCGCTCGGCCGGCTGTCGGCCGCCGAGCTCGACGAGATGGAACGCCAGACCTGTCCCGGCGAGGGCGCGTGCGCCGGCATGTTCACCGCGAACACGATGGCGTCGGCCGCCGAAGCGTTGGGCATGTCGTTGCCGGGCAGCGCGTCGCCGATGGCGGTCGACCGGCGTCGTGACGATTACGCGGTGCGGTCCGGCGCGGCCGTCGTTCAGATGTTGCGGTCCGGGATCACGGCGCGCGACGTACTGACGAGGGCCGCGTTCGAGAACGCGATCGCGGTGGTGATGGCGCTCGGCGGATCGACCAACGCCGTACTGCACCTGCTCGCGATCGCCCGCGAGGCCGAGGTTTCGTTGGAACTGGGCGACTTCGCGCGGATCGGCGAACGTACGCCGCATCTCGCCGACGTCAAGCCGTTCGGTCGCTACGTGATGTCGGACGTGGATCGGGTCGGCGGCATCCCCGTCGTCATGCGGCTGCTGCTCGACGCGGGTCTGTTGCACGGCGACGCGTTGACGGTGACCGGCAAGACCGTCGCGGAGAACCTCGAAGACGTGGGCGCGCCGTCGTCTCCGGATGGCGAGGTGATCCGGGCGATGACCGCGCCGCTGCACCCGACCGGCGGGATCACGATCCTGCACGGCTCGCTCGCGCCGGACGGTGCGGTGGTGAAGACGGCGGGTTTCGATCGCACGACGTTCGAAGGGCGCGCGCGAGTCTTCGACACCGAGGCGCCGGCGATGGACGCGGTGACGCGCGGCGACCTTGCACCGGGAGACGTCGTCGTGATCCGGTACGAGGGGCCGCGCGGCGGGCCGGGCATGCGCGAGATGCTCGCGGTTACCGGCGCGATCAAGGGCGCCGGGTTCGGCAAGGACGTCCTGCTGCTGACCGACGGCCGGTTCTCCGGCGGTACGACGGGACTGTGCATCGGCCACGTCGCGCCGGAAGCCGCCGACGGCGGCCCCATCGGACTGGTCCGCGACGGCGACGTGATCCGGCTCGACGTGACCGCGGGCACGCTGGATCTGCTCGTCGACGAGGCCGAACTCGGCAAGCGCCGGGCCGACTGGTCGCCGCCGCCGGCGCGCTACCGAACCGGCGTGCTGGCGAAGTACGCCCGCCTGGTCGGCTCCGCGAGCAGCGGCGCCGTCTGCAACTAACGGCCGAGCGGTTGAGGGCGACGTTCTCGGTCTCGGCCCGTCGTTGCGACATGACGCGGTGTGACGACCGACGCACTACCTCTTTGGCGCCCAAGCATCTGGTTGCTTGACCTCAACCCGCCAGAGGTTGACGTCAACCATCGCGGTGGTTGGAGCCGAAAGAGGATGTCGGTCACCGGTCACACACCGTAATCGTCTCGAATGGCGAGACGGACGTCTCTTCTGCTTGACAGTGCTTGCAGGAGTTTGCGACCGTGAGCGCGTGCCGACGACCGTCGTACGCAATGAGCGTGTGGGCTGACTGCCGAAAAGTCACCCGCGCGCTCGCCCCTCCGTGCTTCGCACGTGGGGGCTTTTTGTTGGAATGACAAGAAGCAACGAGAGGACGAAACGTGACAACGACCGGGGCACAAGCGCTCGTCCGCGCGCTGGAGCAACTCGACGTCGACGTCGTCTTCGGCATCCCAGGCGGCGCGATCCTGCCGGCGTACGACCCGCTGTTCGACTCGAAGAAGGTGCGCCACCTGCTGGTCCGGCACGAGCAGGGCGCGGGGCACGCGGCGACCGGGTACGCGCAGGCGACCGGCCGGGTCGGCGTGTGCATGGCGACGAGCGGTCCGGGCGCGACCAACCTGGTCACGCCGATCGCCGACGCCTACA
>JAICXQ010000042.1 GCA_025980325.1 Frankiales bacterium
ACCGGGACGCCGTTGATGCGTCAGCAGCTGCGACTGTTCGTCGCAGCCGCTGCGGTGCCGGTCGTCGCCGTACCGATCGTGTTCGTCATCTCCTACTCCCTGGGTCCCTGGGTGTTCGCGGGCACCGTGTTGCCGCTGCCGATCGCGATCGGATTCGCGGTCCTCGCGCGCGGGCTCTACGACCTGCGGACCGCCGTCAACCGCACGCTCGTGTGGCTGACGCTCTCCGCGGTGGTCGCCGCGGTCTATGCGCTCGTCATCGCCGGCATCGGTAACCGCATCGACGTGCGCGGCGCGTCCTGGCTGCCCTGGCTTGCCGCGGCTGTCGTCGCAGTCAGCTTCGCGCCGCTGCGCGACCTGCTGCAGCGCGGCGTCAACCGCGTGACGTTCGGGCGATGGGACCAGCCGTACGACGTACTCGCGGCGCTCGGTCAGCGACTCGAGGCGGCCGTCGACGTGCAGCGGCTGCTCGTCCGCGTCGTCGACGAGCTGCACGGACTCGACCTGCGCAACATCGCGATCACGGACGCAGGCCGTCGCGTCATCCTCGGCGTCGAGACCGACATGGGCGCGCACCAGGTGCCGCTGACCGCTTACGGACGCCGGGTCGGCACGCTCCACTGCGCACTGCCGACCGGCGGGCTGCGCCGGCGCGATCGACAGTTGCTCGACGACCTCGCCGGACACCTCGCGGGCGTCCTGCACGCCCACGCGCTGACCGCGCAGTTGCAGCAGGCGCGCGAGCATCTGGTGCTCGCCCGTGAGGAAGAACGCCGCCGGCTGCGTCGCGACCTGCACGACGGGCTCGGCCCTTCGCTCGCCGGCCATCTGCTCCGGCTCGACGTCGTCGCGGCGAAGGCGGCGGGCCAGCCCTCGGTCGTCGCCGACCTCGACTCGCTCCGCGACGACCTGCGGACGACGATGCTCGACGTACGACGCGTCGTCGAAGGTCTACGACCACCGGCACTCGACGAGCTCGGACTGAGGGGTGCAGTGGAACAAGCGGTGAGCCGGCTGACCGCAGCCGCGCCGCTGCGAACCGACGTCACTGTGTCCGTGCCGGAGCGGCTCCCTGCCGCCGTCGAAGTGGCGGCCTACCGCATCGCCACCGAAGCGGTCACCAACGTCGTCCGGCATGCACATGCGTCGGCATGCCGCGTCGACATCGTCACTTCCGGCAGCTCTCTCGCCATCTCGGTCACGGACGACGGGCACGGGCTCGACCCCGCTTCGTCGTACGCAGGCCACGGGCTGTCGACAATGCGTGAGCGGGCCGAGGAGCTCGGCGGGAGCCTGACGATCCGCTCCGACACGCACACCTGTGTGAGCGCCACGCTTCCCCTCGCGGCTATACCCGCGCAGGTCAATGCGCCGGCCCGTTCGGAGGTCAGTCGGTGACGCGCCTGCTGGTGGTCGACGACCATCCTGTCTTCCGGGACGGACTCGCGGCCCTGCTCGACTCGCTCGACGGCATGGAGGTCGTCGCGGTGGCCTCCGATGGTCCCGAGGCGCTTGCGCGGCTGGCGGAGACCGACGTCGACGTCGTGCTGATGGACCTCAATCTCATGACCGTCTCCGGCGTCGACGTGACAGCGCAGGTGACCGCGCGGACCGACGCGCCGGCGGTGCTCGTGGTGACGATGGTCGACGACGACGACACGGTGGTCGCGGCGCTGCGGGCCGGCGCGCGCGGATACGTCCTGAAGGGCGCGACCGGCGACGAGATCGCCGCGGCGGTGCGCACGGTGGCGGCAGGCGGCGCCGTCTTCGGGGCTGGGGTCGCCACACAGATCCTGACGCGCAACCAGGTCCGCCCGCAACCTCAGCTGCTCCGAACCGACGGGTTGACCGAGCGGGAGCGGGAGGTGCTCGCACTCATCGCTCAGGGGTCGAGCAACGCGCAGATCGCGCGGGCTCTCGGGCTGTCGGTAAAGACGGTGCAGAACTACGTCTCCCGCATCCTCGACAAGCTGCAGGTCGCCGACCGCACCCAAGCGGCGCTGCGCGCCCGCGACGTCATCGCCTGAACGACCATTCGTCAAGCGCATCGCACTCCACTGGTTCGTCAACCACCTCGCCGCCGGGATGTCCTGCGCCGAGGCACTTTGTCGCGCTGAACGACGGTCCGCATCCGGGCGCGCAGGACGTATCTCTCTACCTGCACCGAGTATTGACGACTCCGGTAACGCGGAGAATGCTGCACCCGAATCAGCCAGATCGGCACGAGGGTGTATCAGACCAGCGAGGTAGCCAGGGCACAGCCGGCACTCACCTAGGGGTTCGCATGCCCGGTCCGTTCACGCACATCTACACGCAGCGCCGAGTTGCCGATCTACTCCAACACGGGGTCACGGACTCGTTCGTCCGCCCGGACGACGACCCGCTTCCCGAGGGCCGCGCGCTCGACCCGGACGGGCTACTCCTCGATCCCCTCACGTTGCAACAGGCGATGGCCGACTGGCCGAAGTTCGCCGCACTCGGAGCGATCGGTCCGGACCTCTGCTTCTTCCTCCAGGACTATGCCGACCCGCGGATCCCGTGCGACGAGATCATGTTGGCGCTGAGCCTCCTGTACTTCCTCGACGACCAGAACCGGATCGACGAGGAGCACCCGCTCGCGGACACGGATCAGGCGCTGCTCGCAATCCTCGCCGAAGTCAACGAAACCTTCGCCGACATCCTCCGCTTCATCCTCAAGATCGACCACGCCTGGCAGGCCTTCGTCAAAGTGTGGGACGCGACGATCGGGCCGATACTCGACGCCGCGGGAAAGGTGCTCGACGACGTCACCGGTGGCCTGCTGTCCGAACTCGGCGACGCATTCACGGAACTGGCCACCGCACTCGTCGCCGTCGGGGCCGAGGAACTGCTCACCGAAGGCGACATCTTCGGCTGGTTCGCGCTGAAGATGCGCAAGGGCTATGACGAGCAGGCCTTCCTCTGGAGCGACATGCTGCACTACCGGCGGACCAGCCGGGTTCCGCAGCGATTGTTCGCGCACGCACGTGACCTCATCGCCTCGAGCGATGCGACCGACAACGAGCACGGGAACCAACTGCTCGCGTACGCATCTGGCTGGGTGTGCCACGTCGGCACCGACACGGTGGCGCACTCGTTCGTCAACGAGCAGGCCGGCGGGCCGTTCCGGACCCATTGGCAACGCCATCACGTGGTCGAGAACCACCTCGACGCGTTCAACTACCAGTGCACCGGTGACGGCACCCTTACGAAAGACGAGTTCGTCGGGTTCATGCCGACGTACGACTCGCTGGCGAAGTCGGCGCTCTACTTCGCCGTGCAGATCCCGCAGGGCATCGACGGCCTCGATCAAGCTAAGCGGCTGGGCGACCTGCGCAAGCCGCTACCGACCGGCGACAGCCGTGCGGACAAGGCGAAACGCAAAGAGCTGCTCGACACCGACGGCGAGCTGCCCGACTGGCTGGCCGAGACACTCGTCCGCGTTCTCGTCGAGGTGTACGCCGATCCGGCCGACGGTGGTATCGCGGCGTTGCAGGAGGAGCAGACCCCGCACCCGCGCAACCTGGGCGGGCAGGCGTTCCAAGACGCTCTCGGTGACGGGACGTCCGAACTGGGTCGGTGGTTGCAGGCGTTCGGGGTGAACAACGCGGGCATGGCGCTGCCCGACCTGCGCCGCCTCGTCGCGCCGGACACTCCGGCCGGTCTCAACGTGCCCGAGGGCTTCCCGCTGCCGTGGGAGCTGAAGGCGACGTACCGGTTCATGCTGTCGTGGTTCAAGCGAAGCTTCTTCTCGCAGTTCGACATGGACAGGCCCAAGCGACCCGCGGTCTTCCAGGTGCCGTCGTCCGACTTCGACTTCGGCCCCCCGGACTTCTCCGGCGTGTCCTCGTCCGACCCGCCACTGGAGCAGGCATGCGAGGTCGTGCTCGCACTGCTGGATTGGGTGTTCAAAACCGCGAAGCAGGCTGCGCAACTGCTCGAGGACCTGGGCAAGGCGGCGGCGTCAGGTGTGACGATGCCGGCCCGGGATTGGCTCTTCGACCACATCGTTCTGCCCGCCTGGACGGTTTGCGAGAACGTCCGGATCGTGCTCGTCCACCTCGGCTATCTCATGCCGCAGAGCGAACAGCGCTGGGACGACGGCGAGCTGCGCAAGCCCAACGAGATCGACCACGAACTCATCACGCTCGGGCACACCGTCGACGGTGCGTTCGCCGCCGCCCTCGGTGCGGCGTTCGACGTGCTCGGCAATCTCGACCACGACGCGGCGGTCACCGTCGACACGATGCGCAATCCGAAGAGCGCCGATTACCCGTTCCTACCGATCAAAGGCACGCCGGCGGACGTTCCCGCGTGGCAGGCATGGATAGCTCAACACACTCCGATCGACCTCGGCGTCCACGATGTCGCGCACTGGTCGGTCGAGTTCCGGCGGCCGTGGGCATACCCCGACCGCAACAACGATCCCGATCCGGCGAACGCCGGCAATTACGTGGAGACACCGGAGACAACCGCCGGTCCATACCCGTTCGGGACGATGCCGCCCACGTTGGTCCAGCTCACCGGGCCCGCGAGCAACCAGCTCCGCTTGGGCTACGAGCGGGCCGGTTGCCCGGGCGACACCGATGCGCTCAACAGCGAGTTCGTCGGGCACGAGCCGTTCACCGAGGGGTTCCCGGCGCCCGAGGACGTCAGGCGTTCGGGCACCAGCCCGCTCGGCGACCCTGCCGTCTTCTCGGCGTACCTCATCGGCCAGATCGCGAACAACCAGGGGTACGACGCGAACTTCAACCTCGACGCCGACCGCGGTTACGGCTACCTGTGCTGGGACTGGACCCGCGGCGACGCGCAGGACCGCAACCCGCGCGGCCAGACCTACCCGGCGCCGGTCGTCTGGCCGGAGGGAGCCGACGATGCTCGGTGGCAACCGCCCGCGCCGACCGCGGCGGACCAGCATCCCGCCCCGCGATACGCGCCCCCGCTCCAGCTGCGGTATCCCGGCCGGGTGTGCCACGAGGAGGCCCCGACGCACCGTTCGAAGCGGACCAAGGGAGGCCCGCGGTGAGCGAGTCCGAGGGCGGCGTGGGCCGGTTCGTGCGCCGGTTGGTGGACGGCATCGAGGACTCCGCGGAGAACGCCATACAGGCAGCGACCCGGGCCGCCGATGCCGTCGAGGATGCGGTCGAGCGCCGGTTCCGCCGAGGTGAGCAGCAGTCGCATGCCGCGAAGGTCACGCACCACCACGGTGAGTCGACGACCGTCAACGTCCACGTCGATTGCGGCTGCCACTGCTGCGGGCCGGACACCAAGCCCGGCCGGGCGGGGGCGGGCGGGGCCGGCGCCGGTAGCGGCCGGCCCGGCCACATCACCGGTACCAGCGACGGGAGCCTGCCGAACGGGCAGGTCGGGGTCGGCGGCATTCTCGGAACCGTCACCCGGCCCGGCGACGTGTGGCCGGGCAGCAGGACACAGCTGTTCCTGCCCTTCCTCTTCCTGCGCGCGAACGCCGGCGACACCGGCGCCCGCCCGGTGCTCGGCCCGTTCTGGGAGAGCCCGGACATCCTCATCGCCGCCGGCGTCGACCCGGCGAATGCGCCCGCGGTGCCGGACCAGCTCGGCGCGGTCGCCGAGGCCGGCGCGGACAACACCGTCTATGCGCACGTGTGGAACCTCGGGCAGGCTCCGTCGCCGGACACCCTCGTCGAGTTCTACTGGTTCAATCCGGCGCTCGGGTTCAGCGGCGACCAGGCGCACTTCATCGGTGCGACGTGGATCGACCTCGGCGCTCGCGGCGAGAGCACCAGTCACAAGCTCGTTCGCTGCCCCGTCAGCTGGCGGGCGCAGTACCTCAACGGCGGGCATGAGTGTCTCGTCGTGCGCACCAGCCAGACCGTGCTCGACCCGCTCTCCGGCCCGGCATGGGATGCCAGCCGCAACCGGCACGTCGGCCAGCGCAACATCCACGTCATGTCGGCCGGTGAAGCGGCCGCGAAGCCGACGCTGCCGATGGCCGTGGGGCCGGTCTTCGGCGGGATCACAGATGTCGCGGTGGCGCGGGCCGATACGGCCTCGATGCAGTGGCTGCATCTGTTGACGATGGACCGCAATGCGGTCCCGGCGACTGGCGCCGCGACCGGCGACGTCGGCCTCACCGCGCCTACTCCGGCCGGCGCGCCATTGCCGAATCTCGGCGCCATGACGGACCCGCGCGGCGCCGGATTGATCGGCGACGGGCACACCGTCGGGGCCGACGGTCAGCAGGTCGGTTTCCACGCGACCGACTCCAACCCGGGCGCCGGCAACGCGCATGTGTACCGGGTCACGAGCAGTCAGCAAGGCTCGCTCCTCGGCGGTTACACCGTCGTCGTACTCGGCGATTAGCGCACCGAAAACAGGCGCAACTCGATCCAGTCGTAGGGTCACGTAGATGGACTACGTGCGTCTCGGCAACACCGGCTTGCAGGTCTCGCGCCTCTGCCTCGGCTGCATGAGCTACGGCGTACCGGATCGCGGCGCGCACCCGTGGTCGCTCGACGAAGCCGACGCCCGCCCGTTCTTCAAGCAGGCGCTCGACGCCGGCATCAACTTCTTCGACACCGCGAACGTCTACTCGGACGGCACGAGTGAGGAGATCACCGGGCGCGCGCTGTTGTCGATGACGTCGCGCGACGACCTCGTCATCGCGACGAAGGTGCACGGCCGGATGCGACCTGGCCCGAACGGCGCCGGGCTGTCCCGCAAGGCAATTCTCACCGAGGTCGACGCGAGCCTGCGCCGGCTCGGCACCGATTACATCGACCTCTACCAGATCCATCGCGCCGATCCGAAGACGCCGTGGGAGGAGACGCTCGAGGCGCTGCACGACTGCGTGCGCGCCGGAACGGTGCGCTACCTCGGCGCGTCGTCGATGCCCGCGTGGCAGTTCACCAAGACGCTCTACCTCGCGGACCGGCACGGCTGGGCGCGTTTCGTCAGCATGCAGAACCACTACAACCTGCTCTACCGCGAAGAAGAACGGGAGATGCTCCCGCTGTGCCGCGAGGAAGGCATCGGCGTCATCCCGTGGAGCCCGCTCGCCCGCGGCCGGCTCGCGCGGCCGTGGGACGAGGCGACCGAACGTTCGCGAAGCGACGAGTTCGGCCGGACGCTGTACGACGAGTCGGCGCGGCTCGTCGTCGACGCCGTCGGTGCGATCGCCGAGCGTCGCAGCCTGCCTCGCGCGCAGGTTGCGTTGGCGTGGTTGCTCGCGCAGCCGGGCGTCACCGCACCGATCGTCGGCGCGACGAAGCCGCACCATCTCGACGACGCCGTCGCCGCACTCGGCGTCCACCTCGACGACGACGAACTGGACAGCCTCGCGGCGCCGTACCGGCCGCAGCCGATACGCGGTTTCGTCTGACGCCGTCTAGCCGGAGAGCGCGGTCTTCACCAGCTGGACGATTTTCTTCTCCACGGCCGGGCTCCACTTCTGCAGCGCGAACGTGATCGGCCACATGTCGCCGTCGTCGAGGTTGGCCATGTCCTGGAAGCCGAGGTTCGAGTACCGCTCCTTGAACTTGCCGGCGTCGCGGAAGTAGATGACGACCTTGCCGTCCGCGTTCGCGTAAGCAGGCATCCCGTACCACGTCTTCGGTGCCAGCTGCGGCGCCGTCGCGGTGATCGTCGCGTGCACGCGTTCGGCGAGCGCGCGGTCCTCGGGGGCCATCTTCGCGATCGCGTCGAGGGTCGCCTGCAGCTCGTCGGCCTTCTTCGCACCCTTCTTTCCCTCGGCGCGCAACTCGGCCGCGCGGGCCTTCATCGCGGCGCGCTCCTCGGGGCTGAAGCCGCCGGAGGAGGACGTGGCTTGCGTCTTGGGCATTGCACCGGCCTTTCGACGTGAACGTGTATGGATCGCGGTTGCCGGATCACACGCTACGTACGCCGGTCGCCGCGGCGCTTCTCGAATCCTGCTCCAGGCATGCCGCGGCGCGGGCCGCCCCGGAGAAATGGGCTGCCCGCGCCGAGGGGGAGCTACTGGCCGCTGGCCGGGTTGGCGGCGACGCAGTCTAGCAACAGGAACGTGTACTGCGACTCGTTGGTCGCGAGCAGCAGCGGCGTTCCCGGCTTGACGTCGATCTCGTTCAGGTTGACGACAGCGGAAGGGCCGTTCGTCTGTTCGTTGAACGAGGTCTCCGACTGGAACGTGCTGAGGCAACTGGCATGAGCGGCCGCAGGCGCCGCCGCGGTCAGGACCGCTCCGACCCCGCTGCCCACGGTGGCCAGCACGGCGACCCCGAGGGCAATGATCCTTCTGGGCACGTGAAACTCCTTTTCGTCGACGACCCGTCCTTCGGGACGTCGAGCCGGACGGTAGAGGCGCGGGGTTGCCCCGTCGACGGTCCTTGGCCCGGTTACGACGCGAATAGGCGAAATGCCCGAACTCCGCGCGGACTGGAGATCATTGCCACCTCGACGACATCTATCCCGCCGCGGCGGCTGACAGCTCCGCGTCGTGGTCGTGCTGACCATCGCCGTACGGCTCGTCGTTCGGGCGTCGTGACACGCGCCAGGTCCGGACGAGAGTCGCGGCGAGTGCGCAGACCGCGATCGCGACCGCGATCCCGAGCTCGCGGGTCGGCAGGCCGGCGTACTTGAGACCGGACGCGAGGATGACGACCGCGATGACCGGCCGCAGGTAGCGGTCGGCGACCCGCGACGACAGCAGCGATCCGACGAGTACGGCCGGGACGCTGCCGACGACGACCGCGCTGGTGACGGGGACGCTGACGTGGCCGAACGCGAACGCGCCGAGCGCCGCCGATGCCGTCAGCGGGATGGCCTGGAAGAGGTCGGTCCCGACGAGCTGGTTCGCGCCGAGGGTGGGGTAGGCGAACATCAGCAGGACGATCATCAGCGATCCCGCACCGACCGACGTGATGCCGACGACGAGTCCGCCGACGACGCCGATCGCGACCGTCGCGAACGGCCGCGTCGCGACCTCTCGCACGCGGCCGCGGCGCTGCTGCCCGGCCCGGCGGTCGAGCAGGTAGCGCACGCCCATGGCGAACGCGCCGAGCAGCAGCGCGGCGCCGAGCGCTTTCTGCACGTTCTGCGCGGCAGCCTTCGTGTCGCCGAGCAGGTGCAGGACGACCGTGCCGCCGAACGCCGCCGGGACCGCGCCGAGCGCGAGCCATCCGGCCAACCGGACGTTGACGGTGCCGCGGCGCAGGTGCACCGCCGCGCCGACCGGCCGCATGACGAGGGCGGCTACGAGGTCGGAGCTGATCGCGGCGGCCGGCTTGACCGAGAACAGCAGGATGAGCATCGGCGTCATCAGCGCGCCGCCGCCCGCGCCGGTCATGCCCACGAGCAGGCCGACGATCGAGCTGCCCAACACGATGTGCCAGTCCATGGCCCCTTGGACCTTCCCAAGAAATTCAAGCGAATTAGTAGACTTTCGATCATCATACGGCGGCGCTCCCGCGAAAAGCCAGGGAGGTCTGCGACTATTTGGCCAGACGGTTCCCAAGGGGAGGCTCGTATGCGGCAAGGCGCCCGAGCGGTCATGCGTTACTACGTGCCGCTGTACGTCGCGGCCATCGTGGTGCAGATCTTCCTGGCGGGGGAGGGCATCTTCGGGATCAAGCAGGGCGTGAAGCTCGACGATCAGAAGACCCTCGACGCGCACCGTGGCCTCGGCTTCATCCTCGCCGACCCTGGCGCGGTGCTGCTGCTGATCCTCGCGTTGCTCGCCTGGTACGACGACAAGCGGATCCGGTGGATGACGATCGTCCTGCCGTTCCTGCTGGTGCTGCAGGGTGTCCTCGGCGCCGGCAACCGGTGGGCCGGCGCGTTCCACCCGCTGCTGGCGTTCGTGATCCTCGGCGGGCTCGGCAGCCTGACGTACCGGCTCTGGCGCCGGCAGCCCGCGTCCGCATAGCTGAATTGCGAACGCAGGTCCGTCGGCGTCGGTCAGGTTCCGAGGGTGTCCGTGGTGAGCCAGCCGACGGACATGTTCACCCGGCGCGGCCGGAGCCCTCGGACCCTTGCGGGACGAAGTCCCGCTGCCGGATCAGGACGAAGGCCAAGGCGCCGCAGACGAAGGCGATGACCGCCGCGACCAGCAGGATGTGGTCGAGGGCGGTGGTGAAGCTTCCGCGGGTGACGGTTCGCAGCGCCGCGAGCTTCTGCGGCGACGCGCCGGCGGCCGAGGCCTGAGCGAACAGGCGCTGCGTGTGCCCGTTCTGCATCGCGTTCGTGATCTGCGCAGCGGAGATCCCGACCGGGTGCGCGAGCACCGCGGCCGCGACGGCGTCGCGCAGCCGGCTGGTGAACAGCGTGCCGAGCAGCGCGATGCCCGTCGCGATCCCGATCTGGCGGAACGTCGAGTTGATGCCCGACGCCATGCCGGCCCGTTGCGGCGCCACGACGCCGACGGCGGTCGACGCGAGCGGCGGGTTGATGAATCCGACGCCGACGCCCGCCATGATCAGGCCCGGCACGAGGTGGGTCCACGACGACTGCGCGTCGAGGCCGCGCATCCAGAGCAGGCCGCCGCCGACCAGCATGAGACCGGGGCCGATGAGCCACCGGATCGGCACATGCGACGTCAGCCGGCCGGCCGGCGCGGCGATGACGAAGATGGCGCCGGACGCGACGATCAGCCGCAGACCGGTCTCGAACGCGCCGTACCGCAGCACGTCCTGCAGGTAGATCGTGAGGTACAGGAACATCGAGAAGATGCTGGCCGAGATGCCGAACGCCGCGACCGCGCCGCCGGAGAACGTCGGCAGCCGGAACAGCCCGAGGTCGAACATCGGCTGCGCGCTCAACCGCTCGGCGACGACGAACGCGACGATGAGCACGGCCGCGGCGACGAAGCAGGCGAGCACCTTCGTGTCGGTGAAGCTGGTCCGGCCGGATTCGATCAGCGCGTACACGAGCGAGGCGAGCGCGGCGGTGAACAGGACGAACCCCGGCCAGTCGGGTCGGCGGCTGTTCTCGTCGCGCGACTCGGCGACCCGCAGCACCGTGAGCGCCAGCGCGCCGACTCCGATCGGGAGGTTGACGAAGAAGATCCAGCGCCACGAAATCCCGCTGACGAGCGCGCCGCCGAGCAACGGGCCGATCGCGACCGCGATGCCGGTGACCGCACCCCAGACGCCGAATGCGACGCCGCGTTCGCGGCCGCGAAAAGCCTGTGCCAGCAACGCCAGTGACACCGCGAACATGATCGCGCCGCCGACGCCTTGCAAGCCGCGGGACAGCTCGAGCATCAACGGCGACTGCGCCAGCCCGCACAGCAACGACGCGAGGCTGAACACGACCAGCCCGACGACGTACAGCTTGCGCCGGCCGTACATGTCCGCGAGCGCGCCGCCGGTGAGCAGCAGCGCGGCGAGGGTCAACGCGTACGCGTCGACGACCCACTGGAGATCGGCGAAGGTCGAATGCAGATCCATCTGAATGCTCGGCAACGCGACGTTCACGATGGTGATGTCGAGCAGCAGCATGAAGGTGCCGAGGCACACCGCGCCGAGCGTCCACCACTTCGAGCCCTGCGACGTCACTGAGGTCACGCCACCATCATGTCGATCAGCTGAGGTACGGGCTGCAGTCGACTCCCAGCTGGGACATCGCGTTGCGTAACGCACCCTCGTCGAGATTCGCCTGCGCGACGTCGGGCTTGATCAGGTCGTCTTCGATCTGATGGATGGCCTTGAGCGCGCTCTGCAGGTCGTTCTGGACCGAGGTGCCGATGAAGTCGCCACTGGCGAGGGTGCCCGACAAGTCTTTGTTGACGGCGTTCGCGTCGTTGGTGAGGGCGTCGTTGTTGGCGTTGCTCGTCGCCGACGACAGGTCGTCGCCGAGCTTGGTCGCGGCCCGCTGGGTGTCGTTCAGGTCTTCGCAAGCCGCGCGCCGGCTTCCGCCGCCCCCGCCGCCTCCGCCGCCGCTGGAACAGGCGGCCAATGTCATCGTCGCCGCGGTGGTGAGCGCGGCGAAGTACGCCACTGCTGTGTTCGTCGACCGGCGCATGGGGTTCCCCTAGGGCGCGTGGCAGTTGTTCTCGACGTTGGTGACGTCCTGGTTGATCCGCCCGATCAGGCTGCCGAGGTTCGCGACCGGAACGGACTGATTGAGCGCCTGCGACATCGTTCCGTTCGCCTGGACGAGCTGGGTCAACGTGATGCCGAGGATGGACGTACTGCCCGCCTCCTCCGCCGACTTTGACAGCTGGGCGTTGACCCCGGTGATCGTCGCTTCCGCGGTCGCGTCGTTGACCTTGCCGACCTGCAGGTCGTGAATCACGACCTGCTCGACCTGCATGAGGTTCTTGATCGCGGCGCAGCCGCCGGTCGGTGGCGGGCTCGGCGACACGGTCGGCGAATCATTCGAGCCGTTGCTGCTGCAGCCCACGCAGGCGAACGCCGTCGCGGTGGCGAGGATCGTGGCCACGTTGCGGCATCTGCGCCGGCTCATCAGAGGACCCCATCGACGAACGGTACGACGCTCAAGGCGTAGGGAGAAGCGACGCAGCCAGATTATGCAGGAAGTCGCCGTGTTGCCGGACGAACGCTTCCGCGCTCGCGCGCAACCCGTCGACGTTCGCGGGCGTGACGTTGTCCATCGCGTGGACCGCGCCGAACCCGATCTCGGGCTGCAGTCGCAGGTAGTCGAGCTCCGGCACGACCGTCAGGCGGTATTGCGTCAGCCGGGCGTGGCCGTTGTCGAGGCAGGCCATGACCGGCTTGAGCAACGTCGCCCACGAGCCTCGGCCAGCGAGTTGCACCGGGTCGGACTCACTCGGCTCGGCCGACTCGCCGGTGCCGACGGACAGCAGGCTCATCGGTTCCGTCGTCTTGCGTAGCCAGTGGGCGATCCGCGGTTTGCCGCAACTGGCGCTGCCGCGTCGGCGCGGTGCTCGGCCCCGCGTCGCCGGGCGGGGGAGAATGCGTCTCGGCGGGTACGGCCGGACGAGAGGTGTTAAGCCGCGTGTCTTCGCAGACGTCGACCGACGACATCGCCACGACCCGGGTGTACCGCGGCGGTCAGCTGGAACTGGAGAACTTCCCCGTCGTCGACGTCTCCGACTACCTCGAACAAGAGGGCACGACGGTGTGGGTCGACCTGTGCGCGCCCCAGGCCAGCGACCTCGCCCTCGTCGCCGAGGAGCTTGGGCTGCACGACCTGGCGATCGAGGACGCGGTCGACCGGCACCAGCGGCCGAAGCTCGACCGGTACAAGAACCACGAGTTCCTGAACATGTACGCGGTTCGGCTCGACGTCGAGACCGGCGAGCTGCTGCTCACGGAGCTCGCGGCGTTCATCACGCCGCGGGCGCTCGTCACGATCCGCAAGGACGACGGGTTCGACATGTCCGGCGTCATCGCGCGCTGGGACGAGTCGGCCGACCTCACCGGGTACGGCGTCGGCTTCCTGCTGTACGGGCTGATCGACGTCGTGGTCGACGGTCACTTCGACACGGTGCAGAGCTTGGACGAGGAGATCGAGAAGCTCGAGGATCTGCTCTTCGACGACGCGCCGCACGACGCCGACGTGCAGCGGCGCAGCTTCGAGTTGCGCAAGAGCCTGGTGCTGCTCCGCCGCGTGATCCTGCCGATGCGCGAGGTCGTGAACACGCTGATGCGCCGCGACATGGTCGTCGTCACCGAGGCGATGATCCCCTACTTCCAGGACGTGTACGACCACGTGCTGCGGGCGACCGAATGGACCGAGTCGCTGCGCGATCTCGTCACGACGATCCTCGAGACCAACCTGACCATCCAGGGCAACCGGCTCAACATCATCAGCAAGAAGGTCACCAGCTGGGCGGCGATCATCGCGGTGCCCACCGCGATCACCGGCTTCTACGGGCAGAACGTGCCGTACCCGGGCTTCTCGACCCACACCGGGTTCGTCACCTCGACCGCGTTGATGGTCGTGCTGTCGATCGTGCTCTACGTCACGTTCCGCCGTAAGGACTGGTTGTAGCGGCGGCGGTGTACGACACGCGGCAGTAGTTCCGATCCGAGGGATGTCCGCCTTGACGTGGCACGGTACGAGTTATGTCGACGCTCTTTCAGTACGTGCCGCATCCGCACACCGAACGGCGCAAGGCCGCCGGGCCGCCGAAGGTCGCGTCGGCCGCCGCCGCCATCCACGGCCCGGGGGCCCTCGGCCGCCTCAACGCCAAGATCGGCCTGAAGATCACGCTCATCGTCGGCACGATGTGGTGCGCGTATCTGTTCACCGTCCTCGCCATCGTCAGCGCGCCGAGCGCGTTCCGCAGCGGCAACATGCTGATCATCGTCGGCTGGATCGCCCAGACGTTCCTGCAGCTCGTGCTGCTGCCGATCATCATCGTCGGCCAGAACGTCCAGAGCGCCGCCGCCGACGCGCGATCCCAGGCGACCTACGACGACGCGGCCGCGGTCCTGGAGGAGGCCAAGCAGATCCAGGCCCACCTTGCCGCCCAGGACGCCGCGATCGAACGCATCCTCAACGAGATCCGGGGTGGCGGCCCACCCGCCACCCCGACCGCGCCTTAGCTCAGAAGGCACCGACTCCCTTCGGGGTGCCCCAGCCGGTCGGTCCGTCCCAGCCTCGCCGGGCCGTGCACCAGCGGGCGGTCGAACACGATCCGTTGCTGCCCGACGTGACGTCGTTGAGGCCGCCGGCGTGGTGCTTCCACACGTACGAACCGTCGGCGACCGCCGCGGTGTTGCCGGCGAGGGCGAACACCGCCGCGATGATCGGCGACGCGACGCTGGTGCCGCCGAACGTCAGCCAGCCGCCGGTCCCCTCGAACGAGAAGCTGTCGTACACCGCGACGCCGGTGGCCGGATCCGCCACGGCGGCGACGTCGGCGACCGCGCGATGAGCGCATTGCGTCGTGGAGGTGCTCTGGTACGGCGCGGTGTTCGACCCGGAGCAGCCGCTGCCGGAGCCCGACCATGCGGTCTCGTGCCAGCCGCGGCCGGTCTTGGCGGGCCGAAGGCTGGTGCCGCCGACGGCGGTGACCCAGCGCGACGACGCAGGGTAGGAGACGCCGTACCCGTTGTCACCGCTCGACGCAGTCACCGCGACACCGGCGTGGTGGTAGTGCCGGCCCCACGTCGAGTCGGAGGTGTCCGAGCCGCCGTAGGAGTTGCTGATGGCGACCGCACCGAGGCGCGCGGCGGTGTCGACGGCGGTGGCGAGGTTCGCCTGCGCGGACGACGATGCCTCCACCAGCAGCAGATGGCAGCGCGGGCACACGGCCGAGGCCATGTCGAGATCCAGCGAGATCTCCTGCGCCCAGCCGGGATCGGGGGCGGGCGCGTGCGCCCCGCCACTCTGGTCGACCTTGCGGAAGCAGCCGTTGGCGGTCGAGCAGACCGGCAGCTTGAACTGCGATCGGTAGACCGCGAGATCGCGCTCGGCCGACGGGTCGTCGTACGCGTCGACGATCGCGACGGTCCGGCCGCTGCCCCGTGTCGTCGGCAGCGAGTAGGCCGAGCGCAGGTTGGCCGGCGTGAGGCCGATCGGTCCGGCGGCGTGCCGGACGCGGCCGCCGGATCGGGTGTCGACGCGGATCGCGAAGCAGGCGACCCGGCCGTGCGGCGGGCGCTTGCACAAGGGCACCTGCGTGGTGCTCGACGCGGCCGCGGGCAGCGACGGCAGAACCAGCAGGATCGAGAGGACGGCGAACAGTTGGCGAACCCGGCGCACGGGCGGACCTCCACAAGATGAGCGGGAAGAGAAATGGACCCGCTCACCGTGCCCGAGCGCGCCGGCGCGGCGCCGGAGCAGAACCGGAACTGTGGACGGCGCCGTACTAGCCGTGAACGGTGGACAACCGGAGGAACAGCGTGCCGGAGTCCTCGAGCACGTGCTCGATCCGCAACGGCACCGGCGGCATCAGGGGCATTCCCGCCAGCAGCCGGTCGCCGGCGCCGCCGGCCAGCACCGGCGCGACGGACAGGCACAGGTCGTCGAGCGCGCCCGCGGCGACCACGTCGCTGAGCAGGTGCGGCCCGCCTTCGCACAGCACGTGATCCAGGCCCGCGTCCGCCAGCAGATCCAACGCGGCGGGGATGTCGACCGAGTGCTCGCCCGCGTCCACGACGTGCGCGACGGCGGACAGCGCGGCCCGCCGGTCGGCCGGTGCGCTCGCGACCGTGAGCACCCACGGCCGGACCGTCGTGTCGGTGAACAACCGCGCGCCCGGATCCAGGTCGAGGGATCGCGAGACGACGACAACCGGCACCGGCGGCCGGCCGTCGTAGCTGCGTGCCCCGCCGTAGTTCTCCCGCCGCGCCGTCGTCGCACCGACGAGAACGACGTCGCAGAGCGAGCGCAGCACGTGGAAAAGGTCGCGATCGGCGTCGCTCGACAGCCCCGACGAGACCCCACCCACCGTCGTCGCGCCGTCGGTGCTGACCACGAAGTTCGCCCGGACGTGGCGACCCGCGGGCGGTGCGTACACCGCCGCGAGGTCGACGCCGTCCGGGCGGTTGCCGACAGGGAACAGTTGGCGCAACGCAGACCCGGGCTCAGGCCGGCAGGTGCAGGTGCATGCCGACGCGGATGAGGTCGGGGTTCTTGCCGATCAGCGTGCGGTTGGCCCGGTAGAGCGCGCGCCAGCCGCCCTTGACGTCGTGCCGGGTCGCGATCGCCGACAGCGAGTCGCCGGGCCGCACGACGTACATGCCCTTCGTGTGCAGGGCGTGCCGGTGCGAGCCGCGGCTGGCGCGGGCGCCGAGGTCGGGACCGATCGCCGGGCCGCGGTAGTGCGAGCACACCGGCCAGGCGCCCCAGCCTTGGCCGCGCAGCACCCGTTCGGCCACGCTGATCTGCTGTGCCTTGGTGGCGAGGTCCGCCCGCGCGGCGTACTTGGTGCCGCCGAAGCCGACCCACGTGCGCTGGGCGAACTGGAGCCCGCCGTAGTAGCCGTTGCCGGTGTTGATGTGCCAGTTGCCGCCGGACTCGCAGTGGGCGACGTTGTCCCACTGGCTCTCCGTCGCGGCGTCGGCCGAGCCGGTGAGCGCCGGTCCGAAGCCGACGACCGGCAATGCCAGCGCGGTCGCGCCGACGGTGGTCCGGGTGACGATCTGGGCGGTGGTGCTGGGAGCACGGTGGCGTCCCCGGTAGCGCGCTGCGCGCATGTCTGCTTCCCCTTCGTACGCGCCTGCGAGGTGAGCTGACGGGTTCGGGCCGAAGGGTTGGCCCGGCCGACGCGAGTCGGCTTCACCCCTTGTCCGCAAAGGGACGGTTGGGTCCCCCGCTCCTGTCGAACGGTCGCTGCGCTGCCGGGGTGACAGGACTCGGCGCGTCCCGGCAGGGTCCGGGCTGGACCCCGGACATCACGAAAGCATAACGGAGCGTCGGACGCGGATCACCGCAGGGTGACGATCGTCACCGTCTCGGCAGGCATGTGGATGTGCGTCCCGCGTACGTCGATCTCGCCGGAGGCGAGCAGTATCTCCTCGACGGTTCCCGCCTCGACGGGCACGTCGCGCGGCTCGTCCGCAAGGTTGACGACGATCGCGACGGCGCCCCGGCGGACGACCAGCCAGCGCTCGTCCTCGTCGCAAGACGTACGTACGGTTGGCAGCCAGGGGTCGGTGAGCTCCGGCCGCGACTTGCGCAGCGCGATCAGCTCGCGGTGCCAGTCGAGCAGTTCCCGGTGCTCGTCCTTGCCCGGCTCGGCCCAGTCGAGGATCGATCGCTCGAACGTCTGCGGATCCTGCGGGTCCGGAACGTCGGCGTCGGCCCACCCGTGCGCGGCGAACTCGTGTTGCCGGCCGCTCTTCACCTTCGCCGCGACCGACGGGTCGGTGAACGAGGTGAAGAACTGCCACGGCGTCGTCGCGCCCCACTCCTCGCCCATGAACAGCATCGGCACGTACGGCGAGCACAGCGTCAGCGCGGCGCCGATCCGCAGCCGGCCGGGGGAGACGTACGACGACATGCGATCGCCGGTGGCGCGGTTGCCGACCTGGTCGTGGTTGTGCAGGTACGTGACGAAGCGCGATCCGGAGATGCGGCCGCGGTCGAGCGGGCGGCCGTGCGTGCGGCCGCGAAACGCCGACCACGTGCCGGCATGGTGGTACGGCGACTCCATCGCTTTCGCGAGCGTCGCGATCGAGCCGAAGTCGCAGTAGTAGCCCTGCCGTTCGCCCGTCAGCAACGCATGCAGCGCGTGGTGCGGATCGTCGGCCCACTGCGCGGTCAGGCCGTAGCCGCCGGCTTCGCGCGCGGTGACGAGCCGCGGGTCGTTGAGGTCGGACTCGGCGATGAGGAACAGCGGCCGTTGCGTGTGGTTCGCGAGTGCCGCGACGTCGCGCGACATCTCCTCGAGCAGGTGCATCGCGCGGGTGTCGACGATCGCGTGCACGGCGTCGAGTCGCAGCCCGTCGACGTGGTAGTCGCGCAGCCACATCAACGCGTTGTCGATCGCCCATCGGCGTACGTCGTCCGATCCGCGACCCGAGTAGTTGACCGCCGGGCCCCACGGGGTCGAGTAGTGCTCGTTGAAGTACGGGCCGAACTCACCGTGGTAGTTGCCGACGGGACCGAGGTGGTTGTAGACGACGTCGAGCACGACGCCGAGATGTCGTTGGTGACACGCGTCGACGAAGCGCTTGAACCCGTCCGGGCCGCCGTACGGCTCGTGCACGGCGTAGATCCCGACGCCGTCGTAGCCCCATCCGCGCGGGCCGTCGTACGACGCGACGGGGAGGACTTCGACGAGGTCGACGCCGAGGTCGACGAGGTGGTCGAGCCGCTCGATCGCCGCGTCGAACGTGCCGTCGGCAGTGAAGGTGCCGATGTGCAGTTCGTAGACGACGCTGCCTTCCAGGGCGATGCCGCGCCAGTCGCCGTCGGCCCACTCGTACCTGTCGTGGTCGTAGACGCGCGCGTGTTCATGGACACCGTTGGGAAGCCAGAGCGCGCGCGGATCCGGGCGCGGATCGCCGCCGTCGATCCGGAACGCGTAGTCGTCGCCGTGGCTGAGTTCGGTCGACGACTCCCACCAGCCGTTGTCGTGCTTCGTCATCTCGACCAGCTCGCCGCCGAGATCGAGCTGCACCTGCCGCCGTCGCCGTGCCCACACGCGCGGTCTCATGGTCGTCATGTGCCCGCGTCCCGGACCAGCAACGCGACCGGCAACGGGTCGAGCATGCCGGCGAGGGCGCCGTCGGCCGCGCGGCCGGTGAGGACGTCGCGCCACCGTCCGGGCGGCAGCGCGAGCCGGGCGTCTCCCCAGCCGCCGGCGGTGCGCAGGCCGACCGGAAGCCGGGTCGCCACGGTGACGACGTCGTGACCGCGGGCGAACGCGACCACGTGCTCGTTCGCACTGATCAACGGCTGGTGGCTGCCGGCGAACGTCTCCGGCCGGTCGCGGCGCAGCCGTAACGCGCGTGCCGTCACCAGCAACTTGGGGTCGTCGAGACGCGCGAGCCCGTGACGCCGGATCTCGTAGTCGACCGGCCGCCGGTTGTCCGGATCGACGAGGGAGAAGTCGGGCAGCTCCTGGCCCTGGTAGACGTCCGGCACGCCGGGCATCGTCAGCTGGATCAGCTTCTGCGCCAACGAATTCGACCGCGCCGCGACGCTGAGGTGGGAGTCGACCCAACTCTCGATCGCCGCCATGAGCCGCCCGTCCGCGAGCACCCCGTGGACGTACGCCGAAAGGCGCTTTTCGTAGTCGTCGTCGGGGTCGAGCCACGACGTGTGCTGCTTGGCCTCGCGAGCCGCCTTGCGCATGTAGTCGTCGAGCCGGTCGACGGTGATCGGCCACGCACCGACGAGGCTTTGCCAGAAGAGGTACTCGGTCTCGCCGTCGATCTGCCGCGTGCTCCAGTCGCCGACCGCGGCTTCCCACTCGGCCGGGATCTCGGCGATGACGGCGAGGCGCGCGCGCACGTCTTCGGATCGCTTGGTGTCGTGGGTCGACAACGTTGTCATCGTCGCCGGCCAGGTCTGCGCGATCGTCGTGCAGAACGCGTGGAACTCCTCGACCGAGCTGCCGAACCGGCCGGGATCGCCGCCGACCTCGTTGAGCGCGACCAGGCGCGAATAGCGGTAGAACGCCGTGTCCTCGACGCCCTTCGCGGTGACCGGTCCGGACGTCTGCGCGAACCGGGTGGCGAATTCCTGGTCGTGGGCGAGCGCGTGCACCACCTGGTCGATCTCGCCGGCCAGATCCGGTCGCTCGTGTTTGGCCGCGGTCGCCGCATCATCGACGTACTCGCCGTCGTAGCTGCGGTACACCGGGAAGTGGACGAGCATCTCGACGACCGCGTCGCGCGGCTGGTTGCGCGCGAGCCGGTTGATCTCGGCGCCGAACAGTTGGTCGATGACCTGCCGCTTGCCGGCCTTGACGACCTCGTCGTACGGTGCGCTGTTGCCGGTGAACTCCTCGTAGAACCGGGTCAGCGGGCCGGCGCCGGCGGGGTCGACGAGCACCTGCGTGACCGCGGCCGCGGCGTCGTATCCGGTGGTGCCGTCGCAGGCCCAGGTACGCGGCAGCTGCTCGCCGGGTTCGAGGATCTTCTCGACGACGGTCCAGATGCCGCCGGAGAGTTTCTCAAGTTGTTCGAGGTATCCGCGCGGGTCGGCGAGACCGTCGGGATGGTCGACCCGCAGCCCGTTGATGTCGCCGGCATGGACGAGCTCGCCGATGAGTTCGTGCGTCGCGGCGAACACGTCGGGCCGCTCGACCCGCAGCCCGATCAACGACGTCACGTCGAAGAAGCGCCGGTAGTTCAGCTCGGTGTTGCCGCGCCGCCAGTCGGCCAGGATGTAGTGCTCGTGCACCTCTTCGCCGCTCGGCAGGACCGGCAGGAACACCCGCCCGCCGTGTTGCGACCAGTCGATGTCGAACCAGTTCGCGTACGCCGGATCGGTCAGCCGCTCGGGTGGCGGGATGGTCATGTGGTTCGGCACGATGTCGACGACGATGCCGAGGCCGTGCGCGCGGCACGCGTCGACGAGTGCGCGCCAGCCCTCGATGCCGCCGAGGTCGTCGCTGAGCCGCCGGTGGTCGACGACGTCGTACCCGTGCGCGGAGCCGGGCGTCGCTTGCAGGATGGGCGAGCAGTAGACGTGCGAGATGCCGAGGTCGGCGAGGTACGGGACGATCGCGGCCGCGTCGTGGAAGGTGAACTCGCGGCGTAGCTGCAACCGGTAGGTGCCGGTCGGCACTCGATCGACGGTCATGGTCAGTAGGCCTGGCGCAGCACGAGGATCGAGCGCGCCTCGACGGCGATCGCGTTGCCGGACTTGACGGTTCTCGGGTCGGCGTCGTCGAGCATCGGCGCGTGCGTGTCGATGACGACGTGCCAGCTGCCCGCGGCGCCGATTTCCGGCACGACGAACTCGATGCTCTCGTCGTGCGCGTTGAACAGCAGGAAGAACGAGCTGTCGGTCATCGGTTCGCCGCGGTCGTCGAGCTCGCGGATGCCGGCGCCGTTGAGGAACACGGTGACCGACCGCGCGAATCCGGACTCCCAGTCGTCGTCGCCCATCTGGTCGCCGTCGGGCCGGAACCAGCCGATGTCGTCGAGGGTGGTGCCATGCACCGGCGTGCCCTTGAAGAAGCGGCGCCGGCGGAACGCGGGGTGCTCGCGGCGTAGGGCCGCCAGCCTGCCCACGAACGCGGTGAGGAAGTCGAACTCGCGCGCGCGTTCCCAGTCGACCCACGACAGCTCGTTGTCCTGCGCGTAGACGTTGTTGTTGCCTTGTTGCGTGCGCCCGAGCGCGTCGCCGTGCAGCAGCATCGGCACGCCCTGCGACAGGAACAACGTGGTGAGGAAGTTGCGCTTCTGCTGCTCGCGCAGCGCGACGATCTCGATGTCGTCGGTCGGGCCTTCGACGCCGCAGTTCCACGACCGGTTGTGGCTCTCGCCGTCGTTGTTGTCCTCGCCGTTGGCCTCGTTGTGCTTCTCGTTGTAACTGACGAGGTCGTGCAGCGTGAACCCGTCGTGTGCGGTGACGAAGTTGATCGACGCGAACGGCCGCCGTCC
>JAICXQ010000109.1 GCA_025980325.1 Frankiales bacterium
ATGATCACGAATCAGCCGGCCCGCTTAGCCGAGGTCGAGTTCCGCGGTGGCCGTCCCGGCCGGCGGATGCGGCCGGCGCGGCTCGCGCACCCCGGCCAGCCCGTCGTCGCCGTCGCCGGGGACGAAGCGTCCGGACCAGCGCCGGCCGAGCCCGCGCAATCCCGTCCGGCGGCTCGACCAGTCGACGCACAGGCCCGCGTCGACGTACGGCGTCGCGACCTCGCACGCAGCGGCCTGCGCGCATCGCGCGGCGACGACGCGCGTCATCGTCAGCCCGTCGGGTGCGGCCGACGGCACCCGGGCGGTCACCCGGTAGCGCGCCATCACTCGCCGCGGATCGGCAGGTCGCGGCAGCAGCAATCCGGCTTTTCGCAGACCCGGATCCGGACGCCGCGATCGACCAGGCAGCCGCAGTCGGCGCAGGTCACTTCCACCCTGCTGACTCTAGAAGGGATCGGCGTTGAACCGAACCAGGATGCCGGCCGTGAACTGGTTTGCCCGATCCATACATTTTTGTGCGTCACGCCGGAGGCGTCGGTGGTCCTCACTCGTTACCTGCGACCGGTCGCGATCGCGGCGCTCGGGGTCAGCCTGCTCGTCCCCGTCGTGCCCGCCGGCTCCGCCTCGACGTTCCACGACCGCGGTACCGTCCGCGACACACCGTCGAGTGCCAGCCTGCGCGTCCTCGACACCGGCGGCGACGCGGCCCTGCACGGCAAGACCCTCACCGTCTACGTGACCCGCTCGACGAAGATCACCCGCGACGGGGCCAAAGCCACGTTGCACGACATCGGCGACGGCGACGGAGTGGTCACGACGGGCAGCCGCGACAAGCACGGCCGGCTGGTCGCGAGCAGCGTGGCGGCGACATCGCCGCCGAAGCCGGACGGCCCGGCGGTCGCGGGGCCGACCGAGTGCGTCAACTACTACGGCCCCTGTACGCCGACGCTGCCCCCGCCGACCGGCAGCAGCCCGCTGACGATCACGATCAGCAACTACGTCTTCGATCCGCCGGTGAGCGTCGTCCCGGTCGGCACTCTGGTGACCGTGCGCAACACCGACGGGGTCGGGCACACCTTCTCCGGCAACCACCTCGAGAGCGGCACCCTCGGCCAGAACCAGAGCTTCACCGTCGAGTTCACGACGCCGGGCACCTACCGCTTCTTCTGCGCGATCCACCCGTTCATGACCGGCACCCTCGACGTGCGCTGAGTCCTGCCGATCACCCGGCCGGGCCGGTAGCGACGACCTGGGTCGGCTGCGCCGGTCGGGTGCCCGCCGGTTCCCGGCTCAGCGCGAACGACGCGCTGCCGGCGTAACTCGTCGGCAGCGACGGCGCGGACGTCGGGGCGGCGCCGAACGACCGCACGAACACCGGCCCGCCGCCGCGCGGTACCTGCCACAGCACCCACTCGCTGCCCGCAGGCGGCGCTCCGATCGCGACCGAGGCGATCGTCGCCGTACGACCGCGCACGAGGACGGTCGCCGCGTCGCGACCGGCAGGAGTGCGCAAGACGACCTGATGGCACCCCGCGTCGCGCGCGCACGAGGCAACGGTCAGGGACGGCGACCCGCCGCCGGTGACGACGACGCCGACAACGACGGCCACCGCGAGCGCAGCAGCGACTGCCGCAGCCGGAAGCAGCCGGCGGCGGCGCGAATCCCTTCGCGGCGATGGCGCGGTCGCCGGCACGACGATGCCGGCCCGCATCCGCCGCCACGACGGCGTACCGGCCGCGTCAGTCGCGGCCAACGCACCCAGTCCTGCAGCGACGAACGACATCTCGTCGTAGGTCGCCTGGCATCGCGTGCAACCGTGCCGGTGCCGGTCGAACTCGACCACCTCCGCCGGTTCGAGCGCGTGCAACGCGTGCCCCGCGGCGAGTTCGTCCCAGCGTTCGTGGCCGGCGGGTTCGGGCTCAGTCATCGCCGCCACCTCCCGCCTCGCGCGCGAGCAGTCCCCGCAACGCACGCATCGCCGCCAGCGTCCGCGTCTTGACCGTGCCGAGCGGCAAGCCGGTCATCTCGGCGATCTCGCGTTGGGTGTAGCCACCGTAATAGGCCAGCAGCACGACTTCGCGCTGCTCGGCCGGAAGCTCGCGCAACGCGGCGCGGGTGTGTTCGGCCCGCAACCGCCGCCACGCCTCGTCGTCCGGACCCGGCCCGGTCGCGGCGATCTCGACCAGCGCCTGCTCCGCCGTGATGCGTTCGCGTCGAGTGCCCTCGCGGCGCACCGTGTCCACCGCCTTGTTATGCGTGATCGCGAACAACCACGTGCCGACCGCACCGCGACTCGGCTCGTAGCCGGTCCCGTTCCAGAGCGCGAGAAAGCTCTGCTGTACGACGTCTTCGGCGAGGTGCCGGTCGACGACGATGCGCTTGGCCAGCGCGAAGCACGGTCCGCCGTAGCGTGCGTACAACGCTTCGAGCGCCGCCTCGTCGCCGAGCGACAGGCGCGCGACGAGATCGGCGTCTTCGCGTGACGTCGCGGTCGCTCGCTTGCTCTGCCGGATGCCGACCATGGCGGTGCGACCTTAGACCGCGGCCGCGCTGCGAGCGACGACGAGCAGCCCGGCACCGGCGACGACCAGCACCGACATCGCCGGCAGTGCCGCGGCGAGCCGAGCGATCGACGGTTTGCGCAACGCACTCATGCGGGCAACGAGGCGACCGCCACGGACGAGCAACAACCCCGCGCCGATCAGAACCAACGCCATGCCCACGCCGTAGCCGAGGACCAGCAGGACTCCGAACCACGTCCGGTGCAAGGTGAGCGCACCGAGCAGTACGACGAGGGCCGATGGCGACGGGACCATCCCGCCGACGAACCCGAGCGCGACGAGCGACCGTCGGCTCGGCCGAGGATGGTCGTGGTGATGGTGGTCGCCGTGGTCATGGTGGTGGTCATGGTGGTGGTCGTGGTCCGGGACCGAGCGGCGGATGCGGCGCTGCGTCTTCGCCAGGTTGTACGCGACCGCGAGGATCAGCAGGCCACTGGCGAGCGAGAGCCACGGATAGAGCCGCTCCGGCGCGTACGCGGTGCTCGCGGTGATGGCGATTCCGAGCGCGACGACGCCGACGGTGTGGGTGATGGTCACCGACAGCGCCATCGTCATCGCGTCGCGCATCCGGCCGCGCTGGCCGACGAGGTACGCGGCCATGACCGTCTTGCCGTGACCGGGCGCCAACCCGTGCGCGCCGCCGAGCACGATGGACAGCAGTACGGCGACGACCGCGAACGTGACGCCGAAGCGGTGCGCGCCGATCAGTGACGTGTACCACCTCGTCGCCGGGTCCGCGGCGAGCGGCACCGCGGCGACGGTCGCGCGACCGGGCGTCGACGTCGTCGTAGTGCTCGCGGCCGGCCCGCCGAGACGCCAGCGCAACGACGCCGTCCGCTGGTGCAGTGGCGATCGCAGCAGGTCGCGCGGGTACGCCGTCAGCCGCGCGCTCACCGACGTTGTCGGGACGTCGGACGACAGCAGCGTGGTCCGGTCGCCGATCGCGGTGACCTCGTGCCAACCGACCCGGCCGGCGAAGTTGGGATCGTTCCACTGCAGGCTGCTCGCCGAGCCGAGGTCGGTGCGCAGTTCGCACTCGAGCCGTTCGGTCGGCAGTCCCGCGGCACCGGGCAGGAAGCGCACCGCCGTCGCACCGACGACGATGGGCGCCGGCAAGCCGGTGCCGAGCGACGCCGTCAACTGCCGGCAGGTCGCGTCTTTGTACGTCACCAGTTCACTCGCATCGAGAGTGCCGTTGCCGTTGGTATCGATGCGCGCGCGTTCCTGGAACGTCGGGATCTCTGCCATGTCGACGACGTAGTCGATCGTCAGCTCGTGCTGATGCACGACGAGACCGGCGTAGACGTTGACGGTGAAGTTGCCGAGCGGGTGCGCGGACGCCGGCGCCGCAGTGAGGGTCACGACGCCGACGGCGATGGCGACGCCGACCAGGGCGCGGCGGATCATCGCTGCGCTCGCAATTGGCTGAGCAGTTGTGCCGCGCGCTGTGACTGCAACGGATCGAAGTGCGGGCTCGACGACAACGCGGCACTGATCAACGTGATCGCCCGTGCGCGCTGCCCGAGCGACGCGGCGATCGCACCGGCGTGCCAGCGGAACCGCGGGTCGCGCGGATCGATGCGCAGCGCCGTGGCCGCGTACTGCGCTGCTCGCGCGTTCTGACCGGCCGCGTGCAGTGCCCACGCGGCCGCGTCGTAACCCGCGCCGTCGTGACGGACCTTCAACTCGGCCAGCGCCATCGAGACGGCGGCGCCGACGTCGACGCCGTGGTCGGCGGCGTAGAGCACGAGCAGCCGGTTGTAGATCTGCCGGTTGGCCACCGCGAGCCGGCGGATTGCTTCGATCGTCGCGTAGTCGCGGGCCGCCGCCGTCCGTTGTCCGGTGAGCGTTTCCAGGTCGCCGATCGCGGCGAGGTAGTCCGGTTGCGGGACGATCGCGGCTGCGCTGCGATACGCGGCGAGCGCCGACTCGTCGTCGCCGCGCTGCGCGAGGGCCCGGCCGGATGCTGCCAGCGCGACGTGCCACGACGGCGCTTCCCGGACCGCGCGCGCGGCCGCGGCGACCGCGTCGTCGTAACGACCGACGTCGCCGGCGAGCTGGGCGAGGAAGACGTCGTAGAACGCGAGGCCGACGCCGAACGCGCCGCTCGCCACGGCATCCCGGCGAGCCTTGGCGGCCAGCGCCTGCGCACCGGTCAGATCGCCGGTCACCCATGCCAGCCGCGCCATCCGGACCTCGATGCTCGGCGAGTTGTTCACGTCGCGGTTGAGCAGTTCGTAGGTGCGCCGGGCATCGTCGTAGCGTCCGGTTTCGAGAGAGCAGTCACCGAGCACCGCCGCGGCGCCGTACGCACGTGGGTCCTCGTGCAGCGCAGCGGCGGCATCGGCGGCCGCGCCGGCGAAGTCGTGCAGTGCATAGCGCGCGTTCGCGAGCGCGGTGCGCGAGTCGGGATCCCGCGGCGCGAGCCGGACCGCAAGCTCGCCGGCGTCGAGTGCCTGCCGGTACGTGCCGACGTCTCCGGTGAGCTTCGCCCGGGCGAGGTACAGCGTCGCCAACATCCCGTCGACGCCGGTGTCGGCGACGTGATGCGCAACCTGTTCGTACGCCGCGATCAACCGATCGGTTTCGCGACTGGAGACGGCAGCGCCGTTGTCGAGCGAGTCGGCCAGCGAGTCAGGAGCCGACGCGACCGGCCGGTTGCCGCTGCTGCGGCCACCCGGGCTGACGACGTACGTCGAGACCGCGGCGACCGCAACGATCGCGATGAGTGCGAGCAACCGTCGCATGCTGGCTCCCTTGCGAAGATGCGGATCGGTGAGCCGGTGGTGGGGGGGCCCCCCGGGGGGGGGGCCCCCCCCCCCAGACCGGTGAGCACGGAGGGGGGGCGCGGTACGCGGAACCCGCCGACAAAAAACCCGGCGCCCCCCCACAAGAACCCCAGC
>JAICXQ010000024.1 GCA_025980325.1 Frankiales bacterium
CGAGAACGACAAGCTCGTGGGAGTCGCGACCGTCGACACCGAGCCGTTCACGTCCTGCAACGTCGAATCCACGTCCACCCACGACCCGCCCCGAAGCAGCCGGACCGGACCCGCCGCGATTTCCGACGTATACGAGCCGTCCGGGTTCGCGAACACCTGCGTCGTCTCGGTCCGCTCGGACAGATCCTCGACCCGCGAGCCCTGCCGCTGCGCCGCCAACATCGCCGACGCCCGGTCAGCCGCCGACGTAATCGGCGCCGGCTTAGGCGCAGACGCCGTCGGCGCCGAGCCGACAGCCTGGATCGCCGTCAAACTCGACAACCCCACCGCGACGGCCAAGAACAACGAAAACTGACGACGGCGCGTCGCGAACGAGCGAGGCGCAGTGGAACGAAACATGACGCTCCCAAGGGAAGGTGCGGACCGCGTCCGCAACTAGAGGGAACGTACGAGGCAACAGGCATCGAGTCCGGTGATTCATGCCGAATCGCCCGAAGGTATGAGCAATGCCCGTTGCGCGGACCAGGACCAATCCACTCGGCATGGCGGTAGCCCATCATTCGGCATGGGCACCGTGTCCGCGGACTCAGATGCGTCTGCTGAGAGTCGGGGTCCCGCGAGAAACGATCATGATCGAATCGGATCGACGTTGCTCGCTGTCGCCCGAGTCCGCGTCCTAGATCGATCGACACCGGCAGCCGGCCGGTACTGCGCTCGCACGCCACAAACCTCCGGCTCCCCGAGAGACCGTCACGAACGCTGAAGGGTCGGTTACCAACTCTTCACGACGAAATCACCGCCGCCGTAACCGCGCCGTGAACGTCTCGTGAGGTCGTAGAACGACGGTGCTCCTCTCGCCGCCCAGTCCGCGCGGCTCACGAGAGGAGCACCGCATGAATGCCAGCCGTACCATCGCCATCACGGCACTGGCCGCCGGGCTCGCCACGACCGCGCGCTCGGGCGGCAGCGGTCAGACGCCGACGACTGTCGTTACCGTCGCGCCCGCACCGACGCCGACGACCACAGACAGCGGCAACGTTTCGTCGTTGTCCAGCGTTGACGCGTTCGGCGTCGATGCGACGAGTGACGGCGACCCGGCAGGATCCCCTGTCGAGTTCGCCGTCCGTTATCTCAATGATCTACGGGTCGGCGAGTGGGACGCGGCCCTCGACCAAATGTCTTACATCGAGCGCACCAATATCTTCCTTGACGACAACGCCGCGGCGGTTGGTCACGACGTCCTGTTCAACGCGAGCGGGGGCACCAGCCGACTCGCACCCTGTACGTCCGGCCAGCAGTTCGCGACAGACGCGGTCATCGTCCGGTGTGGCACCGCGAACGTCGTCGTACACGTCCAAACCACGGCAGGCTTCCGCGGTGTCCGGGTATCCGAGGTCTTCATCGCCGACGACCACGCCGGGCAACCGCACACGCACGCCTACACCCGGCTCCTCTAATGACGAGCTCCGTCCCGGCCGAGCCGGCGCGGCGCGCACTGCGCCCGCTCGCCGCCGACAGAGACAACACCATCGTCGACATCGCGATAGCCGCAGGAATCGACCGGTGCACGCTGCAGCGGCTGTTCACCCGCGACCGGCTGCGTTACGACGCGGCGGACAACATCGCCGTGGCGCTCGGCTACCACCCGTGCCAGCTGTGGCCCGAGTGGTTCCCGCCGGTGAAGGCCCGGCCATGACCGACGAGATTCGCGCGCTCCCGCCAGTGCTCGACGTGCCGACCGCAGGGCGTCTCCTCGGCCTCGGCCGCTCGGCCGCCTACGACCTCATCCTCGCCGGAGCGTGGCCGACGCCGGTGCTGCGGCTCGGCCGTCGGCTACGCATCCCGACCGCACCTCTCCTGGCACTGCTCGGGTTGTCCACAGATTCACTCAGGCCCAATGCGGCGACCGAATGCGGTGGGATTCTTGACCGGTCACCTACTGCCCCGGCTGTCTCCAACGAAGGAGACAAGCCATGAGGAAAGAGACCGGAGTGACCTTTCGGCATACGAGGCGCTGCCCGCGGAAGGCGGGCGGCGGCTACGCGCCGCACAAGTGCACCGGGACGTGGTCCTACGTCGTGGACGTGGGCCGGGACAGCAACGGCAAGCGGATTCAGGAGACGAAGGGAGGGTTCCTCACCAAGCAGGAGGCGCGGGAGGCCAGGGCCGCCCGCGTGACCCTGTTGTCGTCGAGGACGGCCGACGCGCATCGGCTCACGGTTGGAGACTTCCTGGAGCAGTGGCTCGAAGGGAAGCGCAAGCTCGGGCCGAGCACGCTGGCGTCGTACCGGGAGTACATCGACGGCGTGTTCAAGCCGCACATCGGGTCGCTTCGGCTCGTCGAGCTGGAGCGGCACCCGGAGCAATTGGACCGGATGTTCACCGCGCTCGCGCAGCCAGGCGAGAACGGCCGGCGGCTCGCCGTCGGGACCATCCACCGGATGTACGGCGCGTTGCGGGCGGCGCTCAACGTCGCCGTCCGGCGGACGGCTCATCACCTTCAATCCCGCGCTGACGATCGAGCTGGAGGAGCTGCCGCGTCCCCGGATCGTGGTCTGGACCGCCGAGCAGGCGCCGACGTCGTGTCTCTCGCCGCGAAGCGGAAGGGCCACGCCGACACGGGCCACGCTCACAACGATGTGACCGCAATGTCACCGCACAAGATCAACTAGGGCAGGAGCGGACTAGGTCGTAAACGCAAAACCGCAGGTCATGGCGGAGGCTCGGGGATTTGAACCCCGGATGGGCGATAAACCCAAACCGCATTAGCAGAGTCGGGAGTCACGTCCGGAATCGTCCGGGGTGGTTGGTGACCATCCTCTGACCAGCACGCGTACTCTGCTGCTCCTCCAACTGCGTCCGTCTGGTCCGGCTCCGTCCGGGGCAATCCGGGACACCATGTGAGCAAGATGTGAGCAAACGATCTTCGCGACCTCGGCACATCGCTCGCCCCATGAGGAGGGGGCCATGTGGCTCGGCAGGCTACACCTGCCGCTCCTGCCGTCCGCTGGCCCGGCAGAGGCTCCGCGGTCAGGGTGAGCAGAGGTGGACGTGTCCGCCGAGCGCGCGGCGTCAGACGCGCGAAGCCTCAGCTTGACGGTGGAGGGGGCGGGGCGGCAGGCAGGCCCCCGACAGTGTGACGGCCTTTACTGTCAGCCGGCGGTGCGGCGATTCACGCCAAGGCCTAGACAGACGCGCTAGTGGTTCCGGCCTCCAATGCCGGTTGGCACATCAACGCAACGCTGCCCGATCACTGGACCAGTGATGCAAACCAAAGGCTGCTTGCCGTCGTTGTCCTGTAGGGAGGCGTGCGCGTTCGAGCCCGCTGGACCGGTGGCATGTAGTGAAGTCTCACTAGCCGGTAGTGCGGACGTTGCTTCGGGCCGGACCACGATCACAGACCGGGACCGCGATTTGGCGCGCACGGCAGGTCGCGCTGACTCACGGATGATCGAACCGACCGCCGCCGGTCGCGCTTCCACGTGTTGGGAAGCAGGTTTATCGCCGCTACGGCCGTGACCTGCGGATGGCAATAGAGCCAGTGGGATCGCGGCCGCGACTATGCCGATGCTCGCAGCGCCGAGGGTCGGCCGGCGACGCACGAGCACCGCAACTGCCACGAGTGGGCCGACGAGTTTCCGTAGATGCTGGCGGGCGCGGTGGCGCGCAACTGCGGCGCGGTTCCGTTCGCGTGCCGTGCCGGACGTTGTTGCGACCAGGTGCCGCCGCTCGTCTTCGGTGAGAGACGCGGCGGATGCGACGACGGTCGCGAGGAACAATCGGTCTTCGACCTGGCGCATGAGGTCGTCTTGGGCCAGGTCGGCGTGCCGTGGTGCATCGAATGTGACGTGACGGCGGCGCGCGCGGTACAGATCGGTGAGCAGGTTGCGGGCGACGACGAATGCCCAGGCACGCAGGTCGTTGGCGCTGGCATAAGGGACCGTCGATGCGAGCGCGCGAGATGCAGTTTCCTGGACAAGATCATCAATGTCATGCCCGTTGACGCCCATCGACGTGAGGTAGCGACGCAGCGGCGCCTCGACGGCAGGCCAGGTTGCCGCAAAGTCGGCTGTAACCGTTGGCCCCGATTCCCGTTCTCTATGTGGAGCAATATCAGCGGAGCGGAGGTGCATGGTGCGTCGCCCCCTCGTCTGGGTGGTTGCAGCCGGTCTCGGGGCATGCCTGATCGCTAGCAATCCACCCGCGGCGTTTGCCGGTCCAGTTCCCCCGTCGCTGGACCCGTTGCCGTGCGTGGATGTGGGCGGCGGCGCGCTCGGGCAGTATCTGGATGTTCGGGTCTGCCCGCCACCGATCGGGCCGAACTAAACGCGAACGGCTCCCGACAGGGCCAGGGACCAGGGAGAACTGAACACCTGACCCCGCCGGGAGGCTCAACGGGTCCGTCCCCGGGACAAGAGCGGGGACGGACCCTTTAGCCAGCCAAGGCTGGCCGCGCGGCACCCGAGCTGGAAGCGCGTGCGAACCATCGCTCGCCGGCACAACCGACCGCGAATCCGGTTGACCGTCTGCCGAGATACGCCGAGGCGTTGGGCGACTTCCTTGTCGTCGAGGCCGTGCAGCCACAGTTGCAGCACAGCTCGGTCCTGTTGCGACAAGTCGCTCACGGTTCGTTCTCACGCTCCTACGGATCGGGGCCACATCACGTACACGAACGAAACCGTGATTGATTACGGATCTTTTTTTCTGCCATGACCATCGCTGGCCGCTTGGGCTCTCGATTTGGCGCATATGTAACAAACCCGCCCCATGGAATCGGACATCGAGGCTTGAATCAGGCACCTCGTGCTTGACTAGAAAACCGGACGGAAGCAACCTTTCGGATCGACCGGGGAGCCGAGCCGAGCGAGAGGAGTGCACACCAGGCCAGGCAGCCACGACGCACGTCGCGAGGCCTTTCCGTCTCGTTTTCGGCACCTCCTCGAATGTCACCCCGACTCGGTAATGGGGCGGTTCCGGCTGCCCTCGAAGCCTCGAGCGGCGTGGACCGTAGTGCCGTCGCCCGTTGTGGGCGCGACTAAACGAGCTTGGCTGAACGGTTACGCGCCAAGCCCTCTGCTCGCAGAGGGGACATCGACCGTCTTTCTGTTCTCAAGGAGAGCACCTGATGAAACGAGAAGTCCGATACCAACCGCGGCATCGCAGGATGCTTGCAACCAAGTCGCGCCCACGGGTCCTGAAAAGGACCCGCAGCGTTGTGACGGCACTGGCCATGGTCTTTCCGATGCTGTCCGCGATCAACCTGTCCGCGGTTACTGCGTCGGCCGCGCCGCCGCTGCCTGTCTGCGGCGACATCGCCACGTGCGTATCAATGGCCGAACAGTTGGCACAGCCAGTGTTGGGTCAGCCATGCGACGCTGCCGTAGTCACGGACTGCGTGCAGCCCGCGATTCTCGCGGTTCAGAACCGGCTAACGTCGCTCGCGGGCACCGGTCCGCTCAGCGTGGTCGAGCAGACGCTTACCAACACCCTGAACATCAGCTTCTTCACCTCGGCGGAGGACATGGCGGCGCAGGCCGTCAACACCCTTTCGGCCTGCGCAGACGGCAACGACCCGACGTGCAACGCCGTCAAGGGCTTGGCGTTGTCAATCGCCAGCACCATCGTCGGTGAGGTCCAAGCCTGCGAAAGCGCGACGAGCACCAGCGTCTGCCAAGAGTTGACGACGATGGTGGACTCGGTCGTCACCACTTCGCTTGCGGACATCGACCAATGTGTCAGCGGCTCGTCGCCCTCCTGCAACGCGGTGACGCAGTTGGCTCAAACGGTGGCATCGCTGGCCACGAGCTTCGTGTCGCAGTGTTCCAGCGGCAGTACGTCGGTGCCGCCCGTTACCGTGACCATAGGTAGCGAGCCGATGCCGACCTGCACCTCGATTGTCCGATTGGCAGAGGACACGGCGGCGCTGGCGCTCGGTACGGCGGAGTCCTGCGGCACCGCTGGTAGCGACCCCTGCACCCAGGCGGTCGATGCTGTGGTCGCAAACGCGCAACTGCTGGCCGGTGCGGGCTACGCCTGCCTCAACAGCGACAACGCAACCTGCTACACCGTCAACTCGGCGGTTGAAGGCAGCGTCGAGCAGGCCGGCCTCGTGCCAGTTGACTGCCTCTACAACACGGCGACCCCATGCGGCAGCGCCGTGGAAAGCGCCGACAATACAGCCGCCGACACCGAGCACGGCCTCCTGAGCACGTTGGTCTGCCCCAACCTCGTGAACCTGTGCCAGACGATTACGTCACAGACGTCGGTCGTGGTGCAGACCCCTGGCTTCTACGACCCCGCGGATGGCGGCAGCCTTGCGGACATCACCTTGTGGGACTTGGTTGATCCGCCGACGATGCCCGTATCGGTCGATGAAACGGTGGTCAACACCGACAGCACCGCGCTAGGGCTGACCGAGCGGACGGGCGACCAATGCACCCCGACGTGGTACTACGACGTTGACAAGGCCTATGGGTACAAAAAGATCTTCCACCATGGCCACGATTACTGGTCGTTCAACAACGACGCCGACCAGACTGGGTCCGTCTCGGAGGAGGACACGAGTTCTCACAGCCTCGGCGTCACGATCTCCGCTTCCGCCGAGGTCGAGGCCGGCGTCATCATCTCGCACGTCAAGGCGACCTTCAGCATTTCGGGTTCGGCCACATGGTCATTCTCGAACAAGCACACTGTGTCGCACCCGGTGGCACCTCACGACTTAGGCCACCTCGGAGCCGGCGATGTCGGCTGGAAGACGCGCGGGCACTACTACCACGTCAACGGCACCTGCCTGATGGACATCGACAAGGGCGAGGTCATCGCCTGGGAGCCGTACATCAATACGGACGGCTACTGGCGCGAGCCGGCGGGCTCGACTGAGTAACAGCGACGCTTAGAATCGGACGGCTAACGTGAGGAGGTCGAGCATGAGAGTGCTGCTGGCTGTCATGCTCGGCCTCCTCACCGGCTGCGCCAGCAGCCACGTCGTTCACAAGGCATCGGCGGCGGGGCCGCCGCCCACGCCATCGTCAAGCCCAACCGTGTTGTCATCGACGGAGACTCAGCAGTTGCTAATCAAGAGCCTGCCGGCGGGCGACGAGCTAACTGTCAACGGCCACGGCAGCCGAACGCTGCGTGTGCGATTGCGGTCAGCTTCGGCGGTCTTCTTCGGCTGCATCGGCACGGGCGAACGGGTGCGCTTCGCTTACGGCAGCGAGTGGTTCAAGGGAACCTGCCTACAGGACTTCAACTCATTCGCGGCGAATACCACTGCCAGGCGGTATCCAAGCTGGCTGACGCTGACGATCAGCGTCCCTGACGCGACCAATTGGAGGGTGACTGTTGACAGCCACCCAACCGAAGGGCTCTGAGACGCTGAGCCGACTCCGCTCGCGGCGGGGTCGCGTGGTTGCCGCCTGCCTCCTGTCGTTCGGTTTGTCAACCGTGCCGGCGATGGCCGCAGCCGCGCCCAAGGCGCTGACCGTTATCGGCTCCGGGGGCACGCAGGCAACCCTGGTACTGAAGCAGCCGGCGACCATCACGGCGATGGACTGGACGAACCGCAAAAGCACCAGTCCGGATGCCGGGATCGCTATAAGCGGCGGCTCGCTCTCGACGCCGCTGGCGGCGGTATGGCTGCCATCGCTAGAACATAGTGACGAGGTAGTCCGTACGGCCTCGTTGCCGTTCAAGCTGCCCAAGGGTTCCTACACGGTGAGTCTGCTCGGCAGCGATCGTCTCACCCTGCGATTGGCCTGGTCAGGACCGAATGTGCACCTGTCGCCTCGGAGCCACGCACGTCTGCACCTCACAACGAAAACCGGATTCGGCACCGCTCCCTTCAACTGGCGCTGGCAACTCGACTTCCCGAGCAACGCCACGGTCATAGAGGGCTACGTCGTCTCGGGAACCTCCAACGCGACGGCCGTCCGGCACTGCTTCGCGCCGGGCACCGATTCCTGTCTGCCACCGCTCGGCGGCTACAGCGGAACCAGCACGTCGGGGCGGCTGATGTATTACCTGATCTACACACCCGGACAAGCGTTCGGTCCCTACAGCCTCGGTGAGCTGGCGGTGAGCGACTCGCCCACGATGAAGGCCGGCGCCTTCGTGGTCAGCCTGGCTCCCTGACCGGCGCCGCCGTAATCGCAGATACCAATGTGTCTGCCTGGTCGTCGAGTTCTTAGAAGATCGGTCGCGAGCTTGTCCGACTGAGTGCTCGTGAGGCTGGGTTAGTTCGCTGATCGTCGTACTTCGATCTTGCTGGCGATCGAAGCTGAGTCTGGCTCGGGTGCTCCCCTCGCGGCGGCGCGGCCTCTCCCGTGGTCGACGGCGACCGCCGACCGGCGGAGGATCACGGGGGCAATCCTCGACGCCGGCCGGCGGCAAGGTTCAGTCTGTGCGCGGGCCTACCGTTCCCGCGCCTGTTCCGCGCGATCCTGGCCTGAGCGACCTTGCGCAACACGCGTCCCTGCGAACGTCCCCGCGCGTGTCGGGCGCTGGCGGGGACGTTCGCGGTGACGCATCCTGAGTTCGGCGTGTCGGTTCGAGCGCGCCGCTACGCCCATCGTCGCTCCGGGTCTTGTCCGCTGCCACGGCCCGGCGATGGCTTCCGTCTACGGCGTCGCACCGTCCATGATCCGAGGCTGAACAACGGCGGATCTTCAATGTCCGCGAGCACGATCTCTTGGCACAGCCAGCAGCGCCCGGATCCGTAGCAGCGGTGGCACGGGCCTATGTTCTCTCGCGTTTCGACCAGGCCGGTTCCCAGGCATACCCAGCACTCGCCGAGCCCGAGGCACCCGTCGCAACTGGCCATGTCTCCCACCATGCGCATGCTTCGCCGTCTTCCACATCGGAACGGTCAAAAACCGACCTAACGGACGACCCCGCAGGCGCTGGCGGGGACGTTCGCGGGGACGGTCTGAGCGTTGCATGGCAGTCGTGGCACACCGGCCTTCGTCGCCTGCGTCGCGCGGTCTGGGTCGTCCCGCGGGCGGTGATTCCGTCCTATTCCTTGTTCGCCGAAGGCGGCTCGGTGCCGCTTTTAGAGGGAGAGGCTCCGCGCGTTCGGGCGCGGGCGGCGACGGATGGCGGGCGATGCGTGGGCGAAGGCTTAGGGGAAACCCTGAGCGCGGTCGGCGGTCCAGGGGAACGGTTAGGTCCAACCGTGCGGCCGATCGTGGCGTCGTGCTCGTCCGGCGTTCGGCTCCCCCGCCGCGGTCTGCCCTGCCCGGGTGGTCGTCGTGATCTCGGTGGCGATGCTCGGCGGCGGCGCGGACGCCGCTGGCTACTACTTGGACCGCTCGGCAGAGTGCGACGGCGACCTGGCCCGCTACTACGCGGGTGAGCAGGAGCGACCGGGCCGCTGGTGTGGCGCGGGCGCGGCGGCGCTCGGGCTGTCCGGGGTGGTCGAGGGTGACGGGCGCGCGGTGTTCGGCGGTCTGCTGGATGGGCGGCTGCCGGACGGGACCGAAGTGGCGCGGCCACTCTGGCGCGCGGACCCGCGTGGACGGCTGCCTGGCGCACCGCTGGTCCGCGAGCTACGGGCCGCCGCCCACGGTCGCGGTGTCGAGCCGGCGGATCTGTTCACCGACGCCGGGCTCGCCGCTGCCGCACGCAGCCTGGTCGAGCGGGTGGAGGCGTCGCCGCATCGGGCGCACCCGACCGACGCGCGGCTGATCGCGGACCTCGCGAACGCCTCCGGGGTGAACCCGCACGCGCTGTACCCGAAGACGAACGAGCAGCGCGGTTTCGCGGCGGCGTTCGCTCGCGCTGGCGAGAAGGTCGATATGCGCCGCTGCGGCCTGGACGTGGTGGTGTCCGCGCCGAAAAGCGTCTCCGTCCTCTACGGGCTCGGCGAGCCCCGCGTCGCGGCGTCGGTGCTGGCCGCGCATGAGCGGGCGGTCGGCGAGGCGCTGGACTATCTGGGTCGGCACACCGCTCACGGGTTACGCGGGCATCAGGGCGACGGGCAACGCTGCGCGCGCATCGGCACGGACGGCTTCGTCGGGGCGGCATTCACGCATCGCACGTCGCGCGCCGACGACCCGCAACTGCACACCCATCTGGTGATCGCAAACGCGGTACGCGGCGAGGATGGCAAGTGGTCGGCGGTCGATAGCCGCGCGGTGCACCGGCACGCGCGCACGGCCGGCTGCATTTATCAGGCCGTGTTGCGCGGCGAGTTGACCCGCGAGCTCGGCGTCGAGTGGGGTCCGGTCCGCAGGGGCGTCGCGGAAATCGCCGGCATTCCCCGCATGGTGCTCCGCCACTTCTCCACTCGCCGGGTCGCGATCGAGGCCGAACTCGACAAGACGGCGGGCAGCGGTCGGCGGGCGGCGCAACGCGCCGCCTACGTCACCCGCCCGGCGAAGACGCACACGGCGGAAATGCCGTTGCGGGAGCGGTGGGCGGAGCGGGTGCGCGACCTCGGCTACGACCCGGCCGATCTGGTCGATGCGAGCCTGTATCGCGGCGAGCGTCTGCCCGCGTTGCCGGACGTGCAGGCAGTAGCGCGGGAGTTGTTCGGACCGTCCGGGCTGACCGAGCAGCAGACGTCGTTCGATCGGCGCGACGTCATCCAAGCGTTGAGCGAAGTCCTGCCTACCGGGCTCAGCGTCACCGGGCGCGTGCTGGAAGGCGCGGCAGGACGGATGCTGCGCGACTCCGAGGTGATCCCGCTGCTGCGACCGGCGGCGGGCGATGAGGACGGGCCGCGGTACTCCACCGCTGACCTGCTCGCGACCGAACGGTACGTCCTCACCCTGGCCGACGAACCCTGCTTCGTCCCGGTCGCGGAGCGCACGGCGGCGCAGGCCGCGAACGTCGCGACCCTCTCACCCGATCAGCGCCGTGTGGTCCGCGACCTGTTGACCTCGCCCGCGACGATCGACGTCGTAGCCGGGCCAGCAGGCACCGGCAAGACGGCGCTGCTGCGCGCCGCAAAGACCGGATGGGACGAGGGCGGCACGCCCGTCGTCGGGTGCGCGCTCGCCGCGGTGACCGCACGGCGGCTGGAAGCCGCGACCGGCATCCCGGCCAGCTCGATCACCCGATTCCTCGGCGACCTCCCCGACCCGGACCAGCCAACCGGGCCGGGCCTTGCGCGTGGCACGGTCATCGTCGTCGACGAGGCGTCGATGGTCGGCACCCGCGACATGGCGACATTGGCGCGCCACGTCCACGACGCGGGCGGAAAACTCGTCCTCGTCGGCGACCCCGCGCAACTGCCCGAGATTGACGCGGGCGGAATTGTCGCCGCTCTCGCCGACCGCGCCGAGCACCTGACCGACAACCGGCGACAAGCCCACGCGTGGGAGCGGCAAGCCCTGCTCGACCTGCGCGCCGGGAACGTCACGGCAGCGATCGACGCGTACCTCTCCCACCAGCGGATCACCATCGCGCGAACCGCGCAAGAAGCCCGCGCCGATCTCGTCAAGTGCTACCTGATCCACCGCTCCATCATCAGCGCCGGGCCATACGACACGGTGGCGCTCGCGAGCACCCGCCGCGACGTGACGGCGCTCAACACCGACATTCGCGCCGCGCTACAGAACGCCGGAAAGATCGGCCCGGACACCGCGACCGTCCGCACCGCCGATGACGACGTGCGCCACTACGCGACCGGCGATCTCGTCGTCGTCACCGCGAACGACTACCGCCGCGGCCTGCTCAACGGCACCCGCGCCGTCCTCGAGAACGCCACCGCAGACGAACTGACCTTGCGAACCGACGCCGGCGACGTGGCGACCGTGCCGACGACCTGGGCCGCGGACTACCTCGATCACGGCTACGCGTTCACCGTGCACAAGGCGCAAGGGCTCACCACCCGGGACGCGCTCGTCTACGGAACCGCGGCGCTCGACCAGCAATCCGGCTACGTCGCCCTGTCGCGAGGTCGCACCGCCAACCACCTCTACACCAGCATCGACACGCTGCTACCCGACCGCACCGACGACCTCGACGTGCCCCGCTTCCAGCTCGTCCGCGACACCGCACGCGATCACATCGCCGACGACCTCAAAGACCGGCTCGTCCGCGACAGCCGGCAACACCTGGCCGCACAACAACGACCCGACCGCGACTGGCAGCGCGCGCTCGCCGACGAACTGCGTTATCGCAGCCGCGACGACGACTACGGACTCTCGCGATGACACGACGGGGAGGCGTCATGCCGGACACATTGCCGATGTTCGACGTAGGCGAGGACGTTCGGCCTCAGCCGGACCGTGACTCGCTCTCGAATGCGTCCCGCCCACGCACGCCAGTCCCTGTTCATACAAACCCTTCCGCTATCGACGGTCCTCACGCGCTGCCTCCCGTGATCGACGTCGAGACGGCAGGCCGCTTGCTTGGCCTCGGCCGGTCGGCGGCGTACCAGCTCGTGAAGGACGGGGAATGGCCGACTCCGGTCTTGCGGCTCGGTCGGCGTTGGCGGGTGTTGACGGCGCCATTGCTCGCCCTCCTTGGAATTCAAGGTGTCGAACCGTCGCCGGTCGGTGCGACACTGCCAACGTCACCAACCGCCCCGGCGATCTTCCGGCACGACAAGGGAGATCAGCGATGAGCAAACGGAAGGAGACCGGTGTGATGCAGCGGCACGCGACCGTCTGCCCGCGACAAGCGGGCGGTCGTGGCTACGCGCGGCATCGCTGCACCGGCAAGTGGTACTACGTGCTTGAGATCGGCCGGGACAGCAACGGCAAGCGACTCCAAGAAATGAAGGGAGGGTTCGGGTCACAAAGAGAGGCGAGTGAGGCGCGGGCGGCACGACGGTTGCACCTTCGCGCGCGACCTACAGACGCGTACCGGTTGACCGTCGGCCAGTACCTAGAGGACTGGTTGGCGGGCAAGCGCCGGCTACGGCAGACGACACGCGAGTCCTACCGGGAGTACCTCGACACCTTGTTCGTGCCGCGTCTCGGGTCGTTGCGGCTAGCCGAGTTGGAGAGCAATCCTCGACATTTGGAGGATTTCTTCACCTGGCTGACCGACGCGCCCAATCGGCACGGGCACGTGCGCTCCGCGGCGACCGTACGACGGGTTCACGCAACGCTTCGGGCTGCGCTGAATGCGGCGGTACGGCGTCGACTGTTGACGTTCAACCCGGCGTTAGCAGTGGAGCTACCCGAGGTACGTAGGCCCAACGTCACAACGTGGACCGCAGACCAGGCGATCACGTTCCTGCTCTACCTCGACGGAGACGAGCAGGCCGGACGTGAGCCGGAGCGGCTGCGGGCGCTCTTTCATCTGGCGCTCGCGAGCGCGATGCGTCGCGGCGAACTGCTCGGCCAACGATGGGACACCGACCTCGACACCGAAGGCGCGGCTACCCGAGTTGCCGAGCAGCGCGTCATGACGCGCAGCGGCGTGATCGTCGGAGCGCCGAAGACGAGGGCGGGCGAGCGCCCGCTGACGTTCGACGGATATACGGCGATCGTTCTCGCCGAGCACCGGCAACGCCAGGATGCGGAGCGGGCGGAGTGGGGAGCGGCGTGGGTCGAGACCGGGCTCGTGTTCACTCGCGAGAACGGGACACCGCTCAATCCGGACGCGGTGTCACGTCGGTTCCAGACGCTCGCGAAGCGCGCCGGGGTGCCGGTGATCCGGTTCCACGACCTGCGGCACACGTCGATCTCGCTTGGTCTTGAACTCGGCATCGCCTTGAAGGTGATGAGCGATCGAGCCGGGCACTCGTCGTCGTGGTTCACCGCCGACACCTACGCCCATGTCGGCAACGCGCAGGCCCGCGAGGCGGGCGACCGGATCGGTGCCGTGATCTCGCTTGCGGCGGTGCGTGCGGCTCGCCAGGCCGCCCGCGCCGACGATGCGGCGCCATCCGGGCGGGATGTGAGCAAAATGTGAGCAAATCCGGTGGGGATTCGATCTCGGGCCACCGCACGGATCCTGCGGTCGGGGCAAAACCGCAGGTCATGGCGGAGGCTCGGGGATTTGAACCCCGGATGGGCGATAAACCCAAACCGCATTAGCAGTGCGGCGCCATAGACCGGACTAGGCGAAGCCTCCCCGCGTCCGGCGAGCCGGGCGCGTCGCTCAGATTACCGCAGCTTCGCCCCTCGCCAACGGCAGTTGTCCGACCCACACGAGGCTCAGACCCGGGGTCAGTCGGACAACTCGCGAGTCGACTACGGCTGCCAGTGCTCCGCCGTACCGTCGTCCAGGACGTAGTCGGCGCCGCCGGCCGGATTCGCGACCAGGCTCACGACGCTGGCCTGGTCCGCGATCTTCCGCACGCAGGCGGGACACAACGACCCGCCGGCCGCGGCACGCGCCAGCCACACCGCCGGATGCGAGCTGCCGTTCTCGGTGCCAACTGTGCTCGCGATGACGTCGCCGTTGGACATCGCCACCGCGTACCCGACCCAGGAGTCGAACGGCGCGTTGCTCACGAACTCGGTGCCGTACCCGCGCCACTGCTCGAGGTCCGGCCCGTTCGCGATCAGCAGCGTGTCCGACCCTTCGACGCCCACCACCCGTTGCGTGCCGTCGGACACCCCACCGGTGTCGCCCAGGCGTGCGCCGACGCCACCCGGCTCAGGGATCAGCTGCTGAGTCGACGTCGGGCTCATCTGCACGATCAACCGGCCACCCACCGCGAACACGCCGCTGGGCGAACTCCCCCGCCCGAAGTCGTGCGACCACACGACTCGCGCAGCGTCCGCGGACACCTCCCAGATCGCCGAGCCCGTCGTGACCCACACATGCCCGTCCAAGAACGCAACGCCGGCGTAGCCATAGCCCTTGTTGCCCAACGAGTTGCACTGGCAGCCGTCGCTCGACGACGCATCGAAGCTCTGCAACAGCCCGTCCGGATAGCCGCCGTCGCCACCACCCCACACCCACACGCGACCGAGGCCGAACGTCATGAAGTCGAGCGGCGCCCGCACGTCCAACCGGCTGAGCTGCCGATGCGTCCGCGGGTCAAGCTTCACCAACGAACCCGAGCCGTCACTCGACCCACCATCGCGGCGCAGCTCCCAGAGGTAGCCGCCGCCTGCCGTCACCGCAACCGCGTCGTGGCCCCACGCCGTCACGCCATGGCGCACGGTCGTCGCCGGAACCACCCGGCCGGCAGCAGAGTCGCGCAGCGACAGCGGTACGACGACCGCCGCGACGACAACGGCGATCACAGCGGCGAACCCGCCACCCCACCACGCGCGCGCCCGCCGAACCCGACCGGCCACTACGCCAAGGGGATCGCTGGACGACGGGACCACCGGCGGCGCCGACCGCAACGACTCGCGGACCAGCTCTTCGATGTCGGTCATGACAGCACCTCGTTCGGCTGGACCGTCTCGCGCAGCTTCGCGAGCGCCTTGTGCGTCTGGCTCTTCACCGTGCCCACCGAGCACCCCAACATCGCCGCGGTCTCCTGCTCGCTGCGGTCGTCGAGAAAACGCAGCACGAGTACGGCGCGCTGCCGCGCCGGCAACGTCGACAGCGCGCGCCGTACCGCGTCGTGCTCGTCCAGCGCTGCCAGCCCGTCGCCGACGGCGACGTCGGGAACCACCGAGACCACGGTCTCGTGCCGGCCGACGCGCCGCCATCGATTGATCTGGCCGTGCACGATCGCGCGCTTGACGTACCCGTCCGGGTTGTCCTTGTCGCGGACGAACGGCCACCGCAGCGCGACCCGGACCAGCGCCGACTGCGCCAGCTCCTCGGCCTCGACCGCGTCGCCGCACAGCAGCGTCGCGTAGCGCACCAGCGACGGCCACTGGCCGCGCACGTACTCGCTCAGCCGCGCATCCACGAACTCAAGACACCGCCCCCGCCCGAAAGGTTGCCGCAGATCACCGCCCAAGTATCAGCGCAAAGTTTCGACCTCGAGCTCGCCGTCGGAGTACTGCCGCCGGAGCACCTTCTTGTCGAACTTGCCGACACTCGTCTTCGGCACCTCGGCGATGAACGTCCACCGCTCCGGCAGCCACCACTTCGCGACGCGATCCGAGAGCCACGAACACAGCTCCGCGGCGGTCACCGACGAACCGTCGCGTACGACGACGGCGGCCAGCGGTCGCTCGTCCCATCGCTCGTCCGGTACGCCGACGACCGCGGCTTCGCGAATCGCCGGGTGGGCCATCAGCGTGCCCTCGAGCTCGACCGAGGAGATCCACTCGCCGCCGCTCTTGATCACGTCCTTCGCCCGGTCGGTCAACGTGATGTACCCGCGCGGATCGATCGTGCCGACGTCGCCGGTACGCAACCAGCCGTCGTCGAACTTCTGCGGGTCGTCGTCCTTGTGGTACGCCGCGGCTACCCACGACCCGCGAACCTGCAACTCGCCGACCGCCTTGCCATCGCGTTCCTGCACGGTTCCGCTGTCGTCAACGATCCGTCCCTCGACCCCGAACGCGAACCGGCCGGCGGTCGCGCGGTAGTCCCACGCCGCCTCGGCCGACAGCCCGCGCGGCGGCCGCGCCACCGAACCGAGCGGCGACGTCTCGGTCATCCCCCAGGCCTGGATGATCGTGATGCCGAGCTCCTCCTCGAACGCCTGCATCAACGCGCGCGGCACCGCCGAGCCACCGCAGATGATCCGCTTGATCGACGAGATGTCGTGGCCGGGTTTCGCCCGCAGATAAGTAAGGATGTCGTTCCAGATCGTCGGCACCGCACCGCTCATCGTCGGCCGTTCCGACTCGATCGCCCGCACCAACGGCTCCGCCTGCAGGAACCGATCCGGCATCACCAGGTCGGCGCCGGCCATGAACGCGGCGTACGGGATCCCCCACGCGTTCGCATGGAACTGCGGCACGATCACCAGCGCGATGTCCTCGGCCGACAGCGCCAGCATGTTCGCCGTCGTCGCCGCGAGCGAGTGCAGCCACATCGACCGGTGCGAGTACGCGACGCCTTTCGGATTGCCGGTCGTGCCGCTCGTGTAACACATCGCGGCGGCCGAGCGTTCGTCGACGTCGGGCCAGTCGTACGACGGCGAGCCGCCCGCGAGCACGTCGGCGTACCGCACGATCTGCTTGCCGGCCGGCTCGAGCGCAGCGACGTCTCCGTCGCCGACCACGACGACCGACTCGACCGTCGACATCTCCGGCAGTACGCGCGCGAGCAACGGGATGAGCGAGGTGTCGACGATGACGACGCGATCCTCGGCGTGGTTGGCGATGTAGGCGACCTGGTCCGGGAACAGCCGGATGTTCAACGTGTGCAACACCGCGCCCATGGATGGCACGGCGAGATACGCCTCCATGTGCTCCTGGTTGTTCCACATGAACGTGCCGACCCGTTGATCGCCGTCGATGCCGAGCGCACGCAAGCCGTGCGCGAGCCGGCCGGCGTTGGCGGCGACCTCGGTGAACGCGGCGCGCCGGTTGCCGCCCTCGCCGAGGGTGATGATCTGCGCGTCCGGATAGACGTCACATCCGTGCCGCAGGATCGAGGCGACGGACAGCGGTACGTCCTGCATCGTGCTTCTCATGAAGCGCATTGTGCCCAATCGGGCGTAGGCCCCTGTAACGCCGTGGTCAGTGTTAGCCCGGCGCTAGCGGGCAGGACAACGGTGTCCCCACGAAACCGAAGGACGGCCTCACCATGCGAATCCCACGGATCGACCCGAAAGATGCGACCGGCTTGTTCGACAAGGTCGTCGGCCTCGGCAAGGAGGTCGTCGGCGAGGTCTTCGACAAGCAGCGCCTGATCGAAGCCGGTGAGGCGCAGCAGGCCAAGGGCACCGAGCGGCTCAAGGCCATCCGCGAACAGACCAAGGCCGACGCGCACCAGGCGAAGGCACGCACGTACGAACAGCGCGAGAAGAGCGCGCAGAAGGCGAAGGTGTGAGCGACATGAGCGGTGTCATGGAACAGGCCAAGGGCAAGGTCAAGGAAGCGGCCGGCGACCTCACCGGCAACGAAGCGCTCGAGACCGAGGGCGAGGCGCAGGCCGACAAGGGCGCCGAGGAGCGCAAGTCGACCGAGGCACAGGCCAAGGCCAAGGCGCACGAGAAGAAGGCCGAACTGCACGAACGCCAGCAGGAAGCCGCCGAAAAGGCGTAACGCGGTTGTCAACGATGGGCGGGGTTCCGTTAGCGACGGAGCCCCGCCTTTCGCTATCTACACGAACGAGATCTTGACCACGTTGCTGTAGCCGGGCGCGCGGCCGCGGTTGCCGGCGACCACGGCGCGCATGTACGTCGTCGACCGTCCGCCGGCGGCCACCCGGAACGAGTACCCGCCACCCCTGCCGGTCACCGTCTTCGCGACCGTCTTCCACCCGCGACCGGTCCACACCTGACGGACGACGACGACGCCGGAGAAGCGCGGCGAGATCGCGCCGTAGAGCACGACCGGGATCCGGACGAGTGCGACCGGATGCGAGAGCCGTGCGGTGATCCGGGTGCGGACCAGCGTCGTCGTCAACGTCGCCGCGGGCTGCACCGCCGCGCCACCCTGGTAGTACATGCGCAACTGGATCGACTCGTGCGGCGTGAGGGTCAACTGGACCTGGCCGGCCGCGTCCGTCGTGATCCGTTGCACGAGATCCCACGTCGGGTAGCCGACCCGGCGGTCGAACACCTGCACCTGGACGCCGACGAGCGGCGCACCCGAGTCGCGATTGCGCAACGTGCCGACGTAGTGCACCGACGAACCGATGTAGATCCCGCCCGCCGACGCCGTCGTCACCAGCGACGTCGGCGCGAACGGCGTCACCGTGCGGCTCGTCGTCGGACCCGAACCGAACGCGTTGCGCGGCGTGACCGTCAACGTGTACGTGCGGCCGGTCACCAGCCCGCCGAACGCGGCCTGCGTCGCGGTCGGGCCGACGCTCACGTGTTGGCCCGTCTCGACGATGCCGACGTCGTAGCCGGTCAGCGCCGATGTCCCGGCGTCCGGCGGCAGCCAGGTGACGACGGCGCTGCGCACGCCCGGGTTGGGCACCACGCGCTGCGCCGGACCGGGGACGGTCGCCGGCCACGGGCTCGGCAGCGTGCCGTCGGACAGCTCCGACCACTGCGTGCCGGTGGTCAACCGGGACACGTCGACGCCGCCGCGGATGCCGCTCACCGCACCCGACGCCGTGTACTGCCACAACGACGCCGCCGGGTTGACCGAGCCGGAGTACGTCGCCATCCAGAGCGGGTAGCGCGCCAGCGCGGCCGCGTCGCCCAGCTCGTGGTTCCAGAAGTACGGGTAGCTGTAGATCATGGGCGTGCGACCGGTGAGGTGGCGCACGTCGAGCAGGAAGTCCTGCGCCCACACGACCAACTCGGCCCGCGACAAGCCGCCGGTCTCTTCGAGATCCAACGCCGGCGGCAGCGTGCGAGTGGCCGTCACGTCACCGAGTCGCGCGACGTAGAACTTCGCCTGCGCCGATGCGGTCGACGCGATCGGCCGGCCCGGGTGCGCGTAGTGGTAGCTGCCGCGCACCATCGCCGCCGCGTTGATCCCGGCGTAGTCGCGGCCGAACCACGGATTGATGTAGCTGGTGCCTTCGGTCGCCTTCACGATCGCGAACTCGTCGCCGGACTTGCGCACCGACGGCCAGCTGATCGCCGCGCCGTTCGGATGCTGGTACGACGACACGTCCGGCCCGTCGACCGCGCCGACGACCGCGGCGGCGGCGACCGGCGTGACGAAACCATTGGTCGCGGTGACCGCGGACGCGGACAGCAGCGGCAGCAGGACGAGGGTGGAGACGTAGCGCGAACTCGGACGGCGCAGCTGCAGACGCATGAGCGAAGACCTCGGGGAAGAGTCGAGTCGAGTTGTGTCGTGCTCTCACCGTCGGCGCTGCGCCGGTCGCGCGTGAGCCGGATCCGGGCAAATAGCCCGTTCGGGCGGCTCGGCTGGGAGAGATCCGCCTTACCCGCGTGCGGGCGATACTTCGTCCCTAATAACTATTTGCTTTGGTGAACCAAAGTATTTACCATCAACCGCATGCCCGCGCCCAATCCGACCGAGCTCTTCCTTGCGCTCGGCTCGGTCGTGAAGCGGCTGCGGCACAGTCCACTGCCCGGCGCCGAGCAGGGGCACGCCGCGTTCGGCGGCGGCCAACCGGCGCCGCGCCACATCGCGGCGCTGCTGCAGATCGCGACGGACGGCCCGATCGGCATGTCCGACCTCGCCGAGCGGCTGCACGTCTCGCTCGCGACGACCAGCCAGGTCGTGACCGAACTCGGCGACTGGGGACTGATCGAACGCAGCAGTGACGAGACCGACCGGCGCCGTACGTTGGTCTCCGTCGCCGCCGCCCACCGGCCGCTGACCCGCGCGATCATCGACCAGCGGTTGCGCCCGTTGCAGCGGACCTTGCGCCGGCTCCAACCGGACGAGGCGGCGGCGCTGTTGCGCGGTCTCGTCGTACTCGCCGAAGAACTGGGTCAAACGAAACTGGGCCAACCGAAACTGGACACCGCGACGGTGCCGTCGAAGGAGTTGTCTCGATGAGCATGCAGCCGGCGCCGGGCATCACGATCAGCACCCGCCAGCTCAAGCTGGTGTTTGCCGGTCTGATGCTCGGCATGTTCCTCGCCGCGCTCGACCAGACCATCGTGTCGACGGCGTTGCCGACGATCGTCGGCGACCTCGGTGGGCTCAACCACCTCTCGTGGGTGGTCACGTCGTACATGCTCGCGTCGACGGTCTCGACCCCGCTGTACGGAAAGCTCGGCGATCTCTACGGGCGCAAGAAGTTGTTCCAGGTCGCGATCGTCATGTTTCTCGTCGGCTCGGTGCTCTCCGGCGCGGCGCAGGACATGGGCCAGCTGATCGGCTTCCGCGCGCTGCAAGGTCTCGGCGCCGGTGGCCTGATGGTCGGCGCGCAAGCCATCATCGGCGACGTCGTGCCGCCGGCGGTCCGCGGCCGCTACATGGGCATCATCGGCTCGGTGTTCGCGGTCGCGTCGGTGATCGGCCCGCTGCTCGGCGGCGTGTTCACCCAACATCTGTCATGGCGTTGGGTCTTCTACATCAACCTGCCGGTCGGCGCGATCGCGCTCGTCGTCGTCGCCGCGGCGTTGCACACGCCGGCGCACAAGGTCGAGCACAAGGTCGACTATCTCGGCGCCGCGGTGCTGTCCGGTGCGGCGACGGCCCTGGTGCTGGTGCTGACATGGGGCGGCACGCAGTACGCGTGGACGTCGGCGCCGGTTCTTGCGTGCGCGGCGGTGACTGTGCTGTTGAGCGCGTTGTTCATCGCGATCGAACGCCGTGTCGTCGAGCCGATCCTGCCGCTGCGGTTGTTCCGCGACTCGATCTTCCGGGTGTCGACGAGTGCGAGCGCGATCGTCGGTTTCTCGATGTTCGGCGCGATCACGTTCCTGCCGCTGTTCCTGCAGACCGTGCACCTCGTGTCGCCGACGATGTCGGGCATCCAGTTGCTGCCGATCATGGCGTTCGTGCTGACGATGTCGATCTGGAGCGGCCGGCGGATCGCGCGCCGCGGCACCTACCGCACGTATCCGATCGCCGGTACGTCGATCCTCACCCTGGGGTTGTTCGGGCTGGCCGAGTGGGGCATCGGGATCACGACGTCGTACTGGGTGACCGCGGTGTTCATGGCGATGATCGGCGCGGGTCTCGGCTTGACGATGCAGGTGCTGGTGCTGTCGGTGCAGAACTCGGTGGACTACCGCGACCTCGGGGTCGCGACGTCGACGGTGACGTTCTTCCGGTCGATCGGCGGTTCGATCGGGGTCGCGGTCTTCGGCGAGATCTTCGCGAACCGGCTGGCGGCGCACCTAGCTTCCGGCGGGCCGGCGCTGGCCAAGCTCGGCGCGACCGTGCACCAGCTCACGCCGGAGAAGCTGACCGCGCTGAAGCACGCGCAACCGGGGATGTTCGACCAGTTCCTGCACGCGTTCCAGCCGGCGCTGCACGTGGTGTTCCTCGCGTCGGTGCCGTTCGCCGCGGTCTGCATCGCGATCGTGCTGATGCTCAAGGAGACGCCGCTGCGCCGTACGACCGGTCGCGGTGCGGGAATGGACGCGGCCGAGTCGGTCGCGATGGTCGAGTCGGCGGAGACGGCGGTGACGCCGGCCAATTCGTCTACGGCTGGTGCGCCGGCATGAACTCCCGCAGCAGCGCGGTGATCTCGTCGGGACGTTCGGCCTGCATCCAGTGCGCCGCGCCGTCGATGCGTTCGTAGCGGAACGGCCCGTCGACGTAGTCCTTCGAGCCGGTCATCTGCCGTTCGGTGAGGGCGAAGTCGCCGGTGCTCCACACGCCCATGACCGGCGTCGTGACGCGGGGCAGGTCGATCGGGCCGCTGACGAGGGTTCGCGGGTGCGCGTTGGCGCGGTACCAGCCGAGGCTGGCGGTGAGCGCACCGGGTTCGGCGAGCCGTTCGATCACTGATTGGCGGTCCGGGTGGCTCGCGAGCATGAGTTCCTTGTTCTGCTCGAACCACTCCTCGGCGATGCCCTCGAAGTTGAACAGCAACATGTACCAGCTGCGCGCTCGTTGCTCGATGCCGGCGTCGCGGAACGCGTTCGGGTGGCCGACCGAGAGCGTGGTCAGCGTGTGCACGCGATCGGGCACGAACGCGATCAGTCCCCACGCGGCCGCCGCGCCCCAGTCGTGCGCGACGACGTGCGCCTTGCTGCCGGGTCCGGCGGTCGCGTCGAGGACGGCGAGCATGTCGACGACGGTGTTCTTGAGCTGGTAGGCGTCGACGTCCTGCGGCTTGTCACTGGCGCCGAAACCGCGCAGGTCGGGCGCGATCGTGCGGTAGCCGTCGCTGCTCAGTGCGGCGACCTGGTGCCGCCAGAGGTCATGCGTGTCCGGCCAGCCGTGCATGAACAGGACGGGCGGGCCGCCCTCCGGCCCGTCGACGAAGACCTCGAGCCCGACCCCATCCGCACCGACAACCCGCATGCCGCGACGCTATCTCCCGCCCCCTCGGACTTGTCCGCACCAGGTGTCGCTATAGCAACCTGTGCTGCTGACAAGTGCAGCTGTGGACGGCCTCCGACGCGATCGTTGCGGATTCGCCACGCTGATCCCATGGAGCGGATCGGCGTGACGACCCGTGAGCGACTGGTCGCTTCGGGCGTCAGCCTGAGTCGCCTCCGCGCGCAGATCGATGCTGGTCGCTGGTGTGCGATGAACGACCGAGTGATCTGCCTGCACAACGGTCCACTCACCGAAGCCCAGCGACGATGGGCCGCCTTCCTGAGCGCCCAGCCGCCCGCGGCGATATGTGGCCGTACCGCCATGACGATGTGGGGCGTTGCCGGGCAGTGCGACGACGCCGTCCACATCCTCGTCCGCCGCGGCGCCCGCGTTCTGCCGGTGCCCGGTGTCGAGATGGCAGTGCATGAGTCCAGGCGATTTAGCGCTGCGGACATCGTCTACGGCCGCGCGCCGCAACTCACCTCGCTCGCGCGGGCGACTGTGGACGCGGCGATCTGGACCCCGAAGGCACCGGAGGCTGCGCGGGTGCTCGTCGCGCCGGTGCAGCAGCGGCTCGAACTCGCGACCAATCTCCTCCGGCTGGTCGAGTCCGCCGGAAAGGTACGCCACCGCCGGATGCTGCTCTCGCTTTGCCGCGATCTCGTCGGCGGCACGCAGGCGCTTTCGGAGGTCGAGTTCCTCGCCTTCTGCCGCCGCCACGGCTTACCGCAGCCGGATCTCCAGGTGCGCCTCGACGGTGCCGGGCGCCGGCGCTATCTCGACGCGACGTTCCGATCGACAGGCGGCCGAACCGTACGGGTCGAGGTCGACGGTGGGGTGCACCTCACCCTGACCACGCGTTGGCTGGACACGATCAAGGACAACGACGCAACGCTCGCCGGCCATCTCGTACTGCGCGTCCCGAGCGTCGCGATCTATCTCGATGACGTACGCGCGGTGAGCCAGCTCCGCCGCGCCCTCGGACTTGTCAGCAGCACAGGTCGCTATAGCCACGTCAGCTGCTGACAAGTCCCACGATTAGGGTTGGGCGCATGGTGTCGGAGACCTTTGATGCCTCCGCGTGGCGGGCAGTCGAGGGCTACGACTTCACCGACATCACGTATCACCGCGCGATCGAGACCGGTGCGGTGCGGATCGCGTTCAACCGGCCCGAGGTGCGCAACGCGTTCCGGCCGCACACCGTCGACGAGCTCTACACGGCCCTCGACCACGCGCGGCAGACCGGCGACGTCGGCGTCGTCCTGCTCACCGGCAACGGCCCGTCGCCCAAGGACGGCGGTCGCGCGTTCTGCTCCGGCGGCGACCAGCGGGTCCGCGGAAAGGCCGGTTACGAGTACGACGGCAAGCCCGGTGGCCGGCTGCACATCCTCGAGTGCCAGCGACTCATCAGGTTCATGCCGAAGGTCGTCATCGCCGTCGTCAACGGCTGGGCGGCCGGCGGCGGGCACAGTTTGCACGTCACCGCCGACCTCACGATCGCCAGCCGCGAGCACGCGAGGTTCAAGCAGACCGACGCCAAAGTGGGCAGCTTCGACGGCGGCTACGGCTCGGCGTACCTCGCCCGTCAAGTCGGCCAGAAGTTCGCCCGCGAGATCTTCTTCCTCGGCCGCGAGTACGACGCGGCGGCGATGCATCGGATGGGCGCGGTGAACGCGGTCGTCCCGCACGACGATCTCGAGAAGACTGCCCTGGAGTGGGCCCGCGAGATCATGGCGATGAGCCCGACTGCGTTGCGAATGCTCAAGTATTCGTTCAACCTCATCGACGACGGTCTCGTCGGGCAGCAACTGTTCGCGGGCGAGACCACGCGCCTCGCGTATATGACCGACGAAGCCGCCGAAGGTCGCGACGCGTTTCTCGACAAGCGCGATCCGGACTGGTCGCCGTACCCGTTCTACTTCTGATCCAGCAACGAGGCGACGCGGTGTCGCGCCTCCTCCGGACCGTCCGCACCGAGCGCCGCCGACGCCGCTTCCGTGCAACGAACGTACGTCGCTCGGGCGAGCGCCGCCCGCACGACGGGCAGTAGCCGCGGCGTCATCGACAACCCGGCCGCGCCCAGCCCGACCAGCACCAGCGCGAGCAGCGGATCGCTGGCCGCCTCGCCGCACACCGTCACGGCCCGGCCGGCGACCACGCCCGCCCGCAACACCGTGGCGACCAGATCGAGGAACGCCGGCTGCCACGGATCGAGCAGGTCCGCCAACTCGCCGTCGGCCCGATCCGTCGCGAACGCGTACTGCGCCAGATCGTTCGATCCGACCGAGACGAAATCGACGACGCGGAGTAGGTCGCCGGCGCGCAACGCCGCCGCCGGGATCTCCACCATGACGCCGACGGACGCGAGCCCGGCCTCGTGGCACCGGGCCGCGAACCACGCGGCTTCGGCCGTCGTCGCGACCATCGGCGCCATCACCCGTACGTCGGCCTTGGTTTCGCGGGCCGCGCGCGCGATGGCCGTCAGTTGGTCGGTCAGCAGCGCCGGGTGCCGGCGCGCGACCCGAAGGCCACGCACGCCGAGCGCAGGGTTCGGCTGATCGCCGAGCCGGACGAACGACACCGGCTTGTCCGCACCGATGTCGAGGGTGCGCGCGGTCACCGGCCGACCCGGGAACGCGTCGAACACCTCCCGGTACGCCGCGACCTGTTCCTCGACCGTCGGCGGCACGTCCCGGTCGAGGAACATGAACTCGGTCCGGAACACGCCGACGCCTTCGGCCCCGACCTCGCGCGCCTCGTCGAGGTCGGACTTGCCCCCGACCGCGACGAGCAACTGTACCGGCCGGCCGTCCGCCGTACGCCCGGGACCGGTCTCCAACCGTTCGGGCGGCCGCGGGCCGTGACGGTGCAGCGCGTCGACGGTCTCGGCATCCGGATCCGCAGTGACGATCCCCGCCGTGCCGTCGACGGCGACGCGTTGCCCGGTCGCCAATGCGGCGACGCCAGGCGCGCCGACGACTGCCGGAATTCCCAATGATTTAGCCAAAACCGCGGTGTGCGAGGTCGGCCCGCCGCGCTCGGTCACGAGGGCCAGCACCCGGCCGGGATCGAGCGTCGCGGTCAGCGCCGGCGACAGGTCGCGGGCGACGAGAACGTACGGCGTTCCCGGATCCGGGATGCTCGGCGGCGGCTCTCCCAAGAGGCGCGCGACGACGCGGTCGCGCACGTCGTCGAGCTCGGCCGCGTCCGGCGCCGGCCGCAGCGGATCGGAGGCGCGCATGTCGCGGTAGGCGCCGATCCCTTCCCATGCGGCTCGCGCGGCGCCGCGGCCGGCGCGGACGAGCTGGCGGATCAACGCCGCCAATGCCGGGTCGCCGACCATGCGCGCCTGCCGGCCCAGCACCGCGCCGGACGCGCCGGCCCGGGCGGCCAGCGACTCCAGTTCGGATCCGACCGCATCCAGCGCGGCCGCGACCTCCTCGGCCGCGACGCCCGGATCGACCGGCGTGGTTCCCCGGGCCGGCAGCACTGGACCGTGCACGCGCGCGACCGGTCCGACCGCCGTCCCCGGACTCACGCCGATGCCGGCGTAGCGAGCGGTCAACCCTGTGCCAGCCGCTGATGGGCCAATCGCTTCTGGTGCTCGCGCCGCGCGGTGAACCCGATGAACGCGGCCACTCCGGTCGGCGCGATCCGCATCGCCCGCCACAGGATGCGCGCCTGTCGCGGGACGACGACCATCGCCTTGTTGCGCTCGATGCCGCGGATGATGTCCTGCGCCAGCGCGTGCGGCGAGTACAGCTTGCCCATCTTCTCCGCGGCTTCGCGGACGCCACCCTCCATCGCGGAAGCGGGCCGGGGCAGGTCCGCCGGCCCGGTCGAGTCGAGGATCGGCGTATCGGTCCAGCCCGGGCACACGACGGTGACGCCGACGTTGTGTGCCTTCGCTTCGCCGCGCAAAGCGAGCGAGAGACCGACGACCGCGTGCTTCGTCGCGACGTACGGCGTGAGGTACGGCGGCGGGGTGAGGCCGGCGACCGAGCCGATGTTGACGATGTGCCCGCGCCGTTGCCGGGCCATCACCGGGTACGCGGCCTGGATGCCGTGCACGACGCCGCGCAGGTTGATGTCGATGATCCGATCCCAGTGCGCGACGGTGAGCTCGAGCAGATCGCCGCCGACGCCGATGCCGGCGTTGTTGACGATCAGGTCGAGCCGGCCGTGTGCCGCCACGGTGTCGTCGACGAGTTCCTGCACCGCGACCGAGTCCCGGACGTCGGCCTTCGCCGCTGCCGCGCGGGTGCCGATGTCGCTGGCGACGCGTTGCGCGGCGGCGCCGTCGATGTCGGCGACGACGACCGTGTCACCGCGCAATGCCAGCGCGCGGCACAGCGCCTCGCCGATACCCGAGCCGCCGCCGGTGACGATCGCAACCCGCGCCATGTGGCCGTCCTCTCGCCGTCAGTTCGCTCCAGTGTCCAGGCTGGCCGCCTCGCGGTCGAACGCGCGTCCCACCGCGGTCGTCATCTCCTGCTGGAACGCCGCGACGACGGCCTGCGCGGCGAGTGGTTGCAACGCCTCGATGACCGACCGCAGTTCGGGCAGCCGGTCCGGCGGCATGCCCGCCTCGACGTACGCCCGCCAGTGCACTTCGAGGAACATCGTGACGAACGCGTCCGCGACCGCGCGGCTGTGCGCGAGCAGCACCGTGAGCACGCCGACGAGTTGCTCCACCCCGTAGCCCATCCCGGCGAGCTCGCGTCCGACGCGCAGCAACGTCGGGTTGAGCACCCGCACCTGGCCGTGTCCCCCCGGTTCGGCGCCGACCGGTTCGACGACGCCGAGTTCCCGCAGCCGGGCCAGCAACGCCGGGTCGGGAAGCAGGCCGTACCCGGCCGCGAGCTCGGCCTCGCCGATGATCTGCGGCGCCTCGGTGAGCCACGGGCCGAGCGCGGTCCGGTAGAACGCGATCGTCTCCTGCGGGCTCGGCGCCGCCGGGCCGGTGACCAGCTTGCGGATCGACGCGAGGTTGAAACCCTGCTGTTGCAGCCCGGCGATGAGCTGCAACCGGGCGACGTGCTCGGCGCCGTAGAAGCCGGTGCGACCGCGCAGCCGCGGCGGCGGCAGGAGGCCGCGGGTGACGTGCGCGCGGATGTTGCGGACGGTCATCCCGGTGCGGGCGGCGAGTTGCTCGATCGTCAGCAACTCCGCCTCGGCCACGACAACAGCCTAAGGAGAAAGGTCCGTGACCGGCGGGGGCAACTCCACCGGCCACGGACCGCTCCCCGCGGCGCGCCTTACGGATCAGACGTGGCCCATGGCCTGGAAGTCGTAGACGCCGAGCAGGCTGGTGAGGATGAACGCGTTGGTGACGTTCTGGCTGTTGATGACGAGCGCCTTGTCCCACGTCATCGGGACCAGCGTCGCGTCGACCGACATCAGTTGCTTGTCGACCTGACCCCAGATCGCGGCGGCCTTGTTCGCGTCGGTGGTACCGACGGCCTCGTCGATCATCGAGTTGACCTTCGGGTCGTCGACCTCGGAGTAGTTGGAGTTGCCCTGCGCGAGGATCTTGCGACCGTCGACGAGCGAGGAGAAGAAGCCGTAACCCGTCGGCCAGTCCGCTCCCCAACCGGCGACCATCAGGCCGAAGCCCTTGCGGCGGTTGACCGACGGCGAGCCGATGAACTGGCTGTAGTACGTCGCGTTGTCGCCGAGGTCGATCGTCACCTTGATGCCGACGCGGGCGAGTGACGACTGCACCGCGGCGGCCATGTTCTTGCCCTTGGTCGTGTTGCTCGACGCGAGGTGCGTCGTGAAGCCGTTCGGCTTGCCGCACAACCTCAGTTCGTCCCTCGCCTTCGCGAGGTCGCCCTTGCCGTTGTCGTCGGGGTAGGCGTCGAACTTGGTGTAGCCCTTCACCGCCGGGTTCAACATCGACGTCGCGACGTCCCCGCCACCGATCGGGCCGCCGCGCGCGGTCTGCCAGTCGACCTTGCTCACCGCGTACTGCACCGCCCGGCGGCAATGCACATTGGTGAACGGCGCGACCTTCGACTCGATCGCGAGGTAGCGGGTCGCGCCGGTGATCGGGTTGTCCGCGCGCGCCTTCAGCGAAGGGTCGGTGAGGATCTTGCCCTGGGTCGCGACCTGCACGCCGACGCCGTTGATGTCGACGTCGGCGATGTTGTTGATCAGCCGGTTGTCGACGTCGATGTCGTTGGTGTCGACGGTGAAGACAATCTTGTCCGGCAGCGCCTTGCGAAACGGATCGCTCGACGACTGCCAGTACGTGTTGCGCACCAGCGTGAGGTTCTTGCCCGGCGTGTACGAGTCGAACTTGTACGGGCCGTCGGAGATCGGGTGGAACGTGTACTTCGCGCCGCCCTTGGGCCCTTGGTCGTACCCGATCGGGACCGGCGTCGTCGCCGGCAGCGCCATGATGTAGTTCCAGTCGCCGACCACGGTGTTCAGGTGGAACACGATCGTGTTGTCGTCGGGGGTGTCGATCGTCGACAGGCCGAGATGGCTCGGATCCTTGTCGACGTACGGGCCCTTGTACGTGTCGCAACCGCCGGCCGCGTTCGCGCCGCCGGGGCAGAGGAACGTGATGACGTACGTCGGACCGCCGTTGATGACGCTCTGGGCGAAGACCCGCTCGATCGCGTACTTGACGTTCTTCGACGTGATCGGCGAACCGTCTTCAAACTTCAGCCCGGTCCGCAGGTGATAGGTCCAGTTCTTGCCGTCCGGACTCGCGCCGGGGGCGGTCGCGATGTCGGGGACGACGTCGAGGCTCCCGGTTCCGGGCAGCGCTTTGTACGCCATGAGGCCGCGCGAGAACAGCCGCTGCATGTCCCAGCAGTGGCCGTAGTACGTGCGCGCGGGATCCCAGTAGTCGCAGTCGCCGTCGGCGATGAAGTTCAGCGTGCCGCCTACCTTCGTCGACGGGTTGCGCACACCGGTGGTGCCGGCGTTGAACACGTTCTGCGCGGTCGGCCCGCCCGGGTGCGACCCGGAGCCGCTGCTGCAACCGGCCAGCAGCAGGCCGAGCGCGGCGGTGGCGGTGCCGACGCGAATCGCGCCGCGGTGGCGGGTGAACAGTCCGTACATCGTCGATCGCCAAGCCTCTCATCGTGTCGGTGGCACCGGTGAAGTCTCACCGATGTCGACTCACGTGATCGTTGCCCAGCCGGGCCGCAGCGAACTCCGACCCGGGCGATCGGCGTGAACCGTAGGCAAGAGTTCGACGGTGGCGAAAGGGGGATCGGCCCTATTGACGGTCGAATCGTGACCGGCAGTGCCGAATCGTGACCGGCGCGTGATCGACCGTGACCTGACGGTGCCCGGACGGTGACGTACGGAGGACGCTAGAGCTCGCGCCAGCCCGAGACGGTGACCGGCCGGTCGAAGCCGGCGGTCGTGCTGAGCTGGTCGACCTCGGTGTCGTAGTGGACGTCGACGCCGCCGGCCGCGTCGACCGATCCGCACACGAGCAAGCCGTACACGTCGACGTGCCCGGTGGCGGTGCAGTCGGCGTCCGGCGCATACACGACGGCGGAGAGGCTGGTCTCCGACGACGAGCCGTTACCGAGCCTGACCGCCGGCGTGCCCGATCCGCCGCCGGCACTGACGAGCAGCAGCGTCGACGGCGGTCGCGGGTCGTACCGGCTCGGCGTGCACGACGGCGAGGTGACGGCCGAACACTTCAACGTCGAGTTCAACGACAGCCCGGCCGGGATGGTCAGCGTGCCGTTGAAGCAGATGACGATCTGCGAGCCGGCGAGGTTGGCGAGGTTGGCGATCGCGGTCGCGTTGAGCGTGACGTCGGTGAAGCTGTAGACCGCGTTCGCCGCGAGCGCCGTCGTCCCGGTGTACGCGACTGCGCCCGCGCCGATGCCTTGCGAACAGACCGACGCCGACAGGAAATCGAGCCGCTCGTGGTGCATCACGATCGTCGTACCGCAGGCCGCTTGAATTCCGGAATCCCCGGCGCAGCTGCCGGTCGCGGCCGGATCGGTGAAGCCCGGCGCCGGCGCGTTGAAGACGCCGACGCCGCTCATGCTCGGCAGATCCGCCGACCGCATCGTCAACGGCCCGTCGGTCGCGGCCGCGCCGTACGGCTGCGCGGCGTGCGTGCACATGCGGGTGTCCGAGTCCGACATCGACGCCGCCGCGCCCGACGTCGTACAGACGTCGGAGCTGATCGCGGAGTCGTAGCGATCGACGGCACTCGGCCCGCTCGTGCCGAGGTTCAGCGCGGTCTTGCCGAACAGCGGCATGCTGAGCAGGTCACCGACGCTGACGGTCGCCTGGATGCGCCGGGTGATGGTGCGACCTTGGTTGGTCGAGGTGCCGGTCGAGTCGACCAGCCAACCGCCGGACACCGCGGACGCGGACGCGGAGTACGTCGTACCGTTCGCGGCCGTCCCGGTGATGGCCGCGAACGACGTCGCGGTGGGGTCGGCCTTCGCCTGCGCGACCATCTCGTCGAGACCGCGTTCGGCGCCGGTGAGCGCGGACTCGAACGCGACGTCGTGGCGGGCCGCGAGGTGCGAGCTGAGGATGGTCGCGAGGCCGAGGGTCAGCAGTCCGGTGACGACGACGATCGCGAGCATCGCCATGACGATGCTGCCGTCGTCGTCCCTGTTGAAGCGGCCGATCACGATGCGTTCCGGATGTCGGCGGCGTCGCTGATGTCGATGTAACACTGCGCCGGCGCGCTGCGCGCGGCGCACGCCGATGTGCCCGTCGTCCAGTTGATCTGGTCGACGACGAACTCGACCTCGATGGTGCCGACGCACGAGCGCGCGTACGCCGTCGGCGTCTGGCCGGCGATGACACAGGTCGCCTTGTCGATCGTCGGATCCGTCGTCGAGAACGTCGGTGCCGTCGCGACGACGCTGAAGACCGGCTGGCTCGCGTCGTTCACGAGATGGGAGATGACCGTCTTCTGCCGCGGTGACGGCAACGCGGCGCCTGCGGCGTCGGTGTCGGTCTCGTCGAGAACCAACGACGTGACACCGCCCTGCGTTTGCACGCTGTAGGTCAGGTCGCGGTTGACTCCCGCGCTGGTGACGATGGTCTCCTCCAGCTTGTCGGCAGTGAGGCCGAGCAACGGGTTGGCCGCGCGCAGGTCGCGCAGCG
>JAICXQ010000071.1 GCA_025980325.1 Frankiales bacterium
CGGCCGGGGCGGACGCCCCGGAGCGCTGCTCGCAGGCATTCACGGTCGCGGCGACCGCAGCGGCCGCCGGTGTCCCCGTCTCGCTGTGGCTGACCGGCGAGTCGGCGTGGTATGCGCTGCCCGGCCGGGCGGCCGAGTTCGCGCTGCCGCACGCGGCGCCGCTCCCCGACCTGCTCGACGCGGTCCTGGCGGCGGGGACCGTGACGCTGTGCACGCAGTGCGCCGCGCGCCGCGGCATCACCGGGGACGACGTCATCCCCGGTGTCCGCGTCGCCGGTTCCGCATCGTTCGTGGAGGAGGCACTCGCCCCCGGCGCCCAGGCCCTCGTCTACTGAGCGGAGAGGGCGTCCCTCAGCCGACGCTGACGTCCACGCGCGCGACGTCGCCCAGGGCGGCGACGACCGTGCGGTCGACGGGCTCCGCCTTCGGGGCGAGCGCCCGCACCGTCCACGTGCCGGGCGCCGCGAAGAAGCGGAACTGCCCGGTCGCGGAGGTCGGCACCTCGGCCGTGAACTCGCCGGTCGCGTCCAGCAGGCGGACGTAGGCACCCGGGACCGGGTCGTCACCGCGGGAGACGACGCCCGCGATGACGGCCTCCTTCGACAGGTCGACGCCGGAGAGGTCGAGGTCCTGCGCAGGGGCGCCGCACATCAGGCCTGCTCCCCCGTCTGGCCGGCACCGGTCTCGACGGGCACGCCGACGAGCGAGCCGTACTCCGTCCATGACCCGTCGTAGTTCTTCACGTTCTGCTGGCCGAGCAGCTCGTGGAGCACGAACCAGGTGTGCGCCGAGCGCTCCCCGATCCGGCAGTACGCGATGGTGTCCTTCGCGTCGAGGTCCACCCCCGCGCCCGCGTAGACCGAGCGGAGCTCGTCGTCGGCCTTGAACGTGCCGTCGTCGTTCGCGGCCTTCGACCAGGGGATGTTCCGCGCGGTGGGGATGTGGCCCCGGACCTGCGCCTGCTCCTGCGGCAGGTGCGCGGGAGCGGAGATCTTGCCGGTGAACTCGTCCGGCGAGCGCACGTCGACGAGGTTCTTCACGCCGATCGAGGCGACGACCTCGTCACGGAACGCGCGGATCGATGTGTCGGGCGCTTGTGCCGTGTATGTGGTTGCTTTCCGAGCCGGCACTTCCTCGACGAGCTCGCGGCTGTCGAGCTCCCACTTCTTGCGGCCGCCGTCGAGCAGCTTGACGTCGCCGTGGCCGTACAGCTTGAAGTACCAGTACGCGTACGACGCGAACCAGTTGTTGTTGCCGCCGTACAGCACGACGGTGTCGTCGTTCGAGATTCCCTTTTCCGACAACAACTTCTCGAATTGCGCCTGGTCGACGAAGTCGCGCTTGACCGGGTCCTGCAGATCCTTCTTCCAGTCGATGCGGACCGCACCGCGGATGTGGTTCTTCTCGTACGCGGCGGTGTCTTCGTCGACCTCGACGAGCACGACCTTCGGGTCGTCGAGATGCGCTTCGACCCACTCGGCGTCGACGAGCACGTTGTTCCTAGGCATGAGCCTCTCTCCTCCGGTTGTCTGTGACGTAACGAATGACGGGTCGGCCGAGCAGCCGGCTCAATCGAAGGTGCACCTCGCAGCCGAGGCAGAAGTCGAACGCCGCGTTCAGGAACGCCGCGCCGAACGCACCCGCGGTGGCGACCACGCCGAGCGCGGTCACGCCGCCGAGATAGCCGGCCGCACCGACGGCGGCGAACACGAAGCCGACGCCTTGCGCGAACCGCGGCGGCGCCTCGAACTCCATCTGATCCGGCGGGCCGATCCGCGGCCGGACGAGCAGGCGGAACACCAGTCCGTACGGCGCGATCCGCAAGCCGCCGAACGCGCCGAGTGCGAACACCAACGCTTGTGCCGCGAGCAGCCAACCGCTGCCGGTGATCAGGACGGCGGCGAGGACAGCCGTCGTGACGGCCGCGCCGAAACGCGGACCACGAGGGTCGACGTACATGGGGAAGGCTCCCTGACGAGCGAAAGCGGCGGGTCGGAGGACCCAGGACGAGGCTTAGGGCTCAGGGCATTCGACACAGGCAGGTCGTGACGCGGCACAGGTCGACGGCGCGCCTGCTCCACAGCACGGGTCCGGTCCTGTCCACGTACCGACCTTACGTTTCCGATGCTTGCGCCCGCAAGTGAGGTGGGCGGGAGAACGCCGCGAGCGTGGGCTCCGGCACGCAGCGGGCGGGGCCCCGGGAGCGTGGGGGGGTACGTCCCGGGGCCCCGCACCTCCCACCGTACGACGGCAACGCCCGGACTACAGCGCCCACCCGGGGGAACAATTGCGGCGACCGCCGCGTTTTCGACTCAAGTGTCTGGGCCCCCGAACTCGATGACGACCTCTGCTGCCGCCGGCGATCGGGACACCCGTTACAAGTGGATCGCGCTGTCCAACACGACGTTGGGCATTCTGATGGCGACGATCAACAGCTCGATCCTGCTGATCGCCCTTCCCGACATCTTCCGCGGCATCGCGCTCGACCCGCTGGCGCCGGGCAACTCGTCGTACTTCCTCTGGATTCTCATGGGCTTCATGCTCGTGACGTCGGTGCTGGTCGTGAGCCTGGGCCGCGTGGGCGACATGTATGGCCGGGTGCGGATGTACAACCTCGGCTTCGCCGTGTTCACGGTGTTCTCGGTCGCGCTCGCGGCGACGTGGATGACCGGCCGCGCGGGCGCGCTGTGGATCGTGTTGATGCGTCTCGGCCAAGGTGTCGGCGGTGCGTTCCTGTTCGCGAATTCGAGCGCGATCATCACCGACGCGTTTCCGGAGAACGAGCGCGGCTTCGCACTCGGCATCAACGGCGTCGCGGCCATCGCCGGTTCTTTTCTCGGGCTGCTGATCGGCGGCGTGCTCGCGCCGGTCGAGTGGCATCTGGTCTTCCTGGTCTCGGTACCGCTCGGCCTGTTCGGCACCGTCTGGGCGTACCTGAAGTTGCAGGACAACGGCATCCGCGTCGTGGCGAGGATCGACTGGCTCGGCAACGTCACGTTCGCCCTCGGCCTGGTCGCGATCCTCACCGGGATCGTCTACGGCCTGCAGCCCTACGGCGGGCACACGATGGGCTGGACGAAGCCGTTCGTGCTCGCCTGCCTCATCGGTGGTGCCGCCGTCCTCGTCGCGTTCGTCGCGATCGAGTTGCACTCGGATCACCCGATGATCCAGCTGCACCTGTTCGGCAACCGCACGTTCACGATGGGCAACCTCGCTGCCCTGCTGGCGGCGCTGGCCCGCGGTGGGCTGCAGTTCATGCTCATCATCTGGTTGCAGGGAATCTGGTTGCCGCTGCACGGATATTCGTTCGCCTCGACGCCGTTGTGGGCGGGCATCTACATGGTCCCGCTCACCGTCGGGTTCCTCGTCGCCGGACCGGTCGCGGGGCGGCTGGCCGACCGGCTGGGGCCGCGCCCGTTCGCGACCGCCGGCGTCGTGCTCACCGGCGTGACGTTCTTGCTGTTCGACCTGTTGCCGATGAACTTCTCGTATGTGTGGTTCGCGCTGTTGCTGATGCTGGTCGGCCTGTCGTTCGGATTGTTCTTCGCGCCGAACACGTCGTCGGTGATGAACTCGCTGCCGATCGACATGCGCGGCGCGGGCGCCGGCATGCTCAACACGTTCTAGAACAGCGCGTCGGTGCTCTCGATCGGCGTCTTCTTCACGATCATCACACTCGGACTCGCCTCCGGGCTGCCGCACAGCCTGTACGGCGGCCTCACCGCGCAAGGAGTGCCGCCGGCGCAGGCGCATCAGGTGGCCGCGCTACCCCCGATCGGATCGCTGTTCGCGGCGTTTCTCGGCTTCAACCCGATCCAGCAACTGCTCGGGTCGGCATCGGCGGCGCACGTCTCCGCCGCGCACTACTCGTTCCTCACCGGCCGCGGCTTCTTCCCGTCGCTCATCGCCGGCCCGTTCGGCACCGGCCTGCACCTCGCCTTCGCCGTAGCTGCCGGGTGCTGCTTCCTCGGCGCGGTGTTCTCGTGGTTGCGGGCGGAACCGGTCCGCCGCCGGCGCACCGGCGAGGGCGACTACTACGCCGGCGTGGGCGACGTCGCGATGCAGGAGGTCGGCGCGGGCGCTCCGACGGCCGCCGACTGAGCCGGCACCGCCCTTACTCGATCACCTCGGCGAGCGCGGCCAGCACGGCTTCGCGCCGCGGTACTCCGGTCGCGCGGCGGCGGATGCGTCCGCGGCTGTCGAGCAGCAACGTGGTCGGCGTGCTCATCACGTCGAGCTGCCGCACGAGATCCAGATGCGACTCGGCATCGACCTCGACGTGCCGCACTCCCGGCACCGTCCCGGCCACTGCGTCGAGCACGTGCCGGGTCGCGACACACGGCCGGCAGAACGCCGACGAGAACTGCACCAACGTCGCCCGCTCGCCGAGTGCGGATCCGAGGGTTTCCGCCGCCACTCGCTCGGCCGCGTCCGTCACCCGAAGGCGCCCGCCGCGCCGCCGCCGAACCAGGCCGAAGACCGTCGCCGCGACCAGCGCAGCAACGACGGCGACCAGACCTATCAACGACACAACGTGAGACAACCTAACGACCGCCGGCGAACATTCCTCACACGTTCGTCGTCAGCAGCTTCACCCCGTCGTAGGTCTGTACGACGAGCTGCCGCAGATGCGCGTACGGGATCGCGGTCGTGCCCTTGATCACGGCGGTGCCGGAGTAGGTCGCCTCCCAGGAGCCCGCGACCTCGCGCGCACCGGTGTCGGAGATCGCGATGAGTTGGCAGTGCTCCTCGGCCGGTACGCCCGACAGCCAGATCGTCAACGCCGTGCCGTTCGACGCGGCGGCCATCTCGACCCGCAGGTGCACCCGGCCCGCGGACGCGGCGACCGCATGCGTCGTCTGCGCCGTCGCCGAGCGATAGACCGCGACACCGCCGAGGGATCCGCCGACGAGAGCGACCGCGGCCGCAGCGGCCAGGAACCGGCGGCGTACACCCTCGGTACGGCGTTCGCTGGTCGCGGCGGTGAGCAGCCGCTCGAGCATCGCGTCGTCGACCGGAGGCGGTCCGCTGATCGCCTCGTCGACCGTTATCCGCGACATCAATCCGGGCAGCGGCGCAAGCTCGGCGACCTCGTCGCGGCAGCGGCGGCACTCGCCGAGATGGTGTTCGACCTCGGCACGCTCGCGGGGGTCGAGCGCGCCGAGGAGGTAGGCGCCTAGCGCGACATGCTCCGGCGAAGTCACGAGGTCACCCCCCGCTCTTCCAACGCGAGCTTCAAAGCTCGCAGGGCATAGAACGTGCGGGACTTGACGGTGCCCGCGGGGATGCCGAGCACCGTCGCCGCTTCGGCGACAGACCGGCCGAGGTAATAGGTCTCGACCAACACGGCACGGTGGTCGCTCGACAACGCCGACATCGCGTCGGCGACGAGCCAGGAGTCGAGGGCCTTCTCGATCTCGTCGGCGACGGGGATCAGCGCGAGCGGTTCGTCGCCGACTTCGGTCGGGCGGGAACGGCGGGCGCGATGCGCGTCGACGGCGACGTTGCGCGCGACGGTGAACAACCACGACCGGACCGGGCCGCGATCGGGATCGAGGGCCTGCGGGTGGCGCCAAGCCCGCAACAATGTCTCTTGCACGATGTCCTCGGATCGACCGCGGTCGCCGCCGGTCAGGCGCAACGCATAGGACAGCAACGGAGCCGCATGCTGCTCGTACAGCATGCGCAGCGCCGCGTCCTCGGCCCCGCTGACGACCGTCACCTTCCTGTCCACGAAGGCAGGTCTCCGTAGGTTCATCGCGGGTGCAGAACCAGGCCTTGGGCGGACGCCGTGACCGCAATGCCCTGATTGGTCGCCTTCGCCGACTGCAGTGAGATCCCGAACGGCAGCCCCGCGAGCGGTAGCGCGACGCTGACCGCGTTGGCCGCGCGCAGCACCAGCGAGTCCGATGTCACGTCGATCGTCGCCGTACCACTCGCCGACAGTTTCTGCCCGGCCACGGTCACCGAACCGGCGAGCCGCACCCGGCCGCTGCCGGCCGACGAGACCGTGAGCCCCTTGGGCTGCAAGTACGCGTTCATGTCGTCGTACGAGAGCAACACGCGGGCATTGGCCGAGTCAACCGGTACCGACGACAGGTGTTGGGAGAAGACCGAGCTCAACGGCACGTGCACGCCGTGTAACGTCACGCTGATCGTGTCGACGGGGACGACGGACCGGCGGAAGTCGTGCACGGTCAACGTCACATTGTCGTAGGTGCCGCCGAGCGCCTGGGTGAGAAAGGGAAAGCCGCCGATCGACACCGACGGCCGGGTGGAGAGGTGCTCTTGCGTCTGGATCCGCGCCGCGACGACATGGTCGGCCTCGACCACCGCGATCCGGTCGAGGACGACGAGCAACGCCACGAGGACGACGGCGAGAATGAGCAGGCGGCGGCGCACGCGGTCAACCCAGCAGGATCCGGCCGGAGACGTACGCGACCGGTCCGGCGAGCACGACCGGCAACAGCACGCCGAGCGGCGTGAGTGCGGAGAGCCGTCGCTCGTCCGGCGGTGGTGCCTGCGCGAGCACCGCATCGACGGCGATGTCGGCGATGACGGCGAGTACGGCGGCGATGACGGCGAGGCGCACGCCGACGCCGGTGCCGAGTGCGTCCGCGCCGGAGCCGTACGCCGCACCGACGCCGATCGCAGCGATGACGCCGGCGACCACTCCGGGCAACCCGCGCCGGCTGCCCGGCGCGACCGCGGGACGGGTGGTGGCGAGGTCGGCGACTCGGCCGACCGCGAGTGCGACGCCGGCGCCGAGCAACGCGGCCGCGACCGCTTGGTCGCCGCCCCGCTCGCCCAGCAGGGCGACGTACGACGCGGCGCACATGCCGAAGCCGAGCGCCGACATCGTCCCGGCGAGGGACAGGGTCGCGCCCGGCCGCGGGCGGCGGGAGAGCTGGTGCAACAGGCTGACCGCGAGCGCGACGCCGACGACCGGCGCGGCCTGCCCGATCAACGGCCCTTGGGTCGCGCCGATGACCGCGTCCATCGTGGCCGCGGCGGCGATCGCGATGGCGAACGCGCCGAGGCTGCCGCGGGTGTCGAGGGCGGCCAGCCAGGCGAGCGCGACGACGACCTGGACGAGGAACACTCCCGCGCCGAGCAGCGGCGTACCGACGAGCGCGAGACCGGCGAGTGCCGCGGCGACGACGCCGGCGGCGAGACCGCTGCCGACGACGGAAAGCTCGGCGCGGCTCACACCTCCATGGTGTCAGAGACCGGCGTCAGCCGGGCGGGCTCGCAGTCGGCACCGGCTGGTGGCAGTCCACCGGTGCGTTCGGTCCGAGTCCGCCGTGCCGTTCGATGTCCTGCCGTACCAGGTGCCCGTCACTCGCGAAGTAGTCGAAGCGCAGCGCCGGCGCGGTCGCGTCGATGACGATGAAGAACGACCTCGGTGCACCGTCGAGCCGCTTGACGATCAGCTCGGGATCGGGTCCGCCGACACCGTGGACCTTGACGACCGGCGCGTTGGCGCCGACGAGGCCGAACAGGTACGGCCAGTAGTCGCGGTTGCAGCTCTCGGAGCTCGTCACGAGCCCGGTGTGCGTCGTGTGCCCCGGCGACGAGTCCGAGCAGCCGCCACCTCCGCCGCCGGCAAGCCGGGAACCCTGCGGGTATTGCGCGGTCTGGACGATATCCATCGCGCAGAACGTGTCTTTGCCGGCGTTGTACCAGACCAGCAACGTGTGCTGGCTGTCCGGCGGATCGTTGTCGTCGGGCGGCAGCGTGAACCTCGCGATCTGCCCGCTCGGGCGCGGCAGCCCGAACGCGGAGAACCACGTCTCGTCCGGCTGCGCGGGTGGATAGGTCGGCGACGCGAGCGGCACCGGTTGAGGGGTGCGGCCACCACCGCCGTGGCCGTGGTGGACGACGCCGGCCGTCGATCCCCAGACCACGACGGCCGTCGCGACCGCCGAGGTCAGCACCGATCCCGACGCCATCGCGATCGCGCGCCGGCGCGACCGGCGGTGGTGCTCGGTCCGGATGTTGTCGAGCAAGGAAGGATGCGGCCGGACCCCGGCCAACAGGTCGTCCAGATGGTCGCGGAGCGCGATCCCGGTCGGGTCGTCGATCATCGAGTCATGCCTCCGATCTGCTGAGGAGCAGGCGCAGCCGGTCGAGACCGCGACTCGCGTTCGACTTCACCGTCCCTGTCGAGCAGCCCATGAGATGTGCGGCCTCGTCGACCGACAGGTCCTCCCAGTAGCGCAGGACGACCGCGACCCGCTGCCGGGTGGGCAGCTCTCGAAGCGCGGCTACGACGACGTCACGCGCGATCGCCGCGTCCGTGTCAGCCTCCGCCGCGGCCGGAAGGCCGGCGTCCGCTGCGGCCGTCCACGGAGCCTCCGCAGGACGACGGCGCAGCCGCCGGCGCCGGTCATGCGCGAGGTTGACCAGGGCGGCGCGGGTGTACGCGGTCGGGTTGTCCCGCGCCGCCCGCCACCGCCCGGCGACCTTGAGCAAGGCCTGCTGAAGCAGGTCCTCGCCGGCCTGCAGATCCCCTCCGCACAGCAGGACGGCGGTGCGCAACAACGCCGGAGATCGGCCGACGACGAAGTCGTCGAAGTCCCGCCCCGGCGCAGTCATCCGCACACGTCCTCCAACGCCACCTGCGAGCCGCAGGTTGCATGTCAGCCGCCGGCGAAGGGCGGAAGCACCTCGATCGTCCCGCCGTCGGAGAGCAGCACGGAATCATGCGCGCGGCCACCGACCGGCGCGCCGTCGACGACGAACGTCGAGCGCGCGATCACTCGCGTCAGTTCCGCGCCGTGTGCTTGTTGTGCCGCGGACAAAGCGTCGGCGAGAGTCGCCGCGTCGTACTCCTCCTCGGCCGCGCCGGCCGCCGCCTTGGCCGCGGCCCAGAACCGCAACGTCCCGCGGGCCATGTCAGGGCGCCATCTCACGTCGGGGGGCCGGCGACGAGACCAGGTCGCGCAGGTGCGCGCCGATCCGGTCGAGCAGCTCCGGCGTCGCGGCACTCTCGGCATGGCCGAAGCCCTCGACCAGCCACAGCTCCTTCGGCTCGTTCGCGGCCGCGTAGAGGGCCTCGGGGTGCTCGACCGGGAAGTAGTGGTCGGCGTCGCCGTGGACGAGCAGCAACGGGATCGGGCTGATCCGGGCGACGACGTCTACCGGCGCTTCCGGTACGACGTCCCAGCCGTCGGCGGAGATCCGGGTCCGCAACGCATGCCGCGCGACCAACCGGCCGAGCCGGGTCTCGATCGCCCAGTGCACCCGACGCATCGCGGCGGTGTCGCGGTAGAACCACCGGCTGACCGCGGACACGCTGACGACCGCCTCGACGCCGCCGACGAGCGCGGCGTGCCGCAACACCACCGAGCCGCCCATCGACCAGCCGCAGGTCACGACGTCCGCGTACCCGAGCCCGCGCGCGTAACCGACGACTGCGTCGAGGTCCAGGATCTCCTTGTCGCCCAAGGTCGATCGGCCGGTCGACGCGCCGTGGCCGCGGAAGTCGAACGCGACCACCCCGGCGTGCGCCGACAGCGTCCGGGCGACCCGGCGTAGCTGCGGCCGTGCGATCGAGCCGGTGAAGCCGTGCGCCAGCACCACGACGAGCTTGCCGGCGGCGGGCTGCCCACCGACGTGTCGGGGCCCGGGTAGGTGCGCGACCGCGATCCGCTCGCCGTCGGCCGTATGAACGAACTGTGGGCTCGGACGCACTCGGCTATTGTGGGAGACGAACATTTCGCCTCGGGCAGCGCCGCCCACCTGCTCCACGCCCGCCGCTCCAAGAGGTGACGACGCTTGGCCACGCTGCTGCTGCTGACCAACGCTCCCGGCTCGTCCGCGGACGTGCTGCCCACGCTCGGATTGCTCGGTCACGCCGTCCGCGTGCTGCCGCTCGACGCCGCGGCGCTGGTCGACGCACCTCCGGCCGACGTCGTGATCCTCGACGCCCGGCGCGACCTGGTCGCGGCCCGGGGCACCAGCCGGGTGCTGCGCAGCACCGGCACGTCGGCGCCGTTGCTCGCGGTCGTCACCGAAGGCAGCCTCGCCGGGGTCGCGACCGATTGGGGCCTCGACGACGTCATGCTCGACACCGCCGGGCCGGCCGAGGTCGAGGCCCGGTTGCGGCTCGCGCTCGGTCGCGCGCACGCTGCCGGCGCTGCCGACGAGCGGCTGGAGGAGATCCGGTCCGGCGACCTGTCGATCGACGAGGCGACGTACCAGGCGAAGGTCGGCGCCCGGCCCCTCGACTTGACCTTCAAGGAGTTCGAGCTGCTGAAGTACCTCGCCCAGCATCCGGGCCGGGTGTTCAGCCGCGCGCAGCTGTTGCAAGAGGTCTGGGGCTACGACTACTTCGGCGGCACCCGCACCGTCGACGTGCACGTACGGCGGCTGCGGGCGAAGCTCGGCCCCGATCGCGAAGGCCTGATCGGGACGGTCCGCAACGTCGGGTACAAGTTCGTCGCCCAGACCGTCGATCCGCTGCCGGAGTACGCGCCCGTAAGTTGAGGGCCATGACCGAGACCGGCACCCGCGTCGTCCCTCGGTCCCGGCTCGACCCCGACGAGGTCCGCGCCGTCCTGCATCTCGTCGACGAGGTCACCGACGCCGACGGCACCCGCCCGCTCTCCGAGCACGTCATGCTGCACCTGCGCTACGGCGGCGACGCGCCCGCGATCAACTTCCTCGCGTGGAGCGGCGCCGACCTCGCCGGTTACGCGCACCTCGACACGACCGACGTGGTCGAAGGCGCGAGTGCGGAGTTGGCGGTCGGGCCGCGCCACCGCGGCATGGGCATCGGCAAGTCGCTCGTCGAGGCCATCCTGGCCGAGACCGGTGCCGGCGCACGGGTCCGGCTGTGGGCGCACGGGCAGTCGTCCGGCGCCGCCGAACTCGCGCGGTCGATGGGTTTCCGGCGCGAGCGGGTGCTGTGGCAGATGCGCCGTTCGCTGTACGCGCCGGTGCCTGCGCCGACCTGGCCGGACGACGTAACCGTGCGCACGTTCGTCGTCGGCCAGGACGAGCAACCGTGGCTCGAGGTCAACAACCGCGCGTTCGCCGTACACCCGGACCAGGGCACGTGGACTCTCGACGACGTACGGATGCGCGAACGCGAGCCGTGGTTCGACCCGGCCGGGTTCTTCCTCGCCGAGACCGACGGCCGGCTGGTCGGCTTCCACTGGACGAAGGTGCACGGTGCGGATCCCAGCGGCGGCCACGAACACGAGCACGAACCGATCGGCGAGGTGTACGTCGTCGGCATCGATCCGTCGGCGCAAGGTCGCGGCCTCGGCCCGGCGTTGACGTTGCGGGGCCTGCAATACCTGCGCGCACGCGGACTGCCGCAATGCATGCTCTACGTCGACGAGGTCAACACGAATGCGATCCGCACGTACGAGCGGCTCGGGTTCGCGAAGTGGGACGTCGACGTCTGCTTCCTGCAAGGCTGACGCGCAAATGCTCGCCGTCGTCGGCCCCGGTGACACGGACGACGCTGCCTTGCTCGCGGCGGCGGCCGAGGTCGGCCGGCTGGCCGCCTCGGCCGGTCACGACGTCGTCACCGGCGGCCTCGGCGGGGTGATGGCAGCGGCATCGCGCGGCGCCAGTGAAGGCGGCGCCCGCGTCGTCGGAGTGCTGCCGGGCGACGACCCGGCCGCGGCCAACGAATGGGTCGACGAGGCGTTGGCGACCGGCCTCGGTCAAGCCCGCAACGCGAAGCTCGTCGCGATGGCCGACGCGGTGGTCGGCGTCGGTGGGTCGTGGGGAACGTTGAGCGAGATCGCGCTGGCGCGGCGGCTCGGCAAACCGGTGGTGTGGCTGCACGGCTGGACGATCACCGGCCCCGACGACCCGGTGCCGCTCGTCTCCACCCCGGCCGAAGCCGTGCGCTTCATCATCGCCGCCACGACGGCATAGACGCCGTCCTGACGGCGCTACCGCTAGCGGCCGCGGCGAAGCTTGCTCCGCCAGCCGCCGGTCGGCAGGGGAGCCGGCGCAGCCGGGGCGGGAGCCGGCGGCGGCGGCGAAGGTGACGCGGCCGGAGCCGTCCGCGGCGACGGTGGATCGGGCCGCTTGTCGTAGTCGGCCGCGGCGATGATCTCGGTGATCTGCTCGGCCGACAGGTCGTCGCTGTCCGGGATCTGCGGGACGAACCCGACGAGTACGCCGTCGCGCAGCACCATCGCTTCGAGGCCGGCCGCGCCGTCGTTGTCCCAGATCGCCTCGCGGCCGTCCGGGATCACGACCCGCACCCCGACGTTGTAGACGCCCGCCCGGCGGTTGATGCTCGCGAAGATGCGCCGGGCGCGCAGCCGTTCGACGACGTCGTTGGCGGTCGCCTCGTCCATGACCGCAAAGGCTAGGGCAAGAGGCGGAAGAACGGCTTGGTCATCGCGTCGTACACGTCCGGCGCCAACAGATCCGAGCCGGCGCATGCATGTACGGCGGCGACGACAGTCGCGACCAATGCGTGCGCCGGCGCCGCCGGTTTGGCGAGCCCGAACAATGCCTGCAACGCCGACAGTTGCGTGATCGCCGCGCTGCGTTCGCGACCGGACAGGTGCACCGCCCAGCACGCCTCGTGCATGTGCTGCGCCCACTCCGCCGGCACCGCCGTGACCCGCGCCTGCGGGTCGAGTTGGCGGACCGCGTCGACGATCAGCGGGAACGCGACCGCCGGCGCCGGACTCGGATGCGCGGCGCACCAGTGCCGCCACGCGCGACCGATGTCGGCCCGGCCGGCATACGTCGCGACGAGGCCATCGGTCACGACGTCGAGCGCGGCCGGGTACGCCGCCACCGCCAGACCGTCGCCGTGCGACCAGGCGTGCGTCAGCACCTCGTGGCGCAGGAAGCGGACCAGATCGTCCAGCCCGCCGATGGTCGCCGCGCCGAGCAGGTCGGCCGGTCCGAGGTAGGCGGCCAGCCCGTGCGCGTCAGCCTCCGCTCGGGCGGCACCGAGCAACGCGAGCGCCCGCGGCCGGTCGGCGGCCGCCCGCAGCACCGCCGCGCGGCGGGACGCGTCGGTGGCCGGGACGCGGCGCCCGCGCGCGTC
>JAICXQ010000104.1 GCA_025980325.1 Frankiales bacterium
GGTCGAGGTCGGCCGGATGCGGCTGAAGGTGACGAAGATGGACGGTCGCCGGGTCGCGCGGGTGCGGGTCACGCTGCTCGGCACGACGGGGCTCGACGAGGCCGGGTCGACGGAGGCCGGGGCGGGCGGCGACGACGGTACGGAACAATGACGGCCGTGGCTACTGACCGACCAAGAGTGCTGTCCGGCATCCAGCCGACGGCCGACTCGTTCCATCTCGGCAACTACATCGGCGCGGTCCGGCAATGGGTCGCGTTGCAGGACACGCACGACGCGTTCTACTGCGTCGTCGACCTGCACGCGCTCACGCCGAGTGAGTGGAACCCGGCCGAGTTGCGGCAGCGGAGCCGGGTCGCTGCGGCGCAACTGCTCGCCGCGGGGGTCGACCCGGATCGGTGCACGCTGTTCGTGCAGAGTCACGTGCCCGAGCACACGCAGTTGTCGTGGGTGCTGACCTGCCTGACGGGCATGGGCGAAGCGAGCCGGATGACGCAGTACAAGGATCGGGTCGCGCGCTACGGCACCGAGCGGATCGGCGTCGGCATGTTCACCTACCCGATCCTGCAGGCCGCGGACATCCTGGTCTATCGCGCGGACCAGGTGCCGGTCGGCGAGGATCAGCGCCAGCACGTCGAGCTCACCCGCGACCTCGCGCAGCGGTTCAACCATCGCTTCGGCGACATCCTCGTCGTACCGGAGCCGTACATCCTCAAGGCGACCGGCAAGATCCTCGACCTGCAGGATCCGAGCGCGAAGATGAGCAAGTCGAGCGAGTCGCAGGCCGGCGTCGTCGACCTGCTCGACGAGCCGGCCGCGATCGCGAAGAAGGTTAAGCGCGCGGTCACCGACACCGACACCGCGGTCCGGTTCGACCCGGAGACGAAGCCGGGCGTGTCCAACCTGCTCACCATCTTCTCGGCGCTGACCGACCGGCCGGTCGCCGAGCTCGAAGCGGCGTACGACGGCAACGGATACGGCGCGCTCAAGACCGACCTCGCCGAGGTGGTGGTCGCGTTCACGACGCCGTTGCGCGAGCGCACGCTGTCGTGGCTCGACGATCCACGGCGGCTCGACGGCGTACTCGCGGCCGGCGCGGCGCACGCGCGCAAGGTGGCCGCCGACACGCTGGCGCAGGTGTACGACGTCGTCGGATTCCTTGCGCCACGCGAATGACGCCATGTCCATGATCGGGCCGGCCCGCAACATCGGCGTGGCCATCGGGATCCCCGAGCCGTACGGCCGCGAGCTGCAGGGCTGGCGTGAGCGACTCGGCGACCCGAACGCGAAGCGCATCGTCCCGCACGTGACGCTGCTGCCGCCGACCGAGGTGATGACGTCGGCGTTGGAGAGCATCGAAGAGCACCTGCGCCGCATCGCCGCCGGCGAAGCGCAGTTCGACATCCGGCTGCGTGGCTCGGCGACGTTCCTGCCGGTCTCGCCGGTCGTGTTCGTCCCGCTGGTGCAGGGCATCAGCGAATGCGAACGGCTCGAGGCGCGGGTGCGCTCCGGCCCGCTCGGGCGCGAGGTCAGCTTCCCGTACCACCCGCACGTGACCGTCGCGCACGACCTGCCGCCGGACGCGCTCGACCGGGCGTTCGAGGCGTTGCGCGGCTACGAGGCGACGTTCCGGGTGTGGGGCTACAGCTTGTTCGAACAAGACGTCGACGGCACCTGGCGGCCGCAGCGCGACTTCGTCTTCGGCACCGCCGGCGTGCCCGGTCCGTCGGGACCCCGCGCCGGCGACGACGGCTGGTGAACAACGTCCGCGGCTTGGGAGGGCTGGTGACCACGACCCGCGGCAAATCGGGTGCGGATCTGGTCGCCAGCCCGCCGAAGTGGGGTACGTGGTCGTCGTGAAGGCGTTGCTCGCACGACTCGACCGGTTCCAGCGGCGGCACGGCTGGGCGGCGTTCCCGTTCGCGGTCGTGAAGAAGTTCGGCGAGGACAACGCCGGCAATCTCGCCGCGCTGGTCGCGTACTACGCGTTCTTCTCGGTCTTCCCGCTGCTGCTCGCGTTCTCGACGATCCTCGGGTTCGTGCTGCACGGTCATCCGGACTGGCAGCACACCGTCGAGCACTCGGCCTTCGCGCAGCTGCCGCTCGTCGCCAGCAAGGATCAGCCGGCGCCGCTGCACGGCAGCATCGTCGCGCTGGTCGTCGGGCTGGCCCTCGCGCTGTGGTCCGGGCTCGGCGTCGGCAAGACCGCGCAGACCGCGTTCAACACGGTCTACCTCGTGCCGCGAGACGACCGGCCGAACTTTCTCGCCTCCGCCCTGCGGGCGCTCGGCCTCATCGTCGTCGGCGGCCTCGGGTTGATCGTGACGACCGCGCTGTCGAGTGCCGTGACGAGCGCGTCGTCGCTCGGCGGTCTCGACCTCGGCCCGGGCCTGCGGGTCGTCGGTACGGCGCTCGCGGTGGCGCTCAACACCGCGCTGTTCCTGGTGCTCTTCCGCTGGCTCACCGTGCGCGAGGTGCGCTGGCGGCACGCGCTTCCGGGTGCGCTCATGTCGGCGGCGGCACTGCAAGTCCTGCAGCTGGCCGCGACCGCGTTCATCGACCACAAACTCAAGGGCGCGTCGTCGACGTACGGCAAGAACTTCGGCACCGTCGTCGTGCTGCTGTCGTGGTTCTACCTGCAGGCGCAGGTCGTGCTGCTCGCCGCTGAGGTCAACGTCGTACGGCAGTACCGGTTGTGGCCGCGCGGGCTACGCGACGATCCGGCGACCGAGGCCGACTACCGCGCGTACGAGGCGTATCGCGACGAAGTCCCGGAAGCCGGGACCTTCGACGAGAAGCGGGAGAGTCGGCGGTGACTAGACCGGCCGGACCTGATCTGCCTGCGGGCCCTTCTGGCCCTGCGTGACCTCGAACTCGACGCGCTGCCCTTCCTCGAGGGACTTGTAGCCGTCGCTCTGGATCGCGCTGTAGTGGACGAAGACGTCACTACCACCGTCGACGGCGATGAAGCCGTAGCCCTTCTCGGAGTTGAACCATTTCACCGTGCCTTGTGCCACAACTACCCCAGGTTGCTCGATCCGATGGACGACAGCGCGAACCCTACACAGAGATCGTGACTTTTGGGGATCAGAGGGGCGGGAGGCTGAGCCGCGGCCGCCGGCGTAGCCGCCGCAACGTGACCATCACCGCGGTCGAGGCCGAGACGGCGAGCAGCGCGATCTCCCACGACGCGACGCCGCCGCTGGCCGGCGGCGTACGGCGATCGGAGGCCACCACCGGCCGGGCCTGGACCTTCTCGACGACCGGCCGGGCAGCGGGATCGACCGGCGCGACGAGGGTGCCGACCGGCACCACCTTGCCCTCGGCCGCGAAGCCCCAGTCGAGCAGCTCCTTCGCCTGCGGCCAGAAGTCCGGGTTGGCGTGCATGAGGGTGACGATGATGGTGTGGCCGCCGCGGGTCGCGGCGCCGACGTAGGTGCCGCCGGCCGCGATGGTGTAGCCGTTCTTGACCCCGATGTCGCCGCGGTAGGTCGTGAGCAGCCGGTTGTGCGTGTAGATCTCGAAGTGCTGGCGGTGCGGCGCCGGGACGGTCGCGTGCACCACGCCGATGTAGTGGCGGAAGGCCGGCATCGACAGCCCCTCGCGCGCGATCAGCGCGAGGTCGTACGCGGAGGACGACTCGCCCGGCGCGTCGAGCCCGCTGGGCGTGCGGGCGACGGTGTCCAGGGCCTGCAGGTGCTTAGCCTCGGCGTTCATCAGCCGGACCGTCGTCGGGATGCCGCCCGCGGCCTCGGCGAGCGCATCCGCGGCGTCGTTGCCGGACACCACGAGCAACGCGGTGAACAGGGTCTTGACGGTGTAGGGGAAGCCGCTGACCAGGCCGACCTTGCTGCCGTCGACGGCGACATCGGTGTCCGACGCCTTCTGGGTCTGGGCCGGCGACAGGCGCGGGATGAGCGTGACCGCGGTCAGCGTCTTCAGCGTGCTGGCCGGCAGGAACCGCTCGTGCGGCGCCTTGGCCGCGAGCACCTCACCGGTGTCGGCGTCGGCGACCAGCCAGGAGCCCATGGACAGGTCGGTCGGCAACGACGGGCCGCCCGGCAGGGTCTGCACGACGACGCCGTCCGAGCCGAGCAGCGGGCCGCCGATCGGGCCGCTGGTGTCGTCATGCGGAGTCGCGACGGCAGCCGCTGCCGACGTGATCGGGGCGGCGATCGTCAGGCCCGCTGCGAGCGCGGCCGCGAGGGAAGTCCGCATCTTTCGAGGCAGGCTACCGGACCTGCGTGCCTAGGGCGACATTCATGGCGATTCGACGCGCGAAGCACAAGCGTCCGGCGGCCGTGGGGCAACCGGTGGGCGGTGGTGCGCGTCGGTAGCACATGCGGCGTCGATGGCTGGTCACGGTGCTCACCGTCGTGGCGCTGGCTGCGGTCGGCGCGACCGGCGGTGTGCTGGCCAAGCTCCATTACGGCGGCGTGCGGATCGTCGCCGCGGGACGGCCGGCCGGTCCGGCGCCGCAGCCAACTTCGGTGCCTGCGCCGTCGCGGTCACCCTCGCCGTCGCCGGCACCCGCGGTGCCGCTGGTCGCGTGGCACGGTCCGGTCGAGGGGATGTTCTTCCACCCGCTGATCCTCGTGCCGGAGCGCGCCTTCACCGACGACCAGCTCGGCCACGGGTTCGCGCACTACTTCGTCACGGCGCACGAGTTCCGCGCGATCCTCGACGGGCTGTGGCGCAACGGCTGGACCCTCGTCGACGCGCACCGCGCGGCCGCGGGGACCGTCATGGTGCCGGTCGGGCGCAAGCCCCTGGTGCTCTCCGAAGACGACGTCAACTACTACGACTACTTCGCCGGTCGCGCTCTCGCGAAGCGGCTCGTGCTCGACCCGTCGGGCAACGTGAAGGCGGAGTACGCCGACGCGTCCGGCATACGGCTGACCGACGACGACGTCGTACCGCTCGTCGACGAAGAGGTGGCGAGGCATCCGGAGTTCTCGGCGCAAGGTGCGAAGGGTGTTCTCGCCGTCACCGGTTACGAGGGCCTGTTCGGGGAGAAGGACCTCACCGATCCGGCTGCGCGGCAACGGGTTCGCGCTCTCGTCGCGCGGCTGCGCGCGACCGGCTGGCTGATCGCGAGTCACACCTACGGGCACATCGACTTGTCGAAGGACTCGCTCGCCGCGGTCGCTCGGGACACGTCGCGCTGGCTCGCGTTGACCCGCGACCTGATCGGCCCGACCGACCTGCTCATCTACCCGTTCGGCGCACGGCCGAGCACGGCCGGTCGGGCGCTGTTGCGCGACGCCGGATTCCGGATCCAGTTCGACATCGACGTCACCGCGCGCCGGCTCGCCGTCGACGGCGTCGTCGTACTGAGTCGCCGGCACATCGACGGCTACGCGTTCGCCGGTCAACCGCGGGCGCTGGCGAAGTTCTTCGACGTCGCCGCGGTCATCGATCCGGACCGCCCGCGCTGACCTACTTCCAGCGGAAGTGCACGAAGACGCGGCCGAAGTTGTCGGAGTCCTTCTCCACCCGGTGATACAGCGCCTTGAGCTCCTTCTGGTCGAGGAAGCGCAGCACGCGTTTCTTCAACTGGCCGGATCCCTTGCCCGGGATGATCTCGACCAGCTTGGCCTTCTTGGCGATCGCCTCGTCGATGATCCCGCGCAGCGCACGGTCGATCTCGCCGCCGTGGTTGTAGATGTCGTGCAGGTCCAGCACAAGCTTCACGCGCACTAGCATCGCGCAGTGTGCACCCCACGTTTAGCTTGTAGCGCCTGCTGGTTGATTTCGCGCTGAATGACCAGCAATTGCTACAACGTTCGGCGACTAGCATCGACCGCGTGGTGAGCGGCAAGTCGCATGAGTCACAAGATCGGGAGTCGGAATCCGGCTTTCCGATTCGGCCGACGTACGCCGCCGCCGACCTCGACGGCTTCGATCCCGACGAGCGGCTCGGCGCACCCGGCGAGTTCCCGTTCACCCGCGGCGTGTATCCCTCGATGTACACCGGCCGGCCGTGGACGATCCGTCAGTACGCCGGGTTCGGCACCGCCCGCGAGTCGAACGAGCGCTACCACCGGTTGGTCGAGGCCGGATCGACCGGCTTGTCGGTCGCGTTCGACCTGCCGACGCAGATGGGGCACGACTCCGACGAGCCGATCGCGCACGGCGAGGTCGGCAAGGTCGGCGTCGCGATCGACTCGATCGACGACATGCGGTTGCTCTTCGACGGCATCCCGCTCGACCAGGTGTCGACGTCGATGACGATCAACGCGCCTGCGTCGTTGCTGTTGCTGCTCTA
>JAICXQ010000038.1 GCA_025980325.1 Frankiales bacterium
ATCCGCGTCGGCGGCGACGAGCTGGACAACGCGATCATCCAGTACGTCAAGAAGGAGTACAGCCTGATGCTCGGCGAGCGGACGGCTGAGGAGATCAAGATGGCGATCGGCTCGGCGTTCCCGGCGCCGGACGAGCCGCACGCGGAGATCCGCGGCCGCGACCTCGTCACCGGCCTGCCGAAGACGATCGTCGTCAGCAGCGAGGAGATCCGCAAGGCGATCGAGGAGCCGGTCAACGCGATCGTCGACGCGGTCAAGACGACGCTCGACAAGACCCCGCCGGAGCTCTCCGGTGACGTCATGGATCGCGGCATCGTGCTCACCGGCGGCGGGGCGATGCTGCGCGGCCTCGACGAGCGGCTCAAGCACGAGACCGGCATGCCTATCCACATCACCGACAACCCGCTCAACTCCGTCGCGATGGGCGCGGGCAAGTGTGTCGAGGAGTTCGAGGCCCTCCAGCAGGTCCTCATCTCCGAGCCGCGCCACTAAGCCAAGTCAGGGATGCGCGACTCGGGGCGGGCCCGCGTCGTACTCGCGGTACTGCTCCTCACCGCGTTCACGCTGATCACGCTCGACTACCGCTCCGGCAGCGGCGGTCCGTTACGGCGGATCGCGAATGACGTGTTCGGCCCGATCGAGAACGCGGTCGGTGACGTCGCGCGTCCGGTCGGATCGTTCTTCGCCAGCCTCGGGCACCTGTCGAGCTACAAGTCCGACAACGCCAAGCTGCGCAAGGAAGTCGCGCAGCTGCGCGGCCAGCTCCGGCTCACCGACGCCGAGCGAGCCCGGCTGGCCGACGAGGAGAAGCTGCTCCACCTCGACCAGATCGCGCAGTTCCGGATCGTGGCCGCGAACGTCAGCGGTGTCGGCGGCTCGCTCGACTTCGAGTCGACCGCGACGATCGACGTCGGCAGCCGCGACGGGATCACGCCGGACATGACCGTCATCGACGGCGACGGTCTCGTCGGCAAGACGCTGTCGGTCGGCCCGACGACGGCGACGGTGCTGCTCGCGAACGACGTGCAGTTCAGCGCCGGGGCTCGGCTGGAGTCCTCGCAGCTGATCGGCCACGTCGACGGCGGCGGCCGCGGCCCGATGCGGTTCACCCTGCTCGACAGCCAGGGCTCGATCAAGGTCGGATCCCGGCTGGTCACGTTCGGCGACATCGGGCAGCGCCCGTTCGTGCCCGAAGTGCCGATCGGCCGGGTGACGCGCGTCGTGCCGACGCCGGGCGCGCTGACCCGTACGGCGGAGGTCGCGCCGTACGTCTCCTTCGGCGCGCTCGACGTGGTCGGCGTCGTCGTCAGCGCGCCGCGCGACATCAAGCGCGACTCGCTGCTGCCGCCGTCCCCGTCGCCCACACCGCCGCCCAGCACGCCGCCGCCCAGCCCGCCGCCGCCCAGCACACCGCCGGCCACTCCGGCGGGTTCCGTGTCACCGTCCCCGACCCGGAGCCACTGAGCGATGCGTCGCGGAGTGCTCGCCGCCGTCGTCCTGGTGACGGCGCTGCTGCTGCAGACCGGCGTGGTGAACCCGCTGGATCTGCCGATCGGCCACCCCGATCTCATCCTGCTGTGCGTCGTCGCGCTCGCCGTCGTCTCGGGGCCGACGTGGGGGACCGTGCTCGGCTTCGCCGCCGGCCTGGCCGCCGACGTCGTCCCGCCCGCCGACCACACGCTCGGCCGGCTGGCGATGGCGTATGCGCTGGTCGGGTACGCCGCCGGGCTGCTCGAAGACATCGAGGAGCGATCGGTCGTCACGACCGTCGTCGTGGTGGCCGGCGCGAGCGCGACCGTCGTGCTCGTCTTCGCCGGCGTGGGCGCGCTGCTGGGCGATCCGCGGGTCGATGCGACCAGCGTCGCCGATTCGCTGACCGCGACGATTCTCTACGATGTCATCCTGGCACCGTTCGTCGTGCCGCTCGTGTCCGGCGCGGCTCGGCGCGCGGAGCCGGTCACCACCTACTGAGCGCCACGCGTCTGGAGTCCGAGCTTCGTGAGCGACCGATCACGGCTGCGTCTCATCGTCTTGCGCGTGCTCGTGATCTCGCTGCTCGCGACCCTGCTCGGCCGGCTGTGGTACCTGCAGGTGCTCGCCGGCCCGCAGTACCAGCAGGCCGCCGCGGACAACCAGGTGCGCGACATCGTCGCGTCGGCGCCGCGCGGGCAGATCGTCGACGACCTCGGCCGGCGCTGGGCGACCAACCGGACCGCGCTCGTCGTGTCGGTCGACCGGGTCGCGCTGCTGCGGCAGCACGACGGCGGCACCACCGTCCTCACCCGGCTGTCGAGACTGCTCGGCGTCTCGTACACGAACCTCAAGTCGAAGATCCAGCTGTGCGGGCCGGGCGCCCCGCACGGTTGCTGGAACGGCTCGCCGTACGAACCGATCCCCGTCAGCCAGCTCAAGGACGACATCACCTCGACCCGGCTGGCGCTGCAGATCCTCGAGCGCAAGGAAGACTTCCCCGGCGTCACGGCCGAGCTCGGCGCGGTCCGCGACTACACGAAGCCGGACGGCGCGCTCGCCAGCCAGGTGCTCGGCTACCTCGCGCCGATCACGCTCGACGAGCTCAAGAAACTGCCGAAGACACAGCAGGACGCGCGGCGCAGCGACCTCGTCGGGCGCTCCGGCCTGGAGCAGGAGTACGACGGCTACCTGCGCGGCCGGCCGGGTGTCACCGAGGTCGCGGTCGACCACCTCGGCGCGGTCACCAGCACGCTGTCGCAGACGGTGCCGCAGCCCGGCGACGAGATCGTCACCAGCCTCGACGCGACGGTGCAGGCGTCGCTGGAGAAGTCGCTCGCCGACGCCGTCGACCGCGCCCATCACACCGACGTCAAGAAGGGCGGCGGCCCGGCCGACTTCGCCGCCGGCGTTGTCCTCGACGCGCTCACCGGTCACGTCGTCGCGATGGCGTCGTACCCGTCGTACGACCCGAACGTCTTCGTCGGCGGCATCAGCGAGCGCGACTACCAGGCGTTGCAGCACGCGCCCGGGACGCCGTTGCTGGACAAGGCGTACGCGAGTGCCTATCCGCCCGGCTCGACGTTCAAGCTGGTCTCGACCGCGGGGCTGCTCGACGACGGCATCGCGTCGCTCGACGGCACGTACGACTGCAGCCCGTCGGTGACCGTCGGCGGCCGCGAGTTCAAGAACTTCGAAAGCGAATCGCTCGGCCTCATCGACCTGCACACGACGATCGTGAAGTCCTGCGACACGGTCTACTACGGCCTCGCCAACAAGGACTGGATCCGCGACAACAGCCTCATCGACGACAAGAAGAGACCGATCGAAGGCGTGCAGCACGCGGCCCGCGCGTTCGGTCTCGGCGTACCGGTGGCCGTCGATCTGCCGGGCGCGACCAGCGGGCACATCGCCGATCGCAACAACCAGAAATTACGTTGGGAACAAACGAAAAAGGACGCGTGCGCCGGCGCGAAGCGGCGGCCGAAGGGCAGTTACCTGCAGCAGCTCGACCAGGAGTTCTGCACCGACGGCTGGCGGTTCAACCCGGGTGACCAGCTCAACGAGGACATCGGCCAGGGCAGCGTGCTCGTCTCGCCCCTGCAGCTCGCGGTCGCCTACGCCGCGCTCGTCAACGGCGGCACGGTGTTCGAGCCGCGGCTGGTGAAGGCGATCGTCGCCCCGGACGGCACGCTGGTCGCGAACGTGCGCGCGCCTGTCCGCGGGCACCTGCCGGTCTCGCCCGCGATCCTCGACTACATCCGCAACGCGATGTACGACGTGCCGCTCAAGGGCACCGCGCAGGACGCCTTCACCGGGTTCCCGATGGGCAGGGTCAAGGTCGGCGGCAAGACCGGCACCGCCGAGGTCGACGTCCAGCACGGGTTGGCGACGGCGTGGTTCGCGTCGTTCGCCGGCCGGGCGGGCGAGGCGAAGCCGCGGTTCGTGACCGTCATCATGGTCGACCGCGGCGGCCAGGGTGGCGTCGTCGCGGCGCCGAGCGTGCGCGAGGTGTGGGACTCGGTCTTCGGGCTCGAGCACCACAAGGCCGCGTTCCCGACCGGCGCGCCGCCGGCGGCGCTGCCGCGGATCGCCGTACTGACCGGTGCCTCGACGTCCCCGTCGCCGCCGCCGTCGACGCACGCGTTGGGCGACCTGTTCGGTCCGCCGGGGTTGGCGGTACGGGCGACGGGTTGGCGGCCCGGCGATGACTGACTCGGGCACGCTGCGGGTCTCGCCGGTGTCGGTCCGGCGGCGCGAGACGTTCCGCGAACGTGCCCTCGACCGCGAGTCGCCGTTACGCCGGCTCGACTGGGTGCTGATCCTCGCGATCGGCGGGCTGTGCACGTTGGGCGCGCTGCTGGTGTGGGGCGCGACGAAACCCAACCAGGTCGCGCACGGTCTCGACCCCAACGCGTTTCTGAAGAAGGACATCCTCAACATCGGCATCGGCCTGTCGCTGGCCGCGCTGGCCGCGCTGGTCGACTACCGGACGATCCGCGCGTACGCCCCGGTCGTGTACGTCGCGTCGCTCGCCGGTCTCGTCGCCGTACTCGTGCCGCACGTCGGCACGAGGATCAACGGCTCGCACTCGTGGATCCCGATCGCGGCGGGATTCGAAGTGCAACCGGCGGAGTTCGCGAAGATCGCGATCATCGTGCTGATGGCGATGCTGCTCGGCGAGCAACGCGACTCGGTGGATATCGGCCCGGACGGGCGCGACGTGTGGCTCACGCTCGCGATGTGCGCGCTGCCCGTCCTGCTCATCCTCGCCCAACCGGACGTGGGCACGATCATGGTGCTCGGGTTCGTCATCTTCGGCGTGATCTCGATGAGCGGCGTGTCGTCGCGCTGGGTCGTCGGGCTGCTGGTGGTCGCCGTCCTCGGTGCGCTGGTGATCACCCACCTGCACCTGCTGAAGCAGTACCAGATCGACCGGCTCACGTCGTTCACGAACCCGGCGAAGGACACGCAGGGCTTCGGCTACAACACCCATCAGGCGCGGATCGCGATCGGCTCCGGCGGCTGGTTCGGCGAGGGCCTGTTCCACGGCACGCAGACCAACGGCCACTTCGTCCCCGAGCAGCAGACCGACTTCGTGTTCACGGTCGCGGGGGAGGAGCTGGGTCTCGTCGGCTCCGGGTTGCTCGTCATCCTCGTCGGCGTCGTGCTGTGGCGCGGCCTGTCGATCGCGGCCCGCGCCGGCGACGCGTTCGGCACGCTGGTCGCGGTCGGGGTCGTGTGCTGGTTCGGCTTCCAGGCCTTCGAGAACATCGGGATGACCGTCGGCATCATGCCGGTGACCGGGCTGCCGCTGCCGTTCGTCAGTTACGGCGGGTCGGCGATGTTCGCGAACATGCTCGCGGTCGGCCTGCTCCAGAACGTCTATATGCGCTCGCGCACGTGACGCCGTCGCGGCGCGCGTAGCCTGGACAACCGTGCCGGTTGAGTCGCTGTTCGCTCGGTTGGAGCCGCTGCTGCCCGGCGTTTCCAAACCGATCCAGTACGTCGGCGGCGAGTTGCACTCCGCGGTCAAGGACTGGGACGCCGTCGACGTCCGCTGGGCGCTGATGTATCCCGACGCCTACGAGGTCGGGTTGCCGAACCAGGGCGTGCAGATCCTCTACGAAGTTCTGAACGAGCGCGCGGACACGTTGGCCGAGCGGACCTACAGCGTGTGGCCGGATCTCGAAGCGGTCATGCGCGCGCACGGCATCCCGCAGTTCACCGTCGACGCGCACCGGCCGGTCCGATCGTTCGACCTGCTCGGCGTCAGCTTCGCCACCGAACTCGGCTACACCAACCTGCTCACCGCGCTCGACCTCGCCGGCATCGCGTTGCCGGCGGACGAGCGCACCGACGACGATCCACTCGTCATCGCCGGCGGGCACGCGGCGTTCAACCCCGAACCGATCGCGGAGTTCATCGACGCCGCGGTGCTCGGCGACGGCGAGGAAGCCGCGTTGCGGATCACCGACATCGTCCGCGACTGGAAGGCCGAGGGCCGACCGGGCGGGCGGGACGGATTGCTGTTGCGGCTCGCGCACGACGGTGTCGCGTACGTGCCGTCCTTTTACGACGTCGACTACTTGCCCGACGGTCGCATCCGCCGGGTCGTGCCGAACCGGCCGGGCGTGCCGTGGCGGGTTTCCAAGCACACCGTGATGAACCTCGACGCGTGGCCGTACCCGAAGAAACCGTTGGTACCGCTGGCAGAAACGGTGCACGAGCGCTACAGCGTCGAGATCTTCCGCGGCTGCACCCGCGGCTGCCGGTTCTGCCAGGCCGGCATGATCACGCGCCCGGTGCGCGAGCGGTCGATCACGACCGTCGGCGAGATGGTGCAGCGCGGGATCGCCGCGACCGGCTTCGAGGAAGTCGGCCTGCTGTCGCTGTCGAGCGCGGATCATTCCGAGATCGGCGAGATCGCGAAGGGCCTCGCGGATCGCTACGACGGCGAGCAGGTGTCGTTGTCGCTGCCGTCGACCCGCGTCGACGCGTTCAACGTGACGCTGGCGAACGAGCTGTCGCGCAACGGTCGCCGTACCGGCTTGACGTTCGCGCCCGAAGGCGGCAGCGAACGGATGCGCAAGGTCATCAACAAGATGGTCACCGAGGACGACCTGATCCGCACCGTGTCGACCGCGTACGGCAACGGCTGGCGGCAGGTGAAGCTGTACTTCATGTGCGGCCTCCCGACCGAGACCGACGACGACGTGCTGCAGATCGCCGAGATGGCGAAACACGTGATCAAGGCGGGCCGCGAAGCGGCCGGGCGCAAGGACATCCGCTGCACGATCTCGATCGGCGCGTTCGTGCCGAAGCCGCACACGCCGTTCCAGTGGGCCGCGCAACTCGACCACGAGACGGTCGACCGCCGGCTGCGCGCATTGAAGGCCGCGGTGATGGGCGACCGCGACTACGGCCGCTCGATCGGGTTGCGCTACCACGACGGCCGGCCGTCGATCGTCGAAGGACTGCTCTCGCGCGGCGACCGCCGGGTCGGCGGGGTCATCCGGCGGGTCTGGGAGGACGGCGGCCGGTTCGACGGCTGGAGCGAGCACTTCTCGTACGAGCGCTGGGAAAGCGCGGCGGCCGAGGTCTTCGCCGGCACGCCCGTCTCGATGGATTGGTACACGACCCGCGAGCGCGAACTGGCCGAGGTCCTGCCATGGGACCACCTCGACGCCGGGCTCGACAAGGACTGGATGTGGGAGGACTGGCAGGACGCGGTGCGCGAGGTCGAGGTCGACGACTGCCGCTGGACCCCCTGCTACGACTGCGGCGTCTGCCCGACCATGGGAACAGAGATCCAAATAGGCCCGACGGGCAGGCCGCTCTTGCCGCTCAGCCCGGTCTGAGAGCGGACGGCGCGTCGGTCATGAGGAGCACTAGCGGCTTCGGCGCGAGCGAAGCGAGAGAGACGCCGCGTCGCGACGATGACCGGCGCGGCGGCCGCCACAGGTGCGGTGTGGCGTGAGTAGGCAGCCGGAGGGGCCGCCTCCGCCTCCGGTGGTGCAGCGGTTGCGGGTTCGGTATGCCAAGCGGGGGCCGCTTCGGTTCACCTCGCACCGGGACTTCGCCCGGGCGTTCGAGCGCGCGTTGCGGCGGGCCGGCGTGCCGATGGCGTACTCGGCCGGGTTCAGCCCGCACCCGAAGATCTCGTACGCCGGGGCGGCGCCGACGGGGGTCGCGTCCGAGGCGGAGTACCTCGAGATCGGGTTGGCTCAGGTCTCCGATCCGGAGGCGACCCGCAGCGCTCTCGACTGCGCGCTGCCGCCCGGGCTGGACGTGGTCGAGGTCGTCGAGGCCGAGCCGCCGGCGCTGGCCGACCGGCTGGAGGCGTCGCGCTGGCGGATCGTCCTCGACGGGGTCGAGCCGGCGGTGGCCGAGGCGGCGGTCGCGGCCTTCCTGGCGGCGGACTGCGTCGAGGTCGAGCGCAAGACCAAGGACGGCACCCGGACCGTGGACGCGCGCGCCGTCGTCGTGGCGCTCCGGGTTGCCGGACCCGGCGCAACGGGCGTGTCGGCGGTCGATGAGACGGCGCCTACGGCGTTCTGTGCGATACTGGACGTGGTCATGCGGCATATCACACCTGCCGTACGACCGGACGACGTTTTGACGGCGCTTCGTCACGTGAGCAGCCTGTCGACGCCGGTCACGCCATTGGTGACCAGGCTGGCGCAGGGGCGACTGGACGAGGCGTCACCAGCGGACGCGGGCAGCCATCCCAGGCTGATCGACCCGTTGAACCGAGACGTCGCCACGACCACGCCGCCGCGCTAGCGGCGGTCCGAAGCTTCCGCCGCGGGGCGACCCGCAGGCGGCACGAACCGGCTCCTGCGCGGAGCGCCGACGGCGCACCCGGGAGCGGACGGGAGACCTTCCCTCATGGTTGACGATTCCACGACGGACATCGCTGCCGACGGCCAAGACGCCGACGCAGCACCACCCAAGAAACGGGCAGCGCGCAAGCGGACGACCAAGGCTGTACCCGAGGTCGAGACGTCTGTTGACGAAACGCCCAGCGCCAAGCCCGTTCGCAAGCGGGCCGGCAAGAAGGCGGCCGCGGCGGCCGAGACCGAGCCGGGCGGCGAAGCCGAGGGGCACAGCGCGCCGCACATGACGGCGGCGAGACCCGCCGGCGTGCCGTCGGTGATCTTCCAAGCGCCCATCCCCAGCGACGAGCCGGCGCCGCGCAAGCGGGCGGCGGCGAAGAAGACCGCGGCGCCGTCGCGCCAGCGGCCGGAGACCCCCGACGCCCACGCCCCGGATGCCCAGACCTCGGACGCCCAGATCTCGGGCGCCCAGATCTCGGGCGCCCAGATCTCGGGCGCCCAGCCGGCGGGCGAGCCGGGCGGCCCGGGTCTCGACCTCGACGAGCCCGGTAGCTCCGAACCGGCCGCACCGGCCGGCGCTCGTCGCCGGCGGGGTCGCCGGGGCGGCCGGGGCCGCGGCGGCGCGGCCGGAGCCGAGGGCGCCGAGGGCGACGGCGTCGACACCGACCTGGACGCCACTCAAGCCGACACCGCCGAGGGCGACGAGACGGCGGCCGAAGGCGACGAGACCGACGAGGCGGCTGCCCGCCGGCGCCGCAGGCGCCGGCGCCGTCGTACCGGCGAGGGCGGCGGCGAGACCGGTGAGTCAGCCGGGGTCGACGACGACGGCGTCGAGACCGTGGTCCACGTCCGCGAGCCGCGGCCGAAAAAGCAGGCCGAGGACGACGTACGGGGGGTCAAGGGCTCGACCCGGCTCGAAGCCAAGCGGCAGCGCCGGCGCGAAGGCCGGGACAGCGGCCGCCGCCGGCCGCCGATCATCACCGAGGCCGAGTTCCTGGCCCGGCGCGAGTCGGTCGAGCGGGTCATGGTCGTCCGCCAGGGCGAGGACCGCACGCAGATCGGCGTCCTCGAAGACGGGGTGCTCGTCGAGCATTACGTCGCGCGCAAGGACAACGCCGCGATGGTCGGCAACGTCTACCTCGGCAAGGTCCAGAACGTCCTGCCCAGCATGGAGGCGGCGTTCGTCGACATCGGCCGGGGCCGCAACGCTGTCCTCTACGCCGGCGAGGTCAACTACGACGCGAGCGCGCTCGAAGGCCGGCCCCCGCGGATCGAACAGGCGCTCAAGACCGGGCAAGCCGTCCTGGTCCAGGTCACCAAGGACCCGATCGGGCACAAGGGCGCCCGGCTCACCAGCCAGGTCAGCCTGCCCGGCCGGTACATGGTCTACGTGCCCGACGGGCGGCTGTCCGGCATCAGCCGCAAGCTGCCGGACACCGAGCGCAGCCGGCTCAAGGGAATCCTCAAGCGGCTCATGCCCGAAGAGGCCGGCGTCATCATCCGTACGGCGGCCGAGGGCGCGAGCGAGGAAGAGCTCGAGCGCGACCTTCGCCGGCTGCACGCGCAGTGGGAGGACATCGACAAGAAGGCGCAGACCGCGGCCGCGCCGACGCTGATCTACGGCGAGCCCGACGTCGTCATCCGGGTCATCCGCGACATCTTCAACGAGGACTTCGCCGAGCTCGTCGTCCAGGGCGCCGACGAGTGGGACACGGTCGACAACTACCTGCGCTGGGTCGCGCCGGACCTCGCCGCGCGCGCGCGGCGGTGGACCGACGACGAGGACGTGTTCGCGGCGTACCGGGTCGACGAGCAGCTCGCGAAGGCGCTCGATCGCAAGGTCTGGCTGCCCTCGGGCGGGTACCTCGTGATCGACCGGACCGAGGCGATGGTCGTCGTCGACGTCAACACCGGCAAGTTCACCGGCAAGGGCGGCAACCTCGAAGAGACCGTCACCAAGAACAACATCGAGGCGGCCGAGGAGATCGTGCGGCAACTGCGGCTGCGCGACCTCGGCGGGATCATCGTCATCGACTTCATCGACATGGTGCTGGAAAGCAACCGCGACCTCGTACTGCGGCGGCTGATGGAATGCCTCGGGCGCGACCGCACTCGCCATCAGGTCGCCGAGGTCACCTCGCTCGGCCTCGTGCAGATGACCCGTAAGCGGGTCGGGCAGGGCCTGCTGGAGGCGTTCAGCGAGGTCTGCAAGGAATGTCAGGGACGCGGCGTCGTGCTCACCCTCGACCCGGTCGCGGCGAAGCGGCCGCCGGCCCAGAAGAAGGCCGTCGCGCCGGCCGCCGGCGAGTCGGGCAAGCCGGCCGAGGGGGCCGAGGAGGCGGCGACGCCGGCGCGCAAACGTTCCCGCGGCGGACGCGGGCGAGGCAGCGGCAACAAGGCGGCTGCGGCGGGCGAGGCGAGCACCGCGGGCGAGTCGAGTACGGCGGGCGAGTCGAGTACGGCGGTGCCGGTCGAGGCCGAAGCGGGCTAGACCCGGACATACTTGCCAGCCGGTACCGGGCTGGGTCACCATTGCGCTCATGACCGGACTGACCATCAGCTCGTCGCATCCGCGCCGAAAGTACGGCCGGGTTCCCGACGATCTCAGCAAGCCGAAGCTCGACCTGACCGAGCTCGCCGTGCACGGCGATTTCAGCATGGTCCCGGCGGCTCAGGACAACGTCACGCAGAAGATCAAGTCGCAGCTGGCGATGCTCGGCAACGACGTCGCGGGCGACTGCGAGGCGGTGCGGTGGGCGAACCACCGGCTCCTGATGACCGGCGCGTACCCGACCGCGCCGGGCAAGACGACGCAAGACCTCGTGTGGGAGGTCTACAAGACCCAGAACCCCCATTTCGATCCGGACGGCGATCCGAACGTCAACGGTCCCGGTTCGCAGGACGACAAGGGCATGTCCTCGGACCGGCTGCTGAGCCACCTGCACAAGGTGGGCGGACCGGACGGGGTCAAGGTGCTGGCGTACGGCACCATCGATCCGACGAACGTCCAGGCGGTCGAACGCGGCATCGCGCTGTTCGGGGGCGTGTGGGTCGACATTCTCGTGCAGCCCGGCAACCAGACCGAGTTCGACCGGCACGAGCCGTGGACCGACACCGGCGAGACCCCGGAAGGCGGCCACGCCGTACTCGGCGGCGGCTACGTGCCTCAGCGGCGCATCCTGACGTGGGCCGCCGAGGCCACCCTCGCCGACACGTTCTGGAACGGCGTCGCCGACGGCTACCACCTCGTCGAGCGCGTCTACGTGGTGATCTGGCCGGAGAACGCCACGAAGGCGTTCGTGCAGAGCGCGGGGGCCGCCACGCTCGCGGCGGATTACCACGCCTTGACCGGCAAGACGCTCGTCTGGCCGAGCCCCGCCCCCGCGCCGGTGCCCTAACCCGCGGGCCGGCGCCGTACCAGCTGGTCGTCGTGGGCGTCGGTGAGCAGCCGCCGGGCGGTGGCCAGGGCGATGTCGAGCGCGGCGAGCGCGGCCTCCTGGTCGCCCGCTTCGAGCGCCAGCTTGGCGACGGTCAACCGCTGGACCAGGTCGTCGAGCTCCTCGGCGGGCACGACACCAGCCTGCCACCTGATCGCGCTTCGCGAGGCTGATGACCACGACACGCGGCAAATGGTCGGCGAAAATGGTCACCACGCGCCGACGGGCCGAACCGGGCCGGGGTTTGACCGCGCGGGGACCCGATCCGTAGCCTTGAGCAGTTGCCCTGGCAGCGCAGCCCTAACGAGTCGAGGAGCTTCACCGTGTACGCGATCGTTCGCGCCGGCGGCCATCAGCACAAGGTCGCGGTCGGCGACACCCTCACCGTCAACCGGCTCACCGCCGGTCCAGGTGAGTCGGTCACGCTGCCCGCGGTGCTCCTCGTCGACGGCGAGACCGTGACGACCGACGCGGCGGCACTGAGCCAGGCGAGCATCACCGCCGAGGTCGTCGAGCACGGCAAGGGACCCAAGATCGTCATCCACAAGTTCAAGAACAAGACCGGCTACCACAAGCGTCAGGGCCACCGCCAGCAGCTCACGACGCTCAAGGTGACCGGCATCGAGGCGGGGAAATAACCCATGGCTCACAAAAAGGGCGCCTCGTCCTCCCGCAACGGACGTGACTCGAATGCCCAGCGCCTCGGCGTGAAGCGCTTCGGCGGCCAGACGGTGAAGGCCGGCGAGATCCTCGTCCGCCAGCGCGGCACCCACTTCCACCCCGGTGACGGCGTCGGCCGCGGCGGCGACGACACGCTGTTCGCGATGATCGCCGGCGCGGTGAAGTTCGGCACCCGGCGCGGTCGCCGGGTCGTCAGCGTGGTCACCGCCGACGCGGGTTCCGCAACGCCGACCGCCTGACTTCGGTCGCGCCGCTGATGGCCGCGACCTTCGTCGACCGCGCCGTACTCCACGTCGCCGGCGGCAACGGCGGCAACGGATGTTCGTCTGTCCACCGGGAGAAGTTCAAGCCGCTCGGCGGCCCTGACGGCGGCAACGGCGGCAACGGCGGCAACGTCATCCTCGTCGTCGACGCGAGCGTCACCACGCTGCTCGATCTGCACCATCACCCGCATCGCAAAGCCGGCAATGGCACGCCCGGTCAGGGTTCGATGCGCGACGGCGCGAACGGCGCGGACATCGTCGTCGCGATACCCGACGGCACCGTCGTGCGCGACAACGACAGCGGCGAGGTGCTCGCCGACCTGGTCGGGATCGGCAGCCGGTACGTCGCCGCCCGCGGCGGCCGCGGCGGTCTCGGCAACGCCGCGCTCGCGTCGCCGCGGCGCAAGGCGCCCGGGTTCGCGTTGCTCGGCGAGCCCGGCGAGGCGCGTGACGTCGTGCTCGAACTCAAGACCGTCGCGGACGTCGCGCTGGTCGGATTTCCCAACGCCGGCAAGTCGTCGCTGATCGCCGCCGTGTCCGCGGCCAAGCCGAAGATCGCCGACTACCCGTTCACGACACTGGTGCCGAACCTCGGCGTCGTCCAGGCCGGCGATCTCGTCTACACCGTCGCCGACGTACCCGGTCTCGTCCCCGGCGCGTCGACGGGCAAGGGGCTCGGACTCGAGTTCCTCCGCCACGTCGAACGCTGCGCGGTACTCGTGCACGTCGTCGACTGCGCGACGTTCGAAACCGCGCGCGATCCGGTCAGCGACATCGAGACGATCGAGAGCGAGATCCGCTTGTACGGCGGGCAAACCGGCGCGGATCTCGCCGACCGGCCGCGGCTGGTCGCGCTGAACAAGGTCGACGTACCCGACGCGCGCGACCTGGCCGAACTCGTCGAGGCCGACATCCGTGGCCGTTGGGATTGGCCGGTGTTCACCGTGTCCGCGGCGACACACGAAGGGCTGCGCGCGCTGTCGTTCGCGATCGCCGACCGGGTGGCCGCCGCGCGGGCCGCGGCGCCGTCACTGGAGGCCACCCGGATCGTGTTGCGGCCGGCAGCGGTGAACGACGTGGACTTCAGCGTCGAGCCGGCCGGCGAGCAGGCGTTCGTCGTCCACGGCGACCGGCCGCGCCGCTGGGTCGCGCAGACCGACTTCAGCAACGACGAAGCGGTCGGGTACCTCGCCGACCGGCTGGCCCGGCTCGGGGTCGAGGACGTGCTCGCGTCGCTCGGCGCGCAGGCCGGCGCGGAGGTGACGATCGGCGACGTGACCTTCGACTGGATGCCGACGTTGCGCGCGTCGGCATCACCGCTCGGCGGCCGCGGCACCGACGAGCGGCTGGTACAGACCGACCGGGTGCGCGCCGCCGAACGCAAGGCCGCGCGCAACGCGCGCCGGCACTCTGTAGCCGAGGATGGGGCGGCCGAGGATGGGGTCGCCGAAGATGGCGCGGCCGATGGCGCGGCCGGCGACGACGGTGCCGAGTCGCCATGACGCGGGAGGCGTTGGCGAGCGCGCGCCGGCTGGTCGTCAAGGTCGGCTCGTCGTCGCTCGCGAGCCCGGAAGGCGGGCTCGACGCGGTACAGGTCGCGGTGCTCGTCGACGCGATCGCCCGCCGGCTCGCGGACGGTACGCAGGTCGTGCTGGTGTCCTCGGGCGCGATCGCGTGCGGCTTGCGCCCGCTCGGGCTGACGAAACGGCCGCGGGATCTGGCGACGCAGCAAGCGGCGGCGAGTGTCGGCCAGGGATTGCTGGTCGAGCGCTATACGGCCGCGTTCGCGCGACACGGCCGCACCGTCGGGCAGGTATTGCTCACCTCCGACGACGTCGTCCGGCGCGCGCACTACCGCAACGCGCAGCGCACGTTCGACCGGCTGCTCTCGCTCGGCGTCGTCCCGATCGTCAACGAGAACGACACCGTCGCGACCGAGGAGATCCGCTTCGGCGACAACGATCGGCTCGCCGCGCTCGTCACGCATCTCGTCCGCGCCGACGCGCTGCTGTTGCTCTCCGACGTCGACGGCGTGTACGACGCGGATCCGCGCCACGGCGGGAGCGCGCGGATCGCCGACGTCCGCAGTGACGACGACGTCGCGCACGTCCGGCTGGGGCGCGCCGGTCGATCCGGTGTCGGCAGCGGCGGGATGACGACGAAGCTGGCGGCCGCGCGGATCGCCGCCGGCGCCGGGGTGCCGACGTTGCTCGCACACGCGAAGGATGTGGTCGCGGCGTTGGCCGGCGACGACGTCGGAACGTGTTTCCATCCCACGGGTTCGCGCGCGCCGGCCCGGCTGCTGTGGCTGGCGCATGCGACGACGCCGCGCGGCCGGTTGCAGCTCGACGACGGGGCGGTCCGGGCCGTCGTCGACCGCCGGACTTCGCTGCTTCCGGCCGGAATTGTCAGCATTGACGGCGATTTCGTCGCCGGTGATCCGGTGGAGCTGATCGACGAAAACGGCCACGCGATCGCTCGCGGGCTGGTCAACTACGACGCAGGAGAACTACCGGCGCTGTTGGGTCGATCGACTCGCGACCTGGCGGCGGCGCTCGGCCCGGCGTACCACCGCGAGGTGGTGCACCGCGACGACCTGGTGTTGCTGCCGGGTTGACCGAAAGGAGGCGGCCCCATGCAGCCAAGCGGCATGTGGCATGTCTCCCTCACGGTCGGCGGCGCGTACCACGATCCGGCCGAGGTGCTGGCCGCGCTCGAACGGCTCTCGCACGAACGACCGTTCCTGATGTCCGGCCGGTACGACGGCGAGCGGGCGGAAGTCCGCTACTGGGAAGAGGCCGAGGACTGCGGCGACGCGTGCGCGCTCGCGCTGCGGCTGTGGGGCGAGCACCGGCAGAGCGCCGGATTGCCGGCGTGGCAGGTGATCGGCCTGGCGGTCGTGTGCCGTGACGAGCACGTCCGGCGCGAGGATCTCGTGCTCGCGGCGGCCGGCGGATGGCGGCCGTTCTGATCGACGTCTAGCGTGGATCCTCGTGCGCTTCCTCAATGATTCGCCGCCCGCGTGGGACCTGACGTACGACGACGTGTTCATGGTGCCGTCGCGTTCCGACGTGACGTCGCGCCTCGACGTGGATCTGTCGACGTCGGACGGGAGCGGCACGACGATCCCGGTCGTCGCGGCGAACATGACGGCGGTCTCCGGCCGGCGGATGGCGGAGACGCTGGCCCGCCGCGGTGGTCTCGCGGTGATCCCGCAGGACATTCCGCTCGATGTCGTCGCCGATGTGGTGGCGTTCGTCAAGAGCCGCGACCTGGTGCACGAAACGGCGATCACGATGGCGCCGACGGACACGGTCGGCGAGGCGCTCAACCTGCTCCCGAAACGCGCGCACGGCGCGATCGTCGTCGTCGACTCGGACGGCGTACCGGTCGGCGTCGTGACGGAAGCCGACTGCCTGGGCACCGACCGGTTCACCCAGCTGCACCGGGTGATGTCGAGCGATCTGCTCACGGTGCCCGCCGGCATCGATCCGCGTGGCGCCTTCGATCGGTTGCACGAGGGCCGGCACCGGCTCGCGCCGGTCGTCGACGGCGCTGGCCGTCTCGTCGGGATCCTCACGCGGACCGCGGCGCTGCGCGCGACCTTGTATCAGCCGGCGGTCGATGCGGCCGGCCGGCTGCGGGTAGCGGCCGCGATCGGCGTCAACGGCGACGTCGCGGCGAAGGCGGAATCGTTGCTCTCCGCCGGCACCGACCTGCTCGTCATCGACACCGCGCACGGTCATCAGGAGCGGATGATCGAAGCGTTGCGCCTCGTCCGCAAGCTCGATCCGCCGGTGCCGGTCGCCGCCGGCAACGTCGTGTCCGCCGAGGGTGTGCGCGACCTCGTCGAAGCGGGCGCGGACATCGTCAAGGTCGGCGTCGGACCGGGCGCGATGTGCACCACGCGGATGATGACCGGCGTCGGCCGGCCGCAGTTCTCCGCCGTACTGGAATGCGCCGCCGAAGCTCGCCGGCTCGGCGCGCATGTGTGGGCCGACGGCGGCGTCCGGCATCCGCGTGACGTCGCGCTGGCACTCGCGGCCGGCGCGAGCAATGTGATGGTCGGATCGTGGTTCGCCGGCACACACGAATCACCCGGCGACGTGCATCGCGACGCGGACGGGCGGTTGTTCAAGGAGTCGTTCGGCATGGCGTCCGCGCGGGCCGTGAAGGGGCGCACCGAGGCCGACTCCGCCTTCGACCGGGCGCGAAAAGCGTTGTTCGAAGAAGGCATCTCGACCGCGCGGATGTACCTCGACCCGGCGACGCCCGGGGTCGAGGATCTCGTCGACCGGATCGCGGCCGGCCTGCGCAGCGCGTGCACGTACGCGGGCGCGCGCACGTTGCCGGAGTTCCACGAGCGTGCGGTGGTCGGGGTGCAGAGCGCCGCGGGCTACGCCGAAGGCAAGCCCCTGTTCGCCAGCTGGTAGGCAGTGCCGATCTCGGCCACCCGGTTTCGCCGTACGCTTTCGTCATGACGACGGCGGAGGAAGTCGCCGAGCTCGGCCGGCGTGCGCGCACCGCCGCGATCGGTCTCGCCCCGCTGCCGCGCGCGCGCAAGGACGCCGCGCTGCTCGCGATGGCCGACGCTCTCGTCGCCGCGACCGATGCGGTGCTGGCGGCGAACGCGGCCGACCTTGCGCGCGGTCGTGAGGCCGGCATGGCGGCGGGAATGCTCGACCGGCTCGCGCTCGACGCCGAGCGGGTCGCGGCGATGGCCGACGGGCTGCGCCAGGTCGCCGGGTTGCCGGATCCGATCGGTGAAGTTGTGCGCGGATCGACGTTGCCGAACGGGCTCGAGTTGCGGCAGGTACGGGTTCCGCTCGGCGTCGTCGGCATCATCTACGAGGCCCGTCCCAACGTCACCGTCGACGCGGCCGGCTTGTGTCTCAAGAGCGGCAACGCCGTACTGCTGCGAGGATCCTCGACCGCACGCTCGTCCAACGAGGCGCTGGTCGCGGTGCTCGCCGACGCCGCGACCGCCGCCGGAATTCCGCCGTACGCCGTGCAGCTCGTGCCGGGGATCGACCACGAGTCGACGAAGCATCTGATGCGCGCGCGCGGCCTCGTCGACGTGCTCATCCCGCGCGGCGGCGCGGGACTGATCCGTAGCGTCGTCGAGGAGTCGACGGTGCCGGTGATCGAGACCGGTGTCGGCAACTGTCACGTGTACGTCGACGCCGACGCCGATCTCGAGATGGCGCTCGCGATCACGATGAACGCGAAGGTGCAGCGGCCAAGTGTGTGCAACGCGGCCGAGACGTTGCTGGTGCATCGCGACGTCGCGGGCGCGTTCCTGCCGCGCGTGCTCGCCGCGCTGGCTGCGGCCGGGGTGACGGTGCACGGCGACGGTGATGTCGTCGCCGCGGGCGGGGCGGACGTCGTAGCGGCGACCGACGACGACTGGGCCGCGGAGTACAACTCGCTCGATCTCGCCGTCGGTGTCGTCGATTCGGTCGAGGCGGCGGTCGCGCACATCCGGCAGTGGGGAAGCGGTCACACCGAGGCGATCGTCACGCGGTCGGTGCCGGCGGCGCAGGCATTCGTGCGTGGCTGTGACTCGGCCGCGGTGATGGTGAACGCGTCGACGCGGTTCACCGACGGCGAGCAGTTCGGGTTCGGCGCCGAGATCGGGATCTCGACGCAGAAGTTGCACGCGCGCGGCCCGATGGGGCTGCCGGAGTTGACGAGTACGACGTGGGTCGTCACCGGTGACGGGCACGTCCGCGACTGAACCCGGGCCGATCGGGTCCGGTCCGCCGGCGGGGGTGCCGCTCGCCGCGGGCCGGTTGCCGGACCTGCCGCTGGACGAGCCGCTCGCCGTCCCGCCGGGGCCGCATCGACGCCCGCCGGTGGTCGCTCCCGCGCCGTCGTGGACGGGCCCGCTGTACCTGATCCTGGCGGTCCTGCTGGTGCCGTGGACCGTGTACCTCGGGCTCGTGCTGCCGGACCGGACGACGTCGGCCCACTGGGACGTCGCGTGGGTCGGGTTCGACGTGATCGAGTTCGCGGCGCTCGCGCTGACCGGATGGTTCGCTTACCGGCGCTCGACCTGGGTCGAGGTGTCGGCGTCCGCGGCCGCCGCGCTGCTGTTCGTGGACGCGTGGTTCGACATCACGACCGCGACCGGCGGCTGGGATCTCGCGCAGGCGCTGATCCTCGGACTGGCGATCGAGTTGCCGCTCGCCGGTGTGTCGCTGTGGATCGCGCGGCACGCCGAGACGGTCAACGAGGACGCGATCCGGTGGCTGCTGGCGCGCAGCACGAAGCAGGCCGAGCACCTGCGCCGCCTCCGGCGCTAGGCCAGGGCCGCCGTACCCGGCGTCCCGCACTTTGCTCGACTTTCGCTGGAAACAGGCGGGGATTCGTGCCCTGATGCCCGGTTCGGCCGACAAAGGTCGAGCAAAGTCGCAGCGACGCTAGAATCGCGTTCTGTTTCGGATTCCTCGTGACGACCCGGGAGCCGCACGTGCCGATGTTCAGCTCACCCGACGACGTCCGGGACCGGCTCGCCGCCACCGGTTATCTCGCCGACGACGCGATCGCGACGACCGTCTTCCTCGCCGACGTGCTCGGCAAGCCGCTGCTCGTCGAGGGCCCGGCCGGCACCGGCAAGACCGAGCTCGCGAAGGCCGTGACCGAAGCGGCCGACGCCACGTTGGTCCGGCTGCAGTGTTACGAGGGCTTGGACGAGGCGCGTGCCTTGTACGAGTGGAACTACCGCAAGCAACTGCTGCGAATTCAGGCCGCGGGCGACGGGCAGAAGTGGGAGGAGACCCACGACGACATCTTCAGCGAGGAGTTCCTGCTCGCGCGCCCGCTGCTGACCGCGATCCGCCGCGACGATCCGACGGTGTTGCTGGTCGACGAGACCGACAAGGCCGACGTCGAGGTCGAGGGGCTGCTGCTCGAGGTGCTCTCGGACTTCCAGGTCACGGTGCCGGAGTTGGGCACGATCACCGCGACCAACCGGCCCTTCGTCGTGCTCACGTCCAACGCGACGCGCGAGCTGTCGGAGGCGTTGAAGCGCCGCTGCCTTTTCTTGCACATGGACTATCCGGATGCCGAGCGGGAGAAGGCGATCGTGCTGCGCCGGGTGCCGGAGGTGCCGGAGGCGTTGGCGGAGCAGTTGGTGCGCACGATCCGCACGCTGCGCGCGCTGGAGTTGAAGAAGTCGCCGAGCATCGCGGAGTCGATCGACTGGGCCCGCACGCTGGTCGCGCTCGGGATCGAAACGCTCGACGAGGCTGCGGTCGGCCAGACGCTCGGCGTCGTGCTCAAGCATGCGTCGGATCAGGCCCGCGCGGTCAAAGAGCTGGGCCTCAATTGACATGGCCGCCGACGGCCTGATCGACCGGCACGTCGCGTTCGTCGGTGCGCTGCGCGGCGCGGGACTGCCCGTGTCGCTGGCCGAGTCGCTCGACGCGACACAGGCGATGGCCGCGATCGACCTGATGGATCGGCGGCAACTTCGGGCGGCGTACGCGGCGTCCGTGGTGAAGCGCGCGCCGCATCGCGCGACGTTCGACCGGCTCTTCGACCTGTGGTGGCCGCCGGCGGTCGGCGACGGTTCGGAATCCGAGGGCGACGCGGCCGACATCGACGACATGACCGAGGTCGAGCCGGCGGACCTCGACGCGATGCGCAACGCGTTACGCGACCAACTCCGTGAGGTGTTGCTCTCTGGCGACGACGAGGCGTTGCGCCGGCTCGCGCGCCAGTCGGTGACCGGGCTCGGCCGCACCGACAGCCCGCCCGGCCGGCAGTCGTGGTTCACCTACCGGGTGCTGCGGGCGCTGTCACCGGAGACGTTGCTCGCCGACCTGCTCAAGGCGATCCTCGACGGCGATGAGCGTGGCGGGCTGGCCGAGAAGGTCGCCCGGCAGATGCTGGCCGAGCGGATCAAGAAGTTCGAGGAGTACGTCGAGGCGGAGGTACGCCGGCGCCTCGCCGAGGATCGCGGCGTCGAAGCGATCGCGAAGACGTCGGTGAAACCGCTGATCGAGCAGGTCGACTTCCTGCGCGCGTCCCGGGACGAGATCGCCGAGCTGCGCCGTCGGGTCTACCCGCTGGCCCGCCGGCTGGCGACCCGGCTGACGGCGAAGCGGCGGCTCGGCCGGTCCGGCCGGCTGGACGTACGCCGCACCGTTCGCGCGTCGCTGTCGAGCGGCGGCGTGCCGCTGACGACGATTCACAAGCCGCACAAGCCGCACAAGCCGGAGCTCGTCGTGTTGTGCGACGTCAGCGGATCGGTCGCGGCGTTCGCGCACTTCACCGTGCTGCTCGCCTATGCGTTGCGGGAGCAGTTCGCGAAGGTGCGGGTGTTCGCGTTCGTCGACACGTGCGACGAGGTGACGCGTTTCTTCGAGCGCGGCGGCGATGTCGGCGACGCGTTGGCGCGGATGGCGCAGGAGGCGAACGTCGTGTGGTTCGACGGGCACAGCGACTACGGCCACTCGTTCGAAGTGTTCGCGCAGAAGTGGCCGGACGCGGTGACGCCGAAGACGTCGTTGCTGATCCTCGGCGACGCGCGGACCAACTACCGCGCCCTGTCGTTGCCGTCGCTGCGTTCGGTCGTGCGGCATGCGCGCCGGGCGTACTGGCTCAACCCGGAACCGCGCCAGTACTGGGGATCCGGTGACTCGGCGTCGTCGTCGTACGGCGACGTCATCCCGATGATCGAGTGCCGCAACGCGGCGCAACTCGAGGAGTTCGTCGAGCAACTGCTGCCGGTGTAGATACTGCTGTCATGTTCGACCCGCAGGCCGAGGCGATGTCGGCCGACGAACGATCGGAGTTGCAGGAGCAGCGATTGCGCGCGCTCGTCGACCGCCTGCTCGCGGTCGGGGGCGTGCAGGGACGGCGGTTGCATGACGCCGGCGTCGACAGTGGCGCGGCCGTCTCGCTCGACGATCTGGCACAACTGCCGACGACGGCGAAATCGGATCTGTGGGAGACGTACCCGTTCGGGATGCTGGCGGTTCCGCGCGAGGACATTGCGGCCGTTCATGGGTCGAGCGGCACCGGTGGGCGGCCGACGCTCGTCGGTTACACCCGCGCCGACCTCGACCTGTGGGCCGATGTCGTGGCCCGCTCGCTCGGTTGTGCCGGCGCGCGCGCCGGCGCCGTCGTACACAACGCGTACGGGTACGGGCTGTTCACCGGCGGCGTGGGCTTTCACCTCGGCGGGATCCGGATGGGCGCGACCGTCGTACCGATGTCCGGCGGCATGACGCAGCGCCAGCTCACCCTGATCGCCGACCTGCGCCCGGACGTGCTGACCTGCACGCCGTCGTACGCCGTGACCCTCGGCGAAGCGGCGGCCGCGGCCGGTGCCGACGTCACGAGCCTGCGGGCCGGCATCTTCGGCGCGGAGCCGTGGAGCGAAGCGATGCGCGCGCAGATCGAAGCGGTGTTGCCGGTCAAGGCGCTCGACGTCTACGGGTTGTCGGAGGTGATCGGTCCGGGAGTCGCGACCGAGTGCATCGAGGCGCAGTCCGGGCTGCACGTCAACGAGGATCACTTCCTGGTCGAGTGCGTCGACCCGCAGACGGGTGCGGTCGTGCCGGACGGGCAGCCGGGGGAGTTGGTGTTCACGACGCCGACGAAGGAAGCGTTGCCGTTGTTGCGTTATCGCAGCGGCGACATCGCGTCGCTGTCCCGCGGCACCTGCGTGTGCGGTCGCACTTTGGTGCGGATGAGCAAGGTGCTCGGCCGTCGCGACGACATGCTCGTGGTTCGCGGCGTGAACGTCTATCCGAGCGAGGTCGAGAGCGTGTTGCTGGCGCACGAAGGCCTCGCGCCGCATTACCAACTCGTCGTGGATCGGCGCGCGCCGGTGACCGAGCTGGTCGTGTGCTGCGAGGCGGTGTCGGGTGAGGCGCAGCGGCATCGCGACGCGGTGACCTACGCGCTGCACGAACGGCTCGGCCTGCGCGCCGACGTACGCGTTCTCGCGCCGGGCAGCGTGCCGCGGCAGGAAGTGGGCAAAGCGGTCCGGGTGGTGACGTGGAGCGAGGGCGAGCCGCCGGTTCCCGGGCTCTGAGACCTCGCGCCGGTAGCCTTTCGGCGTGACGGCGCGGCGCATCGGCGTGATGGGCGGGACGTTCGATCCCTGCCATCACGGGCACCTCGTCGCCGCCAGCGAAGTCGCCGGCCGGTTCCGGCTCGACGAGGTCGTCTTCGTGCCGACCGGCCAGCCGTGGCAGAAGACGGAGTACGACGTCTCGCCGGCCGAAGACCGCTACCTGATGA
>JAICXQ010000052.1 GCA_025980325.1 Frankiales bacterium
CGCCGGCACGGTGGGGCAGCCCGGCGAGCGCACCTTCTACTTGCAGGCCAGTGGCGGTGGGCGCACCGTGTCGGTCGCGCTCGAGAAGGTGCAGGTGGCGGCGCTCGCCGAGAAGATCGACGAGCTGCTCGACGAGGTACGCCGCCGGCACGGCAACGACTCGACGATCCCGGCGGCCGCGACCGTCGACGTCGAAGACGTCGGGCCGCTCGACGCGCCGGTCGAGGAGGAGTTCCGGGTCGGCACGCTGGCACTGGCATGGGACGACGAGTCCGGGCAGGTCATCGTGGAGGCGCAGTCGGTCGAACCCGAGTCGGAGCCCGCCGTCGAGGCACCGATCGAGTCGGCCGGCACCGAGTTCACCGGCGATCTGCTGCGGGTCCGGATCTCGCCGATGACCGCGCGCGCGTTCTCGAAGCGGGCCCAGCGCGTGGTCGCCGCGGGCCGGCCGCCGTGCCCGCTGTGCGGCAATCCGCTCGACGCGGAAGGGCACGTGTGCCCGCGCCAGAACGGTCATCGCGGGCCGCACTGAGGTGAGCGCGGAAGCTGTCCTCGACGTCCCTGACGTGCTCCGCCTGCTTCGCGACGGGGAGCTCTCCGTCGAAGGCCGGTTGTACGACGCCTCGAACGCAACGCTCTACTGCACGGTCACGCTGGACGGCGTGACGGTCGCGTGCGTGCACAAGCCGGTCGTGGGGGAGCGGCCGCTGTGGGACTTTCCCGACGGCACGCTGGCCTACCGCGAGGTCGCCGCGTACGCCGTGTCGACCGCGACCGGTTGGGACATCGTGCCGCCGACGGTCTTGCGCGACGGCCCGTTCGGCATCGGCATGTGCCAACTGTGGATCGACGTCGACGAAGGTGTCGACCTGGCCGCACTCGCGCGCAGCGACCATCCGCAACTGCGCCGGATGGCGGTGTTCGACGCGATCGTCAACAACGCCGATCGCAAGGGCGGCCACCTGCTGCCGACGCCGGACGGGCACATCTTCGGCGTCGACCACGGGGTGTGCTTCTCGGTCGACGACAAGCTGCGCACGTTGTTGTGGCGATGGCGCGGCAAGCACTTGCCCGAGGACACGATCGACGTGCTCAGCGCGTTGCGTGCCGACCTCGAGGGACCGCTGGGTGACGCGCTCGGCGGCCTGTTGCATCGCGACGAAGTGCTCGCGACGGTCGCGCGAGTCGACCGGTTGTTGCGGACGCGACGGCATCCGCAGCCCAGCGACGAATGGCCGCCGGTGCCCTGGCCCCCGTTCTAACGCAACCGTTCTAACGCAACTGCTCTAGCGCAACCGGGCCTTCTGCACTTTGCCCATCGCGGTGCGCGGCAGCGCGTCGACGAACCGCACGTCGCGCGGCCGCTTGTGCGGCGCCAGTCCCGTCGCGACGTGTTGCACCAGCACGTCCGCGTCGACGGGCTCGGTACAGACGATCCACGCGACGATGCGTTCGCCGAGGTCGTCGTCGGGCTCGCCGGTCACTGCCGCTTCGACGACCGCGGGATGCGAGAGCAAAGCGTCCTCGACCTCGCCCGCACCGACTTTGAACCCGCCGGTCTTGATCAGGTCGGTCGCGAGCCGGCCGAGCAGGCGCAACCCGTCGCGGTCGTCGTACCGGCCGAGGTCGCCAGTGCGGAACCAACCGTCGTCGGTGTACGCGGCGGCGGTCGCGTCGGGCCGGTCGTGGTAGCCGTCGAACAGCGTCGGTCCGGTGAGTTGCACTTCGCCGAGGCCGGTCTCGTCGGCCTCGCCGATCCGCAGGCCGACGCCGGTGATCGGCCGGCCGACCTGCCCGGGCCTTCTGGGATCGTCGCCCGGTCGGGCCGCCGTGACGATCAGCGACTCGGTCAAGCCGTAGCGTTCGACGAGTTCGTGGCCGCTGTGCTCGCGGACACGGTCGAACACGTGCGCCGGCAACGACGCGGAGCCGGAGACCAGCAGCCGCGCAGTGCGCATGTCCGCGAGTTGCCTTGCGTCGAGCCGTCCCCACATCGTCGGTACGGCGAAGTACATCGACGCGCCGTCGACCGGCGCGAACGACGGGGTGCGGACGAGTCTCGATCCGATCCGCAACGGCCCCAACGTGCCGAGCACCAACCCGTGCACATGGAACAGCGGCAGCGCATGCGCGAGCACGTCGCCGGCCGTCCACGACCACGCGTCGGCAAGACCGTCGAGACACGCGGCGACCGCGCGCCGGGAAAGGACGGCACCCTTGGGCGGGCCGGTCGTCCCTGAGGTGTAGACGACAAGCGCCGGTGGCGCGGCGTCGTCGGCGGGAGTCGCCGGCAACGGTGCCCGCGCGGCGAGGTCGACGTCGGTGTCGGCGAGCACCAGCGACGGCTTGCTGTCGGCGAGGACATGCGCGCGCTCCGCCTCGCCCGCGGCCGGGTTCACCGGTACGACGGTGACGCCCGCGACGACACCGGCCGCGACGGCGACGACGGTCTGCATCGTCGGGGTCGCGACGACGGCGACGCGATCGTGCCCGGCGAGGCCGGCCGCGCAGGCGCCGACCGCGCCGGCGAGGTCGGCACCGGCCAGCCGTACCTCGCCGACGGTCACGTCCGCGAGAGCCCGACTCAACGCGGTCAGCACAGCCGCAAACACTAGGCTCGGCGCGTGGAGTCGTGGCCGTCGCCTGCCGTACCGCGGCTCGCCGACCTCGGCTTCGGTCCGGCTGCGCCGCCGCGGGTGCGCGACACCGCGACCGGCGAGTTGCAACCGGTCGAGGGCCGCGACGGTGTCGTGCGGATGTACGTCTGCGGCATCACGCCGTACGACGCCACCCATCTCGGGCATGCGGCGACGTACCTGTTGTTCGACACGATCCAGCGCGCCTGTCTCGACGCCGGCATGACGGTGCGGTACGTGCAGAACGTCACCGACATCGACGACCCGCTGCTCGAACGCGCCGTGCAGACGGGTCAGGACTGGCGCGCGATCGCATTGCGCGAGACCGCGCTGTTCCGCGACGACATGGCGGCGCTGCGAGTGATCGCGCCGACCGAATACGTCGGCGCGGTCGAAGCGATGCCCGACATCGTCGACGTCGTACGGCGGTTGCGCGAACGCGGCGCGGCCTACGACCTCGACGGCGATGTGTACTTCTCCGTCGCCGCCGCGCCGCACTTCGGTGCCGTCGGTCACTACTCGTCCGCCGAGATGTCGCGGCTGTCCGGCGAACGCGGCGGCGATCCGGACCGGCCGGGCAAGAAGGATCCGCTCGACTGCCTGCTCTGGCAGGCGGCGAAGCCGGGCGAGCCGTCGTGGGACTCGGCCCTCGGCGCCGGCCGGCCCGGTTGGCACGTCGAGTGCGCCGCGATCGCGTTACGGCATCTCGGCGAACAGGTCGACGTCAACGGCGGCGGCTCGGATCTCGTCTTCCCGCACCACGAACTGAGCGCCGCCGAAGCAGAGGTCGTCACCGGCCGCACTCCGTTCGCCCGCGCGTACGTGCATCAGGCGATGGTCGGCTACGAGGGCGAGAAGATGTCGAAGTCGCGTGGCAATCTCGTCTTCGTGTCGAGGCTGCGCGCGGCCGGCATCGACCCGATGGCGATCCGGCTCGCGTTGCTCGCGCACCACCACAGCGCCGACTGGGAGTGGCACGACGACGAATTGGCCGCCGCGATCAGCCGGCTGGAGAGGTGGCGCGCGGCGTTGCAACGCACGTCAGGCCCGCCCGCGCCGGTCGCCGACCTGCGGGAAGCAATCGGCGCCGGCACCGACACGCCGAAAGCGCTCGGCCTGGTCGACGAGTGGGTCGCCGCCGATGGTCATGACGCGGCGGCTCCCGGTGTCATGGCCGCAGCGATCGACGCGCTACTCGGCATCGACTGAACGGAACGGGCCCTAAGGCTTGTCGCGGCGGCGTAGATAGCGTTCGAACGCCTTCGCGATCGCCTCGCCACTCGCCTCCGGCAACTCCGACTCGTCTTCGCGCTGCTCCAGCGACGCGACGTATTCGGCGATCTCGGTGTCCTCGCGCGCCAACTCGTCGACGCCGTGCTCCCAGGCCCGCGCCTGCTCCGGCAGGTCGCCCAGCGGGATCGCGATGTCCAGCGCATCCTCGGCCCGGTGCAGCAGCGACAGCGTCGCCTTCGGGCACGGCGGCTGCGCGACGTAATGCGGCACCGAACCCCAGAACGACACGACCCGGATGCCGGAGCGCGCAGCCGCCTCGTGGAACACCGACACGATCCCCGTCGGCCCTTCGTACCGCGACTTCGTCAGACCGAGAGCCGCGGCGGTCGCGTCGTCCGACGCCGAGCCGTGCACCTCGATGGGGCGGGTGTGCGGTACGTCGGCGAGCAACGCGGCGAGGCACACGATGGAGTCGACGTCGAGCTCGTGCGCGAAGTCGACGAGCTCGTCGCAGAAGGCGCGCCAGCGCATGTTCGGCTCGAGCCCGCGCAGCAACACGACCTCGCGCTCGCCGGCGTTCGCCGCGACCGAGATGCGCGTCGTCGGCCACTCGATCCGGCGGGTGACCCCGTCGACCAACCGCACCGTCGGCCGGTTGACCTGGTAGTCGTAGTAGTCCTCGGGATCGATCGCGGCGAACGGCTTCGCGTCCCACTCGCGTTCGAGGTGCTCGATCGCGCCGGACGCGGCGTCGGCGGCGTCGTTCCAGCCTTCGAACGCGGCGAGCATGGCGCGTGTGCTCACGCCTCGCTCCTCCCCGCCGCGCTCTCCGTAGCGGCACCGGCATCCTCGACGGCCGCACGCAGCAGACCGGCGACCAGATCCGGCCACTGCAAGGGTACGTCGTGCACCGCCCCGCCCCAGCGCAGAATGCGCGGCTTCGCGACGGTGTCGCGCAGCGCGTCGAGTGCCGCGGCCTTCGCGATCGACCACGCATCACCGGCGCCGATCGTCTCGCACGACACCAGCCAGGCGGGGCAGCGAACCCGCGTCAGGACCGACGACGCGTCCCAGTCGAGCAGCGTGTCGACGATGCGCATGTGCACCTCGAACGGCAGCCGGGCCCGGGCGAGACCGTCGTCGCCGACTTCGAAGATCGGCAGTACGGCGGCGGCGAGTTCGGTACTCCACGAGCCGCCCGGAGCATGAGCGGAGATCGTCGCGATCAACTCGTCCGGCGGCAGCGCCCACTGCGGCGGCTCGAGCAATCGCCGTCGTTCGGCGCGTTCTTCAGGGGTGCTCGCGGTGATGCCGGCGAATCCGCCGTCGATCGCGACCAGCGCGATCGTCCGTTCGGGATGCTCGGCGGCGAACGTCACCGCGACGGAGCCACCCCACGAGTGACCGACGACGACCGCGCGCGACCACCCCAGCGCGTCCATCGCGATCGCGAGATCGGCCGCGCAGGTGATGCCGTCGTACGGGCCGTCCGGACGATCCGAATCGCCGTGTCCGCGCTGGTCGAGCGCGAGCACCGGCAGGCCGCCGAGCCGTGGTGCGACGAAGTTCCAGAACCGCCGCTGCGACGCGAGCCCATGCAAGAGCACGACCGGCGTGCCGCTGCCCGGCCAGCGGGTCGCGGCCAGCCGGATGCCGGCGCCGGGCAGCGCGAGGTCGATGCCGCCGGCCGGTGGCGGTGCGGCGCCGAGGACCCGAGAAGCGCTGCTCAGCGCCCGCGACCCGAGGTGGTGTGCACGATGAGGACGTCGCAGGACGCGCGGTGGCTGATGTTCGCCGGCACCGAGCCGAGCAGCCGGCCGGCGAGGCTGTTGAGGCCGCGATTGCCGACGACGCACAGGTCGGCCTTCTGCTCGTCGACGACCTTGACCAGCACGTCGACCGGGTCGCCGGCCTTCGACACCGTGTCGACCTTGGTCGCGCCGGCCTTGCGCGCGACGTCGGCCGCCTCGCGCAGGATGTCGTCGGCCGGGTGCGCGCCCATCACCTTGTACGACTCCTCGCCGAGCGCGTCGGCGGCGCGGCTGGTCTCCCGGCCGGACATCTGCGTGTACGCCGACACGATGAGCAGTTGCGCGCCCGTGTCCGCGGCGATCGCGGCGGCCCGCTCGACCGCCCGGAACGACGACTCGGAGCCGTCGGTACCGACGAGGATCGTAGAAAAGCTGCCCACCGGGACCCCTTACTCGACGACACGTTTGCCTAGCTGAACTTATCCGGTCGAGCCCGCACCGTCCCCGCCGGTAGACTTGACCTGCGCTTATGACCGAATCCACTGCTGACTCGCTGCTCGCGGCTCTCCGCGAGCGGGTCGTCGTGGCCGACGGCGCGATGGGCACGATGCTCCAGGCCCACGACCTCACCCTCGACGACTTCGAGGGCCACGAGGGTTGCAACGAGGTCCTCAACGTGACCCGCCCCGACGTCGTCCGCGACATCCACGACGCCTACTTCACCGTCGGCTGCGACGCCGTCGAGACGAACACCTTCGGCGCGAACCTCGCGAACCTCGGCGAGTACGGCATCTCCGACCGGATCTTCGAGTTCTCGGTCGCGGCCGCGCGGATCGCGCGCGACGTCGCGTCCGACTGGTCGACACCGGATCGGCCGCGCTGGGTGATCGGCTCGGTCGGCCCCGGCACGAAGCTCCCGACGCTGGGCCACACGACGTACGTCGAGTTGCGCGACGCCTACCAGGCCGAGGTCGCCGGGCTGATCGAGGGCGGCGCGCACGCGATCCTCATCGAGACAGCACAGGATCTGCTGCAGGCCAAGGCCGCGATCAACGGCGCCCGCCGGGCGTATACGGCGAGCGGCGTACGGCTGCCGCTGTTCGCGCAGGTCACGGTCGAGACCACCGGCACGATGCTGCTCGGCAGCGAGATCGGCGCCGCGCTCGCGGCGTTGCAGCCGTTGGACATCGACCTCATCGGGCTGAACTGCGCGACCGGGCCGGCCGAGATGAGCGAGCACCTGCGCTTCCTGTCCCGGCACGCGCGGATCGGGCTGTCGTGCATGCCGAACGCCGGGCTGCCCGAGCTGACCGCGGACGGCGCGAGCTACCCGCTCAGCCCGTCGCAACTCGCGGACGCGCACGACACCTTCACCCGCGAGTTCGGGCTGGCGCTCGTCGGCGGTTGCTGCGGGACGACGCCGGAGCACATCAAGGCCGTCGTGGAACGGGTCGCCGGCCGCGAGGTGACGAAGCGGCGGGTACGGCCGGAGCCCGGCGCGGCCTCGCTGTACCAGCACGTCGCGTTCCGGCAGGACACGTCGTACCTGTCGATCGGCGAGCGGACCAACGCGACCGGATCGAAGCTGTTCCGCGAGGCGATGCTCGAAGGCCGGTGGGACGACTGCGTCGACGTCGCGCGCGAGCAGACCCGCGAGGGTGCGCACCTGCTTGACGTGAACGTCGACTACACCGGTCGCGACGGTGTCGCCGACATGACCGAAGTCGCGCGGCGGTTCGCGACCGCGTCGACGTTGCCGCTGGTGCTCGACTCCACCGAGCCGGCGGTCATCGAAGCGGGATTGCAGTTGCTCGGCGGTCGTTGCGTCGTCAACTCGGTGAACTACGAAGAAGGCACCGGCGAGGGCAGCCGGTCCGCGCGGCTGAAGGAGATCGTGCGCGAGCACGGGCCCGCGGTCGTCGCGCTCACCATCGACGAGGAAGGCCAGGCCCGGACCCGCGAGCGCAAGGTCGAGATCGCCGAGCGGCTGATCGCCGACCTGACCGGCGACTGGGGGATGCGCAAGGAAGACATCCTGCTCGACGTCCTCACCTTCCCGATCGTCACCGGCCAGGAGGAGACGCGCCGCGACGCGATCGAGACGATCGAGGCGATCCGCGAGATCAAGCAGCGCCATCCGGACGTCAACACGACCCTCGGACTTTCGAACGTGTCCTGGGGCGTCAACCCGGCCGCGCGGCAGGTGCTCAACTCGGTGTTCCTGCACGAGTGCGTCAAGGCCGGGCTCGACTCGGCGATCGTGCACGCGGCGAAGATCCTGCCGTTCGCGCGGATCCCCGACGAGCAACGGCAGGTCGCGCTCGATCTCGTCTACGACCGCCGCCGCGAGGGCTATGACCCGCTGCAACGTTTCCTGGACTTGTTCGAGGGCGTCGACGTCGCGTCCGCGCGCCAGTCGCGCGCCGAAGAGCTCGCCGGCCTGCCGCTGGGGGAGCGGCTCGCGCGCCGGATCGTGGACGGCGAGAAGAACGGTCTCGAAGCGGATCTCGACGAGGCGATGTCGAGCGGCAAGACGCCGCTGGACATCATCAACGACCACTTGCTCGAAGGCATGAAGGTCGTCGGCGAGCTGTTCGGCTCCGGCCAGATGCAGTTGCCGTTCGTGCTGCAGTCGGCCGAGGTGATGAAGACCGCGGTCGGTTACCTCGAACCGCACATGGACCGCAGCGACGAGCAGGGCAAAGGCACGATCGTGCTCGCGACGGTCAAGGGCGACGTGCACGACATCGGCAAGAACCTCGTCGACATCATCTTGTCCAACAACGGCTACAACGTCGTGAACCTCGGCATCAAGCAACCGGTCAGCGCGATCATCGACGCCGCGCACGAGCATCGCGCCGACGTCATCGGCATGAGCGGCCTGCTCGTGAAGAGCACCGTCGTGATGAAGGAGAACCTCGAAGAGCTCAACTCCCGCGGGCTCGGCGATCGCTGGCCGATCCTGCTCGGCGGCGCCGCGCTGACCCGTGCGTACGTCGAAGTGGATCTGGCCGACATCTACGCCGGCGAGGTGCGCTACGCGCGGGACGCGTTCGAGGGGCTGCGCCTGATGGACGCGGTGATGGCGGTCAAGCGCGGCGTGCCCGGCGCGACGTTGCCGCAGCCGCGGGCGCGACGGGTCTCGGCGCGGGCCTCTGCGCCCGACCTGCCGGCGTCGGCGCTGCCGGCGCGATCCGATGTCGCGGTCGACAATCCCGTGCCGGTGCCGCCGTTCTGGGGCGACCGGATCGTGAAGGGCATCCCGCTCGGTGACTACGCCGCGATGCTCGACGAGCGGGCGACGTTCCTCGGCCAGTGGGGCCTGCGCCCGAGCCGGGGTGAGGGCGGCGCGTCGTACGAGGATCTCGTCGAGAGCGAGGGGCGGCCGCGGCTGCGCGCCTGGATGGAGCGGCTGCAGGCGGAGAAGCTGCTCGAATCCGCGGTCGTGTACGGCTATTTTCCTTGTGTTTCCAAGGGTGACGACCTCATCGTGCTGCACGAGGACGGCTCCGAGCGGGTGCGCTTCACGTTCCCGCGGCAGCGGCGCGATCGCTACCTGTGCCTCGCCGACTTCTTCCGGCCCGAGGACTCCGGCGAGCTCGACGTCGTCGCGTTCCAGCTCGTGACGGTCGGCGCGCGGATCAGCGAGGTGACCGCAGAGTTGTTCGCCGCGGACTCCTATCGCGACTACCTCGAGCTGCACGGCCTGTCGGTGCAGCTGACCGAGGCGCTGGCGGAGTACTGGCACAAGCGGGTGCGCGACGAGCTCGGCTTCGGTGCGGAAGACTCGCCGGACCTGTCGCAGTTGCTCGCGCATCAGGGGTATCGCGGCTCGCGGTACTCGTTCGGTTATCCCGCCTGCCCCGACCTGGAAGACCGGGCGAAGATCGTCGAGCTGCTCGACCCGGAACGCATCGGCGTGACCCTGTCCGAGAGCTACCAACTCGTGCCCGAGCAGGCGACCGACGCGATCGTCGTGCATCACCCCGAGGCGAAGTACTTCAACGCCAGATGATCAGGCCCAGATGATCGGGCCCAGTTGAGCCGCGTACGTGCGGTGCTGTTCGACATGGACGGCTTGCTCGTCGACTCCGAACCGCTATGGACCGTTGCCGAGACCGAGCTCGCCGCGCGCCTCGGCGGGGTGTGGGACGACGACGTCAAGGCGGCCTGCGTCGGGCACCGGCTCGACGCGGCGGTGCCGATCATCCTGCGCTACTACGACGTCGAACCGCTGCCCCCGGTCGTCGACGAAGCGATCGCGTTCCTGCAACGGCGGATGGTCGAGCAATTCGAGACTGCCTTGCCGCTGCGCGCCGGCGGGCTCGAACTGCTCGACGAACTGCGTTCGCGCGGCGTTGCCACGGCGCTGGTGTCGTCGTCCTGGCGGGCTCTCGTGGACGCCGCGCTGCGGGTGGTCGGCCCGCGCTTCGAGGTCACCCTCGCCGGTGACGAGGTGACCCACGCGAAGCCCCACCCCGAGCCCTATCTCACCGCGTGCGCGCGGCTCGGCGTGGCCGCGGATCGCGCCGTCGTCCTCGAGGACGCGATGAGCGGAGTGCTCTCGGCCGAGGCCGCGGGCTGCCCCGTCGTCGCGGTGCCGTTCGTCGCGCCGATCGACCCGCAGCCCGGCCGCTGGGTCGTCGATGCCCTCACCGACATCGACCCCGACTGGCTGCTGAATCTGGTTATTCCGTAGCGATCGCGCTCAGGACGTTGAGGTTGGCGGCGCGGTGCGACGGCCACAAGCCGGCGGTGAAACCCGCGACCGCGCCGACGAGCAGGTACGCGAGCAACTGCCCGACCGGCACCGACGTCTGGTCGATGCCCTGCGAGTGCAGCGCCTGCACCACCGAGGCGCCGTACCCGAGGCCCAACACGACACCGAGCAGCGCGCCGAACACCGCGATCACGACCGACTCGAGACCGACCATCGTCCAGACCTGCCGCTTGCGCATCCCGACCGCGCGCAGCAGCCCGATCTCGCGAGTGCGCTCGAACACCGACAACGCGAGCGTGTTCACGATGCCGAGCCACGCGATGATCAGCGACAGGACCAGTAACGCGAGCACGAAGCTCAGCACCATGTTGATCTGCCGCTTCTGGTTCTGCTTGAACTCGGACTGGTCGCGCAACTCCAGCGTCGGCCGCGACTTCAGCACCGCGACCAGCGCGGTCCGCACCGAGCCGAGCCGGTCCGGCCACGTCGCCTTCAACGCGACCACCACGTCGAGCCGGTTGCGGAAGTTGCGCTCGTACGTCGACAACCCGATCAGGTAGTTGCGCGCGATCGGGTTCTTCGCGTAGATGCCACCGACCGTGAGCTGCTGCCGGCCGGTCAACGCGAACGTCACCGCGAGCACGCTCCCGACATGCAGGTGCTGGTCCGTCGCGGTCTGCTGGTCGACCAGCACCTCGCCCGCCGCCAGCGACGAGGTCGAGCCGGAGACGACGTCGAGCTTCAGCGTGTCCGCGACGGTTCCCGGCGTCACGCCCTGCACCTGCACGGTCGAGCCGCCGACCTTCATCGCGCCCTCGCGGAACGACGTCACCGCGCCGACACCGGGCACCGCGGCGACGTCGCGGGCGACCGTGTCCGGCACCGGCCCGAAGCTCTTCGCGGTGATGATGAAGTCCGCACCGACACTCTTGTCGATCGCGGCATTGGCCGAGGTCACGATCGACGCGGCCATGATGCTCATCGTCGTCGTCAGCGCGATGCCGATCATCAACGCCGACGCGGTCGCAGCGGTACGGCGCGGATTGCGCAAGGCGTTCTCGCGCGCGAGCCGGCCCGGCGTGCCCCACAGTCGCGGCAGCAGCCGGCCGAGCCCGCCGACGATCGGCCGGGCGAGCAGCGGCGAGAGTGCCACGACACCACGGAACGCCGCCGCCGCGCCGATGCCGATCTGCAATGCGGAACCGCCGGAGACACCGCGGGCCAGCAACGCGACGCCGACGGCGAGCGCGACGACGCCGAGCCGGGTCCGCCGCCGCAGCGACGCGGTCGGCAGCACGTAGTCGTCGCTCATCGCGGCGACCGGAGGGATCCGGGACGCGCGGATCGCCGGGACGATCGCAGCGATCACCGTGACGACGAAGCCGACGACGACGCTGACGATGACGGTGCGCGGCTGCACTTGCAGCGACACCGTCACCAGGCCACCACCCGAGAGCACCTCGATCAACGCCCGCAGCCCCGCAGCGACGAGCACCCCGCCGAGCAACCCGACGACGCCGGCGATCAGACCCACCAGCGCGGCTTCGCCGACCACCGCACGCAGGACCTGCGCGCGACCGGCACCGAGCGCGCGCAGCAGCGCGAGTTCGCGGGTGCGTTGCGCGACCAGCACCGTGAACGTGTTGAAGATGATGAAGACCGCGACGAACACCGCGATGAACGCGAACACCAGCAACAGGATGTTGAAGAACTTCAGCTGATCCTTGAACCGCTTCGACTGGTCGTGCACGTACGCCTTCGCGGTCATGACCTGCACCGTGGGGTCGTGCAGCGCCGCCGCGATCCGCCCAGCCAAGACCGACTGCGTCACGCCCGGCGCCGCGGTCGCCTGCACGGTCGTCCAGACCCCGGGCCGGCCGAGCAGCAACCGCTGCGCCTGCGCCGGCGTGAACGTGGTCAGCGCGGCACCGGCCAGCGTCGAATCGGGCCCGAACCGTACGACGCCGACCACCGTCACCGGCACCGTCGTACCCGCCGCGATCGCCTGCGCCTGCGCGCCAAGCGGGATGTGGAACTTGTCCGCGCTGTGCTGGTCGATCAGCACCTCACCGGAAGCGACGGGCGGGCGGCCGCGCACGACGTGCAGCGGGTTGGCCGGTACGTCACCGACCCAGGCCGAGCCGAGCGTCGGCGCGCCGCCGTTGCCGACCGCTTTGCCGCGGTAGACGAGTTGGGCGTAACCGTTCGCCACCCCGATGGCGGAGGCGACGCCGGGCACCGTACGTGCCTGCGTCAGCACCGCATCCGGCACCAGCGAACGCTCGTCGATCACGCCACCGCCGCCACCGCCCTGATCGGTCGGTGCGAACGATTCGGTGCCGCGCACGACGACCGAGACGCCGGCCTCGGCGTTGCCGAAGATGCGGTCGAAGGTCGCGTTCAGCGTGTCCGTCAGCACGAACGTCCCGGAGACGAACGCGACGCCGAGCACGATCGAGACCGCGGTCAGCGCCAGCCGCAGCTTGCGGACCCGGATCCCGCGCAGGGCGAGCCGCCACATGTCAGCTCGATCGCTGCGCGAGGCTGTCGAACCCGCGCATGCGGGTCAGCACCTTGTCGGCGGTCGGCTCCGGCATGTCTTCGACGACCCGGCCGTCGGCGAGGAACAACGCGCGATCGGCGTACCCGGCCGTCACGGGATCGTGGGTCACGATCACGATCGTCTGCCCGGCGTCGTCGACCGACCGGCGCAGGAAGCCGAGGATCTCCGCGCTCGCGCGCGAGTCGAGGTTGCCGGTCGGCTCGTCGGCGAAGATGACGTCCGGCTTGCCGGCGATCGCGCGGGCACAGGCGACCCGCTGTTGCTGCCCGCCGGACAGTTCGCTCGGCCGGTGGTGCAGCCGGTCGCGCAACCCGACCGTGTCGACGACCTGGTCGAGCCACTGCGGGTCCGGTGTCCGGCCGGCCAGCCGCATCGGCAACGTGATGTTCTCCAGCGCGGTCAGCGTCGGCACCAGGTTGAACGACTGGAACACGAAGCCGATCCGGTCCCGGCGAAGCGTCGTCAGCGCCTTCTCCGGCAGCGCGGTGATTTCGGTGTCGCCGACGAAGACCTGACCCGAGGTGACCGCGTCGAGGCCGGCGAGGCAGTGCATCAGCGTCGACTTGCCCGAGCCGGACGGGCCCATGATCGCGGTCAACCTGCCGCGGTCGAACTCGGCGGTCACCTCGTCGAGCGCGACCACACGGGTGCCGCCTTCGCCGTACACCTTGGTCACGCCGGCGGCCCGGACGGCGGCACTCGCACTCACGTGCCGACGCTAGCCGCTCGGGGTTGCCGTATCGATTGCAATCTCTGTCGCCGGAAGTGGCGGCGGCGTACCGCCGAAGGCCGGACAAAGGGACTGAAAGGCGCACCAGTCGCACAGCTTGCTCGGCTTGTGCCGCCAGTCGCCGCTCTCGCGGGCCTTCGCGATCGCCCGCCCGAGCGCCTCGACCTGCCGTTCGAGGCCGAGCAGGTCGCGTTCGTCCGGGACGTAGTCGAGGACTTCACGGTTGGCGAGGTAATACAGCCGGAGCATGGCCGGCAGCACGCCGGTCGAGCGCCACAGCACCAGCGCGTAGAACCGCAACTGGAACAGCGCCTTGCCCTCGAACTCTTCGCGCGGCGACTTGCCGGTCTTGTAGTCGACCACCCGCAGCCGGCCGTCCGCGGCGCGATCGAGCCGGTCGACGAACCCCTTGAGCCGCACGCCGGAGGGCAGCACCGTCTCCACCAGCACCTCGCGCTCGGCCGGCTCCAGCCGGCGCGGATCCTCGAGCGAGAAGTACGACGTGAGCAGCTCGCGGGTGCTCGCCGCCAACGCGGCGAACCCGTCCGGGTCCGCGTCGACGAGCGCGGCGAGCTCCTCGTCGGCCTCGATCAGCGCCTGCCACTCCGGCTCGACCAGCTCGGCCGCCGCCGCGCCCGTGCGCCCGGGGGCCGGCAGGTCGAACAGCTTCTCCAGGATCCCGTGCACGACCGTGCCGCGGGCGGCGTCGAGCCCGGGCGGCTCGGGCAGCCGGTCGATCACCCGGAACCGGTAGAGCAGCGCGCAGGTCTTGAAGTCGAGCGCGCGCGACGGCGACAGCGACCACTCCGCGTTGGCGAGACCCGGCGTCTCGATCTCCGTCACCGTCATGCCGCTGACGCTAGAGGACGGCTACGACGAAAACCGCCCGACGACTCACCCGGCGCTCGATTTCCTGGGCGACAACTTTTCCGCGAGATACGCGAGCGCCAGCGGGTAGCGGTACTCGATCGCGCCGTGCTTGCCCTCGAACAGCTCGAACCGCACGTCGGTCACGCCGATCTTCGCCAGCTCGGCGACCATCGCCTCGGCGCCGAGGTCGAGGTACCATTCGTCCGACGTGCCGCCGTCGATCCAGATCGCCCGCAGGCCGCGCAACGCGTCGGCGTACGACGGCACCATGCGAACCGGGTCCCACGCGAGCCACCGATCCCAGAGCTCGGGGATCAGCTGCCCGGTCTTCGGATTGAACGGCAGCCGGACCGTCCCGTCCTCGTCGGCCGAGAAGCACGCGGCCACGCCGAGGGTCATGAGCAGCGTGTCGTCGCCCGCCTTGGTGAACGCGACCCGCGAGCGGAAGTCGTCCCACCACTTCCAGATGTCGCCGCCGTAGTCGCGCAGGTAGCGCACGCTTTCGCCGAACTCGCGCAGGTAGCACAGCTCGTAGAGCGAGTCGCCGGCATGCGACGCGAGGCCGCCGAACAGGTCCGGCCGCAGCATCGGCGTGATGAACGCGCCGAAGCCGCCGCTGGACTTGCCCTGGATGCCGCGATGTTCAGGCGCCGCGAGAGTCCGGTAATGGGCGTCGACGAACGGGACGACTTCGTCGCAGAGGTACGTGTGGTAGCGGCCGGTGCCGGGCGAGTCGACGAACTGGGATCCGCCGTAGCCGCTCCACGCGTCGACGTAGACGACGATCGCGGGCGGGGCGGTCCCGGTCGCGAACCCCTCGTCGGCCGTCTCGATGAACGGCTGGCGGTAGGCCGAGCGGTTGCGCCACATCGTGACGTGGCCGGTGTACCCCTGGATCTCGTAGACGGTGGGGTAGCGGCGGGCCGGCTCGTCGTCGTAGCCGGGTGGCGTGTAGACCCACAGCGGGCGCTCGTGCGGGTCGCCGAGCGGGTTGGCGCGCAGGGCGGCGGAGTCGATCACGAGCTCGTCGATCCGGCCGGCGAGCGAGCCGTTCCAGGGCAGCATCTCACCAGTCTTTCAGCCCGCCGGACTTAGCATCGACGGTGTGAGCGAGCGCCGGGAAGCGCCCGACCCGCCGCCGTCGCGGCGGTTCTGGGGCGGACTGCCCATCGGGCGGATCTTCGGCGTGCCGATTGTCGTGCAACCGCTGTGGTTTCTCGTCGTCGTCCTGATCACCGCGGGCCTCGGGTCGACTATCAGGGACAACGTGCACGGCCTGTCGTCGAACGCCGCCTACGCCGTCGCGCTCGCGTTCGCGCTGCTGCTCTACGCATCAGTCCTGCTGCACGAGTTGGCTCACGTCTTCGTCGCCCGCTCGCTCGGCATGCAGGTACGGCGGGTCGTGCTGCAGTTCCTCGGCGGGGCGTCGGAGATCGTCGAGGAGAACCCCGGGGAGCCGGCCCGCGACTTCATGGTGGCGATGGCCGGGCCGCTGTGCAGTGTGTTCCTGGCCGGCGTCGGCGCGGCGATCGCGCCGGCGTTCGAGCCGACCACCGTGCCGCGGCTGTTCGCCGAAGGTTTCGCGTGGGTCAACGGGCTCGTCGCGGCGTTCAACCTGCTGCCCGGCTTCCCCCTCGACGGCGGGCGGGTGTTGCTCTCGGCGGTGTGGCAGCTCACCCACGACAAGACCCGGGCCCAGTTCGTCTCCGGTTGGGTCGGGCGCGTCCTCGCGGTCGCATTGGCGGTCTCCGCGCTCTACGTGCAGAACATCCCGACCGGCGACGGGCACCGCGGCGACCAGGTGCGCGGCTTCTACCTGTTGCTGCTCGCGTACTTCATCTGGGCGAACGCGAGCTGGGCCATCGGCCGGTCGAAGCTCAGCGTCGTGCTGCCCCGCCTCGACATCAAGGCGATGACCCGCAAGGCCCTGTCGGTCGCCGCGGATCTGCCGGTGGCGGAAGCGGTACGCCGCGCGCACGCGGCCGCGGCCCGCGCACTCGTCGTCGTCGACTCGTACGGCCGGCCGGTCGCGGTCGTGTCCGAGGCCGCGGTGATGGCAACGCCGGTGCAACGCCAGCCGTGGATCTCGGTCGCCGACCTGGCCCGCCCGGTCGGCGCCGACCTGCTGCTGCGCAGCGACATGAACGGCGACGCACTGCTCGCCGCCGTCCAGCAGCATCCGGCGACGGAGTACCTCGTCGTCGAACCGAACGGTGCGTTGTTCGGTGTGCTCTCGCGCGCTGACGTCGTCGCGGCACTTCAGGCGGCGGGACTGCGATGATCGAACGACGGCACGGACCGTTCGTCGTGGGCGACCTCGTGCAGCTGACCGACACCAAAGGTCGCATGCACACGATCGAACTGGCCGCCGGCAAGGACTTCCACACCCATCGCGGCGTCATCGCGCACGACTCGCTCATCGGTTCTCCGGAGGGCAGTGTCGTGACGAGTACCGGCGGCACGTCGTACGTCGCGTTCCGGCCGCTGCTGTCCGACTACGTGCTGTCGATGCCGCGCGGCGCGACCGTCGTGTACCCGAAGGACGCGGCGCAGATCATCGCGCTGGCCGACGTGTTCCCGGGCGCACGTGTCGTCGAGGCCGGCGCCGGGTCGGGCGCGCTGTCGTGCAGCCTGCTGCGCGCGGTCGGTGCCGGCGGGCTGGTGTCGTCGTACGAGATGCGCGACGACTTCGCCGCGGTCGCGCAACGCAACGTGCACCGGTTCTTCGGCGAGACGCCGGCGTCCTGGCGGCTGACCGTCGGCGACGTCGTCGAGAAGTGCACCGACACCGAGATGGACCGCGTGATCCTCGACCTGCTCGCGCCGTGGGACGTGCTGGAGACGGCCGCGTCGGCGCTGACCGCGGGCGGCGTCCTGTGCGTCTATGTCGCGACCACGACGCAGCTGTCGAAGGTCGTCGAAGCGGTACGCGAGCACGGCGGGTTCACCGAGCCGACGTCGTGGGAGTCGCTGGTGCGCGGCTGGCACGTCGAAGGTCTCGCGGTCCGCCCGGCCCACCGGATGATCGGGCACACCGGCTTCCTGATGACCGCCCGCCGGATGGCGCCCGGCGTCGTCGCGCCGCCCCGGCGGCGCCGGCCGGCAAAAGGTGCCAGAAGTGATGACTAGAGAGTCGTCGGCGGTTTGCCGATGTGGTCAGAGACGCCGGGGATAGGCTCATCCTCGACCGGCGAGGAGGTGGGACGCGTGTCTGCACGTGACGACGCCGAGGCGCGCGCCGCGCGGTTCGAGAAGGAAGCGCACGAGCTCACGACGCAGCTCGCGTTCCTCGAAGAAGAGGTGGCGCTGCTGCGACGCAAGCTCACGGACTCGCCGCGGCAGGTGCGCCAGCTCGAGGAACGGCTGACCGAGGCGCAGACCAACCTCACCGGCGTGGTCAGCCAGAACGAGCGACTCGTCTCGACCCTGAAGGAGGCGCGCGAGCAGATCGTCGCGCTGAAAGAGGAAGTGGACCGGCTCGCGCAGCCGCCGTCCGGCTACGGCTCGTTCCTGACCGCGCACGACGACGGCACCGTCGACGTGTTCACCGGCGGCCGCAAGCTGCGGGTCACCGTGTCGCCGACGATCGAGGTGTCGTCGTTGCGCAAGGGCCAGGAGGTCATGCTCAACGAGGCCCTCAACGTCGTCGCCGCGATGGAGTTCGAACGCCACGGCGACGTGGTCCTGCTCAAGGAGATCCTCGAGGGTGGCGACCGCGCGCTGGTCATCGGGCACACCGACGAGGAACGTGTCGTGATGCTCGCCGACACACTCTTGTCGCAGCCGTTGCGGGTCGGTGACTCGCTGCTGGTCGAGCCGCGATCGGGCTGGGCCTACGAACGCATCCCCAAGTCCGAGGTCGAGGAGCTCGTCCTCGAAGAGGTGCCCGACATCGGGTACGCCGACATCGGTGGCCTCGGCGATCAGATCGAGGCGATCCGCGACGCGGTCGAGTTGCCGTTCCTGCACAAGGATCTGTTCCTCGAACACCAGCTCAAGCCGCCGAAGGGCATCCTGCTCTACGGGCCGCCCGGGTGCGGGAAGACGTTGATCGCGAAGGCGGTCGCCAACTCGCTCGCCAAGAAGGTCGCCGAGACCGGCAAGGGCGAGGGCCGGTCGTACTTCCTCAACATCAAGGGCCCCGAGCTGCTCAACAAGTACGTCGGCGAGACCGAGCGGCACATCCGGCTCATCTTCGCCCGTGCCCGCGAAAAGGCCGGCGAGGGCACCCCCGTCGTCGTCTTCTTCGACGAGATGGACTCGCTGTTCCGCACCCGCGGCTCTGGCGTCAGCAGCGACGTCGAGACGACGATCGTGCCGCAGCTCCTGAGCGAGATCGACGGCGTGGAG
>JAICXQ010000010.1 GCA_025980325.1 Frankiales bacterium
CCTCGAGGAGGGCGAGCTCGCCGAGGACCTCGCGCCGCTCATGGACCTGCTCGTGGAGCACATCCCCGCGCCCCAGCACGACCCGGAGCACCCGCTCCAGGCGCACGTCACCAACCTCGACGCGTCGCCCTACGTCGGGCGCCTCGCGATCTGCCGCGTCCGCAACGGCAGCATCCGCAAGGGCCAGCAGATCGCGTGGTGCCGCGCGGACGGCTCGATCCAGCGCGTGCAGGTCGCCGAGCTGTACGTCACCGAGGCGCTCGAACGCGTCGAGGCGGCGGAGGCGGGTCCCGGCGAGATCATCGCCGTCGCCGGCATCGCCGAGGTCACGATCGGCGAGACGCTCGCCGATCGCGAGGACCCGCGGCCGCTGCCCGTCATCACCGTCGACGAGCCCAGCCTGTCGATGACGATCGGCATCAACACCTCGCCGCTCGCTGGGGAGAGCGGCAAGAAGCTCACCGCGCGGCTGGTCAAGTCGAGGCTCGACCAGGAGATCGTCGGCAACGTCAGCATCCGCGTCCTGCCGACGGAACGCCCGGACACCTGGGAGGTCCAAGGCCGCGGCGAGCTCCAACTCGCGATCCTCGTCGAGATCATGCGCCGCGAAGGCTTCGAGCTCACCGTCGGCAAGCCGCAGGTCGTCACCCGCACCGTCGACGGCAAGCTGCACGAGCCGATGGAACGGCTGACCGTCGACATCCCGGAGGACTACCTCGGCGTCGTCACGCAGCTCATGGCGTTGCGCAAGGGCCGGATGGAACAGATGGTCAACCACGGCACCGGCTGGATCCGGATGGAGTACCTCGTGCCGGCGCGCGGCCTGATCGGCTTCCGCACCGAGTTCCTCACCGAGACCCGCGGCACCGGCCTGATCCACCACGTGTTCGACCGCTACGAGCCGTGGCACGGCGACCTGCGCACGCGACCGACCGGCTCGCTCGTCGCCGACCGGCGCGGCGCGGTCACGTCGTACGCGCTGTTCAACCTGCAGGAGCGCGGGACGATGTTCGTCGGGCCGGGCACCGAGGTCTACGAAGGCATGATCGTGGGCGAAAACGCGCGATCCGACGACATGGACGTCAACCCGACGAAGGAGAAGAAACTCACCAACATCCGCTCGTCGACGGCGGACGAGCTGGTCCGGCTGATCCCGCACCGGCAGCTGTCACTGGAGCAGGCGCTGGAGTTCTGCCGGGAGGACGAGTGCGTCGAGGTCACGCCCGGCACCGTGCGGCTGCGCAAGGTCGTGCTCGACGCGGCGACCCGTTACCGGAGCGCGAAACGGCGGCCCACGGAGTAGCAGGAACGGCGCGGCAGGAATTGCGGCCGACGTAACGAAGGCGGGGCTCGTTCGTTTACCCAATGACAACCCCGTCTCGAAGGTTGGATCCATGCGCCCTCGTCGTAAGACGCTCGCCCTGATCGGCGCCGTCGGTACCCTTGCCGCGACCGGCCCCCTGGTCGCCGCCCACGCCTCCGGCGCGTCGATCGCGCCGCGGTTCACCGCCGCGATGGAGCTGCACAACTACGGCGGCGGTGAGCCCTCGATCGCGCTCGACCCGAGCAACAGCAAGAACGTCTACGTCACCGCGCCGCAGGGCATCCCGACCGGCGCCAACGCCGCGTTCGGCGGCTCGACCACGAGCGGCGTCGGCTTCTGGGCCAGCCACGACGGCGGCAAGTCGTTCCCGATCGCGCTGAACCTCGGCTCGGCGTTCGGCGGCGGCGACTCCGACGTGGAGGTCGGCAGCGACGGCACCGTCTACGTCGCGGACCTCGAGGCGGCCGGCGCGGCGATCTGCACCAGCACCGACCACGGCCGCTCGTTCACCTCGGGCAACGCGGCGAAGATGGCCGACGACTGCAAGAACGTCACGACCAACCAGCAGGGCCCGGAGAACGACCGGCAGTGGCTCAACGTCGACCACGCCCAGGCCGGCACGGTCTACCTGACCTACCACGACTTCGCCGGCGGCTTCCCGATCATGGAGCGCTCCGACGACCACGGCGCGACCTTCACCCCGTGTGGCTCCATCCTCAACCCGCAGAGCCAGGCCGGCCAGCAGTACTCGCCGTCCAACGGCACCCTCGTCGCGAAGCCCGCGATCGACCCGAACGGCCGGATGTACGTCGAGGTCACCGAGCCGCCGCTGGAGTCGCCGCCGGTCGGCGCGACCCTCAACAGCCTGTTCATCGCGGAGGCCGACCACGGCTGCCCGAACGGCACGGTGTTCAGCAACCACACGATCTACACCGATCCCGGTGCCGACCTCGGCAAGATCTTCAACAGCGTCACGGTCGACAAGGCCGGCAACGTCTACGTCATCGCGGCCGGCAAGACGAAGGCCGGGCAGACCACGACCAACGTCTGGATGTTCGTCTCGCACGACCATGGCGTCCACTGGACCGCGCCGATCCGCGTCAACACCCCGAACCTGCGGGCCAACGTGATGCCGGCGGTCGTCGGCGGCCTTCGCGGCAACGAGGTCGCGGTCGGCTGGTTCGGCACCACCAACAGCGGCGACCCGAACTACACGAAGAACCAGTGGCGCTACTACGTCGCGACCTCGTTCGACGCCGGCAAGCACTTCAACCAGACGACGGTCACACCGGCGCCGATCCACTACGGCGACATCTGCACGGTCGGGTTGTTCTGCAACTTCCTGCCGACCGAGAACGGCAACCGCAACCTCGCCGACTTCGACGAGCTCGCGGTCGACCCGCACACCGGCGAGCTGATCGTCGCCTTCCCGGGCGACCCGTACAACCGCCCCGACCTGCCCCACGGCCACAACGACTTCTCGTCGTCGGCGTTCATCGTCCGTCAGGTCGGCGGCAAGCCGCTGCGCTGACGCCCGGTAACGTTCGACTCGGCGATGACTGAGTGGGACGGACGGGGGCTGCCCCCGGTTGCGCAGGCCCGTGTGGAGCGGGCCGCAACCGGGCGGTTGCGGACGTCGTTGCTGACCGCGCGCGAGGCTGCGGCCCTCGGCGCGGTCGGCTTCACCGCGGTCGGCGAAGTCATGGGCTGCGTCGTCGAGCACATCGGCTGGGGCGGCTACGGCTGCGGCGCGTACGTCGGCACCGGCATCGGCCAGATCGCCTACGCGCCGCCGACCGTCACCTCGGGCATGGGCGGCTACTCCGGTTACGCACCGTACGTCGACGCGCTCTACTACGGCTACGAGGTCGCGCTGCACCGGATGCTGCTCGAAGCCCAGGCGCTCGGTGCCGACGGCGTCGTGGGCGTGCGCTGGACCCAGGAGCGCCTCGACGACAACAGCAACCGCGAGTTCGTCGCGCTCGGCACGGCGGTCCGCGCCCGCGGCGGGCACCGGCCGGCCCACCTGTTCGCCACCGACCTGCCCGGCCAGGACGTCGTCAAGCTGATGCACGGCGGCTGGATGCCGTCCGGGCTGGTCATCGGCATCGCGGTCGCGGTCCGGCACGACGACTACTACACGCGCCAGCAGGCCCGTTCGTGGTCGAACGTGAACATGGAAGTCGGCGGCTACACCGAGCTCGTCACCTACGTGCGCGCGGACGCGCGGGTGAAGTTCGCGCAACGGGCGGCAAGGCAAGGTGGCGACGCCGCCATCGTCAGCGACATGACGATGCGCGCGTGGGCGCTGGAGCAGGCCGAGAACCACCGCGACCACGTCGCCGAGTCCGTCGTCGTCGGCACCGCGCTGGCGAAGTTCCACGAAGGCGTCGCCGCGCCGACCGACGCGTTGATGATGCTGCCCCTCGTGGGCACCGACCGCAGGAGTAAGAAGTGACCAGCTCAGACGTCGACCAGCTCGGCCTGCCCGAAGACGCGATGCGCCGGCTCGCCGAGATGAAGCCGGGCCAGGCGACGTCGCTGTTCACCAGTGACCTGTCGGTCAACGAGTTCCTGCTCGTGCGCGAAGCGGGGTTCCGGCCGCTCGGTCTCGTCCTCGGCTCGTCGATCTACCACGTCGGCTTCCAGTTCGGCCGGTGGAGCAAGAACCAAGAGCTCGACACGCTGACGCAGGCGATGTACCACGCGCGCGAGCTCGCGATGTCGCGGATGGAAGCCGAGGCCGACCTGCTCGGCGCGGACGGCGTCGTCGGCGTCCGGCTCGACATCGAGTTCAAGGAATTCGGCAACGATCTCGCCGAATTCCTCGCCGTCGGGACCGCGGTGAAGGCCGACGATCCGCCGGCGTCGGGGAGCTGGCGCAACGCGCACAACAAACCGTTCACGTCGGACCTTTCCGGGCAGGACTTCTGGACGCTGGTGCAGGCCGGGTACGCGCCGCTCGGCATGGTCATGGGCTCGTGCGTCTACCACATCGCGCACCAGCGGTTCTGGCAGGCGATGGGCAACATCGGCCAGAACGCCGAGATCCCGCAGTTCACCGAAGCCCTGTACGACGCGCGCGAGCTGGCGATGTCGCGGATGCAGGCCGAGGCCGAGGCACTGTCCGCGGAGGGCATCGTCGGCGTGCAGTTGCTGTCGCTGCCGCACCGGTGGGGCGGGCACACGACGGAGTTCTTCGCGATCGGTACGGCGGTCCGGCCGTTGCGCGCCGACCACGTCATCGACAAGCCGCAGCTCGTCCTGCCGCTGTCGGATTGACCTCGGCGATGTCGCTCTCACCCGCCGACGATGTCGACGCGCTCGCCGCGGCGCTGCGCGCGGACGCCGCCGACCTCGACGTCTACGCGCGGGTGCTGACGACGTCGCTCGCGGCCGCGCTGCCGGCGGAGATGGTCGGCATCGACCGCGACCGCTCGTTCGCCGACCGGCTGGCCGGACGGGCCGGCCGCGTTCGTGGGATCCGGATCGCGCTGGGCGACTGGGAGCTGACGCTCTCGCCCGGCCCGGCCGGCCTACCGCTCGCGCAGGCCCGGCAGAAGGTCCGCGGTGTCGCGATCTCCAGCCGCGAGGTCAGTCTCGACGAATGGGCGCAGCTGCTCGCGACCGGACTCGCCAAACGCGCCCGCGAGTCGGCCGAGGCGAGCGCGGCGCTGCGCCGGCTGCTCGGCCAGTCGTCCGACTAGGCCGCGAGCCCCCGGACTTGTCAGCAGCTGGTGTGGCGAGAGCCACCTCACGTGCTGACAACTCGCGAGCGGCGGCGTAGCCAGAGCCCGGCGAGGACGAGCGCGAGCCCGGCCACCGCGGGCGCGACCGTGCCGCCGGTGGCGGCCAGCTTCCTGACGGCGCCTGCCGTCGAGCGATGCGGCGGCCGGAACAGGACAGGGTGCAGGGGAGCTTGCTCGGACGCGAACGCCGTGAATGTCGTCGCGGGGGCGCCCTGCGGCTGGTCATCGGTATACGCGATCGAATCGAGCCCCGTCGTCGGGCTGATCGCGACGCCGAAGTCGTCGAGCAGGTTGCGCGGGCCGCCGCTCGCGCACGAGCTGCCACCGGTGCACAGCTCCCCGCGATGGATCACGTTGCTCACGGTGCGCAGCGTGAACGTCGTACCGCCGTCGGTGGATCGGGCGAGCACGACCGACCACGGCGCGGAACCGTCGGCGTTCGTCTTGCCCATGACCTTGTCGTCGTTGCTGTTGCCCGCGCGCGGCGTGCCGTACCACGCGATGTCGACCCGGCCGGCCTTGCCCGCGGCGACGGTCGGATACACGGCGGCGGTGTTGTTCGCATTGAGCTTCAGGCTCTTCGACCACGTCGTTCCGCCGTCATGCGAGACGTTCAGGTAGGAGTTGCGTGCGTCGCTCCAGGTGAAGTAGACGGTCCCGGCGGCGTCGGTGGCGACCGTCGCGGCCCAGACCAACGTCGCGTTCGACCCGTCCACGACGATCGGGTGGTAGCTGAACGTCATACCGCCGTCGTTGCTCACCGCGACGAGGTACTGCGTGCCGCTGCAACCGTTGACATTGGAGGTGAGGACGTCGGTTGCGCTTTCGTAGCCGCACAACGACATCGGGAAGTAGATCGCGTGTCGATGCGGCGACGTCGGCGAGGTGTCGATCACCTGCTTGTTGAAGCTGCTCGACGTGCCGGGGAAGTCGCTCAGCGTCAGCGTCGTGCTGTTGACCGGGTCGAGCGTTGCGCCGCCGGACATCGGCACGTTGCCGTTGGTGCAGACGTCGTAGGTGTTCACGAACGGTGTGAACGACGGGAGCTGGTGGTAGCCGATCACCACGTCGCAGGCGCCGTCGGCGGCGAGCCATGGCCGGTCCTGCGCCGGGATGCCGCCGAAGCGATTGAGCTGCCAGGTCTTGCCGCCGTCGGCCGACCAGGCGAGGCCGCTGCTGCCGATCCAGAGACTGGCGACGTAGACGTTGTAGTAGCCGTTGCTGTTCCTGTCCGTGGCGACGGTGAGGTCGGTGTCTTCGCCGGCCAGCCCGAACTTCGTGACGGCTTCGGCGAACGGGTCGCTGTTCCACGTGTAGCTGAGACCGTTGTTGCTCGACGACCACACGTCGGCCCCCGAGAGCAAGCCGGCCGCCATATCGACCCGCGGGTCCTTCGAGTACGGCGCGATGTCGGAGCCGACCCAGAACTGCCCGTCGGGCGTCACGCCGATGCCCGGTTCGCCGTCCTCGTTGCGGGACAGGCCCGTACCCGCGGCGGCCGGCAACGCTTTCGTGATCCATGTCGTCGTGGGCGCGGAGGTCTTCGCCGCGGTCGCCGACTGCAGTGGCGTGAGCAGGGTCAGCGCGGCGCCGGCGACGACGAGCAACCGGCTGGACGTCCGCCGTACGTTCATGGCCTATACCTCTCGATGCGGGGGCCCCCCCAATTTCCTCCGTTACCGGGACGCAATACGCCACCGGTCGTCAGCGTCCTGCCCGCCGCGGCGACAGAGTGAACTTCCTCGACCGGCAGGCAGAATCCGGCCTGGGCGCGGTACGGTGTCCGGTAGGACGTCGCAAGGCGTCCACCGACCCGATCCATGGCCCCCGGTCCCAACCTTTGTCGCTTAGAGCGAATCAGTGCCGAGAGGCAGACCTGGCGGGTCGGAACGCGAAGCCCCGGACGAACCAGTCCGGGGCTCTCGTGTGCTCTCGCCGCCTACCCGGTGATGTCGCCGGGTCCGGTGCGGTGGCCGCGGCGGCGCTCCAGCCGGCCGTAGAAGACGGGGTCGTCGAGGTCGACGTCGCCGAGCGCGCCGCGCAGCAGTTGCAGCGCGTTGCGGGTGAGGGCGTCGGCGTCCTCGGCCGGCAGGCCGAGTTCTTCGGCGACGCCACCCGAACCCTCGCCGAATCCGAAGGCGACGACGGCGGCCGCTCGCTCGGCGGCCGGCAGCGCGGCGAGCGCGTCGTAGAGCCGGGCGACGAGCTCTTCGTCGCTGACGCCTTCGCTGGCGCGGACGTTGTCGGCGATCGTCCCGGGCGAGATCGGTCGCAGTCGCGGCGGGCGGTGCCGGTCGCTGCTCACGCTTGACAGGCTATGCGTTCGGCGCGAACGCCTCCAATGCCTCGTGCGCGCGGCGCATGCTCTGCGCCGGATCCGCGTCCGGGTTGCCGATCTGGTCGTCGAAGTTGAGGTCGACGAAGAACTCGGACGCACCGGCCTCGGCATACGCGTCGATGTCACGCCGGATCTTCTCGATCGTCCCGGTCAGCGGCGGCGCGCCTTCGTCGGTGTCGCGCACCTTGACCGAGCCGCGGATGACGATGCGGATCGCGTCGGGATCGCGGCCCGCTGCGGTCGCTTCGGATCGCAGCGTCTCGACGGCGGCGGGCACCTGTTCGGCCGGGAACCGGCTCGACGCGATCCAGCCGTCGGCGAGCCGCGCGATGCGTCGTAGCGCCGACTCCGCGCCGCCGCCGAGGAGCAACGGAGGGTGTGGTCGTTGCACCGGTTTCGGATCGACGTAGCTGCGCGGCACGTCGTAGAACTCGCCGTGGAACTCGACCGGATCGTCGGTCCAGATCGCGCGCAGGCAACGGATGAACTCCTCGGCCCGCGCGCCGCGGCGATCCATCGGAGTGCCGACGGCGGCGAACTCGTCGGCGTTCCAGCCGAGGCCGAGCCCGGCGTCGAACCGGCCGCCCGAGACGGCGTCGAGGCTGGTGTACATCTTCGCGAGCAGGATCGGCGAGTAGTACGGCATGTTCGCGATGGCGATGCCGAGTCGCGCGGTCTGCGTCACCGCGGCGGCGTACGCGGCGACGACGATCGGATCGTGCACGCTGCGGTACGGCATCGGGATCGGATCGTCGGCCGGGAACAGCAATCGTTGGAACGTCCACAGCGATGCGTATCCGTGTCGTTCGGCGGCTTGCGCGATCTCGACGATCGACGGTGGCGTCGCCCACGAGCCCGAGATCGGCAGCCCGAATCCCCTCTGCATCGGCTCACCATATGTTTGCGTGTCATGGGTGCACTCGACGGCCGTACTGCGCTCGTCACCGGTGGCGGTCGCGGACTCGGTGCCGCGATCGCTCGTGAGTTGTCTGCGCACGGAGCGCACGTCGGCGTCCTGTCGCGAACGGCGGCCGACGTACGGCGGGTGGCCGCGGCCATCGGCGGTACGGCGCTGGTCGCCGACGTCGCGGATCGCGATCGGCTGTCTTCCGTGTTGCAACGCTTCGGCGAGGTCGACATCGTCGTGGCGAACGCGGGTGTGGTGTGGCCGTTGGGCCGGTTCGCCGATGTCGACGTCGATGTCGCGCAGTGGGAAGCGGCCGTGCAGGTCAACCTGTTCGGTGCGGTCCGGGTCGTCGGTGCGCAGGTGTCCGGCATGGTCGCCCGCGGCTACGGACGGATTGTCACGATCTCCAGTGGCGCGGCGGATCCGCCGGGGATGCCGAGTGCGAATGCGTACAGCACTTCGAAGGCCGCGGTGGACATGTTCACGTTGCATCTCGCCCGCGAGCTTTCCGGGACCGGCGTGACCGCGAACGCGGTCCGGCCGGGCGTCGTCGACACCGCGATGCAGACGTTCATGCGTTCGCATCCGGTGGAGCAGGTGGGCACCGAGTTCTACGAGCGCTTCCATGGATTGCACGAACGCGGCGAGCTGGTCGCGCCGGAGACGTCCGCGGCGTTCGTCGTCGGCGTGGTGCTCGGTGACCGCAACGGCGAGGTGCTCGACATCCGGACGTCGCAGTGAGGATCTGCTTCGTCTGCTCCGGCAACATCTGCCGGTCGCCGACGGCGGAAGTGGTGATGCGCCGTCTCGTCTCCGACGCCGGCCTCGCCGGCCGGATCGAGGTGTGCAGCGCCGGCACCGGCGACTGGCACGCGGGCGATCCCGCGGACCCGCGTTCGGCCGAGGCATTGCACCGGCACGGGTACGACGCGCGCGGGCACCGCGCCCGGCAGGTCAGCCGGCAGGACCTCGTCGACCACGACCTCGTCGTCGCGATGGATCGCGGCCACGCCCGCGATCTGGCCCGGATGCTGCCGGCGGGGAGTACGTGCGAGGTGCGCCTGCTCCTCTCGTACGACCCGTCGTCGGTGGTGGCCGACGTGCCGGATCCGTACTACGGCGGGCCCAGTGGCTTCGACGACGTGCTGTCGATGATCGAGCGGGCCTGCCGGTGCCTGCTCGCCGGGGTACGGCGGGACCTGCGGGTTCTGGAGGATCCCCGGGATCCGCCGGATCCGCCCGCCGCGTCCACAGACGGCTGAGCCGTCGCCGTTGTCCACCGGTCCGCGTTCGGCCGTGGTGCGAGCCGGCCGGGCGACGGCAGGCTCTGCGCCATGCCTCGCTCGTCCGCCCCTCGCCGCCCGACTCGCCGGGTTTCCCGTGGTCCGCTCGTCTCCGTCCGCGCGGTCGAAGACCTCGTCTGCGCGCTGCCGCACCTGCTCGGCTTCCCGCCGGTCGAGAGTCTCGTCGTGGTGGCGCTCGAGGGTCCGCGCGACGAGCTGACCTTCACGCTGCGCGTCGACCTGCCCGGCCCCGTCGGCTTCGACGCGGTCGCCGACATGTGCGCGCTGCGGATGCAGGCGGCCGGTGCCGACGGCGTGCTGGCGTTCGTTGTCACCGAAGCACCCGATCCCGCGGCGGGCCGGTTGCCCGGCGGCGACCTGGTCGAGGCGCTGCAGCGCGGTGTCGGGCCGCCGCTGCGCGACGCATTCCTGGTCCGGGGCGGGCGCGTCTGGTCCTACCTGTGCCCGGATCCGGCCTGCTGCCCGCCGGGTGGCCGGCTGGTGGACGACGCGTCCCCGGTCGCCACCGCGCTGGCGGCGGCCGGTGTCGTGTCCGGCCGGCGGGTGTTCCGGGATCGCGACGAGATCGTGCAGGCCGCGCAGGCGGTCGGCGGCGCCGAGGCAGACGCGATGATCGCAGCGATCCGGCGGTTGTCGGTCGATCCCGATGCGCCGGGCCCGCCGGAGCCGGGCGCTCTCGAGGAGCGTTACCGCGAGCGGCTGCCGGCGCTGCTGGCTCACTGCGCGGAGCGCGGCGCCGACGTCGGTGACGAGGACGCGGCGCTGCTCGGTTGCGCCTGGCACGACACGGATCTGCGCGACCACATGCTGGCCACCGTGGCTGCTGGTGCTCCCGGCGCGGATGCCCTGGTCCGGGCGGTCGCTCGCCGAGTGCCGGCGCCGTACGACGCGCCGGCGGCCTCGATGCTCGGCTGGGTGGCGTACGCGGAAGGATCGGGCGTGCTTGCGGCCGCCGCGCTGGAACGCGCGCTCGCGACGGACCCGCGTTACTCGCTGGCGCGGCTGCTCGACGACGCCCTCTACCGGCAGGTACCTCCCTCGGAGTTACGGTCGGTATGGGCTAGGTTCGCGGACGACGAGCACCGCCGCGGCCTGGATCGGACGGGCGCGGCCCGACGTCGGCGACCCGCCGGAGGAAGGTGACCCGTTGCCCGAAGCCGTCGTGATCGGGGCGGGGCCGGCCGGCCTCGCGAGCGCCGCGATGCTCCAGCGGGTCGGCGTCGAGACGCTGGTGGTCGACCGCGCGGACACGGTCGGGCACAGCTGGCGCGGTCACTACGACCGGCTGCGGCTGCACACGGTCCGCTGGCTGTCGCACCTGCCCGGCTTCCGGATCCCGCGCCGGTACGGCCGCTGGGTCGCCCGCGCCGACGTCGTGCGCTATCTCGAGGCGTACGCGGTGCGCCACGGGCTGGAGGTCCGGCTCAACACCCCCATCGAGCGGATCGACCGGGAGGGCGCGGGCTGGCGGCTGCGGACACCGGCCGGCGACATCGACGCGTCGTACGTCGTCGTCGCGACCGGGCACAACCACACGCCCGCGATGCCGCCGTGGCCGGGCGCGGACGGGTTCACCGGTGAGTTGCTGCACGCCTCGGCGTACCGCACCGGCGCGGCCTATGCCGGGCGATCCGTCCTGGTCGTCGGCTCGGGCAACACCGGCACCGAGATCGCGGTCGACCTCGTCGAGAACGCCGCTGCCGACGTGACCTTGTCGATCCGGACGCCGCCGCACATCGTGCTGCGGGAGAAGTACGGGATTCCGTCGCTGGCCCTCGGTGTGCTGTTCCGCCGGATGCCGGTGCGGATCTTCGACCGGATCGCGGCGGCGATGCGCCGGATCGACATCGGCGATCTGTCGGCGTACGGATTGGCGACGCCGGCCGACGGTCTGTACGAGCGGGTGCTGCGCGACGACGCGATCCCGATCGTCGACGTCGGGTTCCTCGACGTGCTGGAGTCCGGGCGGATCACGGTGGTCCCGGCCGTCGAGGCGTTCGAGGGCGACCACGTCCTGCTCGCCGACGGGTCGGTGCGCCGGGCCGACGTGGTCGTGGCCGCGACGGGGTACCGGCGCGGGCTCGAGCGGATGGTCGGCCATCTCGGTGTGCTGGATCCCCGCGGCCGCCCGGTGGTGCGCGGGTCGGCCACCCACCCGAGTGCGCCACGGCTGTGGTTCACCGGGTACACGAATCCGATCAGCGGGATGTTCCGGGAGATCGGCATTGACGCGAAGCGGATCGCGCGTGCGGTCGTCCGTGATCGGGCGGCGGCGCGCCCTTCCGGCGCCGGCCGTGCTGAGGCGGGCGCGCCGGTGTCGCCGGTTCTCGACGCGCTGCGAGCGAGCCTGCCGACGGTCCTGCCCGCCAAGCAAGCCTGGCGCCGCTGACCCACGCTGCCGCTGGCGACGGCTGCTGGATCTCGCCTCGCGTGTTTCCACCTACGCCTGTTCCTGCGCCGGTGGCTTGACGAAACGCTCCGCCGCGAGGTTCGCATAGTGCTGCCGGACGTCGTGAGGCACCTTCGCGTACAGGTCGTCCAGGTAGTTCCAGAGGTCCGGTTCGGTGCCTCGCCGGAAGGCGATGTAGCCCTGCGCTGCCTCCCACACGTGAGCTACCGTGCGGCCCCACACGTCGACAATCGCGGCCTGTTCGATAAATCCCCGGTCGACGTAGTAGCCAATGATGTCCAAGAGCGCGATCGCGCCGTTGATCTCGCTGCGCTGCGCTTCTCCGAACCGGTCGTACCACCAGTCGTAGCGGCGCTCGGCCTGCGTGTACAGGTGCCGCCGCGCCTCGTGCGTCTCGGCCATCCGGTCGAACAGTCGCAAGATCACGTCGCGGTCATCGGTCCGTTTCGAGAACACCAAAGCGATGACGCTGACACCAAGCGCGATCACCGCGACCATCACACTCGCGAGAGCTGCCATGCGATGCAGCGTTCCATCAGTCACGTACGGTTTCCCGATCGAGGTACGTCCGGGAGATCACCTCTCCCCGTCGCGTGCGTCTGGCGTCGCGAGATCGGTCAGCCAGCGGGAGCGCATTTCGTGACCGGCGCCGGAGCGGCCGACGGATCGGCGAGGTGACGTAACGCATCGGTCGCGGGCGACCGGGCGACGGCGTCGCCGGCGAGCGCGACCACCTCTTTGTCACCGGCCGCTCCCGACAGGGCGAGGCCGAGCAGGTGCCCGTCGTCGTCGAGCACGGGCGAGCCGGTCACGTCGGCGACGACCGGATGGTCGAGGTGCAGCACATACACCTGCCTCGTCACGGCGTGTGAGCGGTAGACGTCGGTGCCGGTGCGCGTCGTCCGCTCCAACGAGATCGCGCGCAGCACCGACATCGTGTGCCCGCCGACCGAAAAGACGTACGCCGGGGCGACGTGGTCGCCGGCTTGCGCCGGGCTCGTCGGCCGGCTGGGCAGGCCGGGCGCGTACAGCCAGGCCACGTCCGCCTCCGGGTCGATCGCGACCACGCGTGCGGACACCTGCTGTCCCGCGCGGTTGGCCACGGTGGCCGACCGCGCCCCGGCGACGACCGAGGCCGCGGTGAGCACGAACCGGCCGTCGGTGAGCCCCTCCCCGCCGCCCGGCGCGCCGCAGGTCGAGGTCGTCGCCACTCGGACCGTGTCGTCGTACGCGGACATGTCGTGCGGGTGGCCCGCGACCGATTGTGCGCCGCGATGGGCCGCACTGCCACTGCAGCCGGCCAGAACTGCCACCGCGGCGAGCGCGGCCAGCCGTCGCACGGCGACGGTGGCGACGGCACTCACGTGTCGCGGCGCGACGGCGCTCACGTGTCGCGGCGCGACGGCGGTCACGTGTCGCGGCGCGACGGCGGTCACGCGTTGCGGGCATGGGCTGGGCATCGCGAGCAAGGAAACCAGATCGACCCGCCCGGCGCGGCCATCGGCGGCCGTTTCCGCATGGACTGTCGGCAGAAGCGCCTCCTGGGTCATCCGAGCGCAGACGACGGCCGCCCACGCGACTGCGGCCCGCATGACCGCGCCCCACAGCATGCTCGCGAGCATCACAACGCCCCTGCCGGCCGGTCGGCCGTGTGGCCGGCCCGCCTCGGCCGGACGATGCGGTGACCGGACGGGCTGACCACGAGGACGGCGTCGAGGGCGGTCGGCCCACCGGCGCCGAGCCGGTGCCCGAGGTCGCGGGCCAGCCGGCGATCGACCGCGGCCGGCTGCCCGCCGCCGCGCCAGATGGCCACCACGACCCCGGGCAGCCCGATCGCCTCGAGCGTGCTCAGCAGATCGAGCAGGTACAGCTCGTCGAGATCGCCGACCGGATCGGACACCCGGCTGAACAACCGCGGCTTGCCGTCGCTGCCCAGGTGTGCCAGCCAGACCATCCCGTCGAACGGCGCGACCGCGCACGCCTCGATCCGCCGGCGCAGCCGGTCGACGACATGTGCCAGTCGCGCGGCGCGCTCGTCGGGCACCGCGGCGAGGTGCCGCCGCGGTGGCGGCGGGTCCGGGGGAGTGCGGGCGGCGGAAGGCATCGACAACAGCCTGCGTGCCCGAGCCCGCCGCCACGGCCGGCGAAGACCAAGTTGTGGACGCGGCGGACGCGAAGACGAACCGAGGACGACGCGACCGGGTCAGCCGGCGCCCAGCCCGTCAGAAGCCCGCAGCCACTCGGCCAGCGCCAGCGCACACTCGTCGATCAGGTCGAGCCACGAATCCGCCGCGTCCGCGTCGGCACGGTCGCTCACCGCTTTGACACAGCGCAGCGGCACCCCGAACGCCGCGCACGCCGTCGCGTACCCGAAGCCCTCCATGTCGACCAGGTGAATCCCGCGGTCCGCGAGCGACATCGCGGTCGCGGGATCGGAGACGAAACTGTCGCCCGTCCCGAGCACGCACCGGCCGTCGATCGCGTCGACGACGACCGGCGGCCGGTCGCCGACCAACCGGAACCCGCGCGGCGTCCCGCCGGAGCCGACCAGCGATTCGATCGCCGCGTACGGGAAGTCGTGCTGGGTCACCACGTCGACGTCGAACACGCCCGCCATCGACGACGTGAGCGCACCCGCCGTACCGATGTTGACCACGAGAGAGGGCGCCGGCAACGACGTGTCGGCGAGCCGGCTCGCGAGCGCCGCCGTGGCGATCGCCTTGCCCACCCCGGTGACGAGCACCTCGACGTCACCGGAGACATAGCGTGCTTCCTCGCGCAACGCGGCGACGACGAGCAACGACACGGATGGCAGGCTAACCGGGTGCGCGGGGTTGTCGGATGAAACGTGCCGTAGCCCCGCCCGCTCCCGTGCTCGTCCTCGGCGCGGTCGCCAGCGTGCAGAGCGGCGCCGCGATCGCGACGAAGCTGTTCCCCGACGTCGGGCCGACTGGCACGCTGCTGTTGCGCCTCGGCCTGTCGGCGGTGTTGCTGCTCGCGGTCGCCCGGCCGCGCTGGTCCGGCCGGCAGCGCTCCGACGTCATGCTCGTCGTGACGTACGCCGTCGTCCTCGCGGCGATGAACGGCACCTTCTACGAAGCGCTCGACCGGATCCCGCTCGGCATCGCGGTGACGGTGGAGTTCGTCGGTCCGCTGGCGGTCGCGGTCGGTGGATCGCGCCGCCGGCTCGACGCGGTCTGGGTCGTCCTCGCCGCAGTCGGCGTCGTACTCCTGACCTCCGGAGGAGGTAGCAACCGACTCGACCTCGTCGGCGTCGCGTGGGCCGCAATCGCGGGCATGTTCTGGGCCGCGTACATCCTGCTCACCCAACGACTCGGCCGCGCGTTTCCCGGCGCGACCGGTCTCGCGATCGGGCTGACGATCGGCACCGTCTGCGTGTTGCCCTTCGGCATCGCCGCGGCCGGCACCAAACTCCTCCGGCCCGGCGTACTCGGTCGCGGCGCGGCCGTCGCGCTGCTGTCGTCGGCGGTGCCGTACTCGCTCGAACTGTTCGCCCTGCGCCGGATGCGCGCGTCGGTGTTCAGCGTGCTCATGTCGCTCGAACCCGCGATGGCCGCGGTGTCCGGGCTGCTGTTTCTCGGCCAGCATCTCAAGGGGCGCGAGTGGATCGCGGTCGGCTGCGTCATGACCGCGTCCATCGGCGCGACCCGCAGCAACCGACGGGTCACACCGGTCGAGCCCGGCGCGACACCGGTGCAGGCGAGCGTCGCATGAACGTCGAGCTGATGAAGGACCTCGACCGCGGCGGCGGCTGGACGCTCATGGTCGGCGGCGCCGAGCAGTCCTACGTCGACATCGACGATCCCACGCACCTCGAGTTCGAGTACATGCAGCACATCGCCCTCGTCATCGACGCGACGTACGACGGCGCCGAGCCGCTCGACGTCGTCCATCTCGGCGGCGGCGCGTTGACGATGCCGCGGTGGATCGCCGCGACTAGACCCGGATCGAGACAGCTCGTTTTCGAGGCGTCGCAACAGATTCTCGACGCCGTGCGCCCGCTCGGACAAGTGCCGAGCTGCGTCGTACGGCTCGGCGAAGCGGTCGACGGCATCGCCGCACTCGCCGGCGAAACCGTCGACGTCGCGATCTGGGATCTGTACGACGGCCCGCGCGCGGTCACCGCGGCGCTCGACATGGCCGCGCTGTGGTTGCTGAGACGCGTCCTCCGTCCGGACGGGATCGCCGTGCTCAACGTGTCCGACGTCGCGCCGTTCGCGGTCGTGCGGCCGGTGCTCGCGGGACTGCGCACGGTTGCCGACGAGGTCGTGCTGCTCGCCGAACCGGCGACGCTTCGCGGTCGTCGTTCCGGCAACTGCGTGCTCGTCGCCGGGCCTGCGTCGTTGCCCATCGAGAAGATGCAACGCGCCGCCGCGGCCGCAGCAGCGCGCGCCCGCGTCGTCGCCGGCGAGGCGATGACGGACTTCGTCGGCGACGCGGTTCCCGCGACCGCCGACGCGCCGCTGCCGACACCCGACGAGAAGACCGGCCGCGCGTTCCTCTAGTCAGGACTGCGCTTCGTCGCGTGCAACGTGTACGTGAGCGGCAGCCGCCATGGCCGGTCGAGCAGCCGCCATTCGCCGTCGTCGCCGCGCTGCATCTGACCGGGCAGCGCCTCCCACGGCACGCTCTGGTGTTCTGCGAACAACGTCAGATCCAGGCCCGCGTCGAGCAACGCGGTCACCGTCTCGCTGAGCGCATGGCTGAACGTGTGCGTCACGTTCGCGGTGAACCTTGCCTCCGTCTGCACGTACGTCGTCTCGTCTTCCCACACGAGCGCTTCCGGCCGCTCGAAGTACGGGAACTCGATCGCGAGCCGGTCGGGCATCCGCTCGTCGATCGACCACAACATCGGATGCCCTTCGCGCAGGAACAACCGGCCGCCGGCCCGCAGCAAGCTCGCGACGACCGACGCCCAGCGCCGGATGTCGGGCAGCCAGCAGATCGCGCCGATCCCGGTGAAGACGAAGTCGAACTCCTGCCCGTCGAGTGCCACGCGGGCGTCGTAGACGTCCGACTGCACGTAGTCGATGCCGGTCCCGGTTGCGGCCGCGAGACGCCGTGCTTCGGCCAGTGCGGCGGGGGAGAAGTCGAGGCCGGTCATCCGCGCGCCGAGTCGCGCGAGGGACAACGTGTCGGTGCCGATGTGGCATTGCAGGTGCACGCCGCGCAACCCGGACAGATCGCCGAGACGCGGAAGGTCGAACCGGACGACGTCGCTCAGATAAGACGGGTCGGCGATGAAGCGGTCGACGCCGTAGTCGGGTGAGGCCGCATGTGCCGGCGCGCGTTGTTCCCAGTTGGCGAGGTTGACGGCGCGGTAGTCGTCCACGCCGCCGATGATCTCCACCGGGATAGACCGCGCAGCGCGCACCGCGGTTCGGCGCCCCGGGTCGCATGACGAGCGACAGGTGATCCACCGGATCGCTGACCGTTCGGATCTCGGTGCGGCGGTCGCGGCTGCGCAACGCTGCGAGCCGGTGCGTGCCGCGCACGTCGAGGAACCCGAACCGGTCGAACGAGGCCAGCCGGCGCAGGTCGGCGTCTTCGGCCGGCGTCAGTCCCATGCATCGGATGATTGCCGATCGCGGCGAAAACTCGTACCCCCAAACGGGTGAACCTGGCTACCGTCGAAGCCGTGCTGGCCGCCGTGCTGACCTTTACGACCGCATCCGTCCTGATTGTGCTGCTGCCCGGTCCGGACACTCTCGTCGTCGTCCGCAACCTGTTGCGCGGCGGCCGGCGCCAGGCCGCTTGGGCCGCGGTGGGCGTCCTCGTCGGGCTCGTCATCTGGGTCGCGACCGCCGCGCTCGGACTGTCCGCGTTGCTGCGGGCGAGCCGCACCGGGTACGACGTGCTGCGCATCGCCGGCGCGGCGTACCTGTTCTTTCTCGGCGTGCAGTCGCTGCGTTCGCGCGCGGTGCCGATGAGCGGCGAGCCGGCGATGAGCGGCGAGCAGACGATGAGCGGCGAGCAGACGATGGTCCGACGACGGCCGTCGTTGCTCGGGCGCGGGTTCGGGGCCGGGCTCGCGACCGACCTGCTCAACCCGAAGGTCGGCGTGTTCTTCGTGACGTTCCTGCCCGGGTTCGTGCCGCACGGGGTGAACGTCGCCGCGGCATCGGCGGCGTTCGGCGCCATCTTCATCGCCGAGACGGCGATCTACTTCGCCGTCCTCGTCGGCCTCGCCGCGAAGGTCACCCGGTGGATGAACGATCCACGGATCCGCCGCCGGCTCGAACGCGCGACCGGCGTCGTCCTGCTCGGCTTCGGCGTGCGGCTCGCGACCGAGACCTAAGGCTTGCGAAGCGGCGCCAGCCGGTACGACGGCGCGGTCCGCGTCGAGGCCGACGGGCGCCACCGGCCACTGCCGCTGGTCCACCGCATCCCGCGCACGCTGACCTCGACGACGCCGTAGGTGTACGCGTGCGCGACCAGCCATTCGGCGGTCGCCCAGTCGCGACCACGGCTGAGGTCGCCGGCCTGCCAGCTCGCCCCGAGTTCCTTGGCCGCCGCCGTCGCCAGCGCGCCCGCACGGGGTGCCGGCGCGCCGTCGAACCGGCAGGTCAGGCCGGCCTCGACCTCACCGGTCAGCGCGCGCGCCAATGCTCGCGCCTCCTCTTCCCACTGCACGTACGCCGACCCGTCCGCGCTGTGCTGAACCAGTTGGGCGGCGGTCGAGATGGGCAGCGCCTCCCAGCCGCGGATCTGGGCGAGATGCGAGTAGAAGGCACCGGCGGCGTATCCGGGATCCAGCAGTTGCGCCGGCGTGCCCCATCCTTGGCTCGGCCGTTGCTGGAACACGCCGAGCGAGTCGCGGTCGCCGTAGTCGACGTTGTACAGCTTCGACTCCTGCAGCGCGGCCGCGAGCGCGATCGTCACGGCGTGGTTCGGCAGGCCGAGCCGGAGAGCGACCCCGGCGATCGTCGCCGCGTCGGCCGCCTGCTCGGGGTCGAGGTCGACCGCGGCCGGCCCGCTGCCGAGGGTGCAGTTGGGCATGACCGACGTGGCGCCGACGAGAGCGCGCACGCCCAAGGTCGCGGCGGTGGCGAGCGCTGCGACGGCGACGGTGAAGAACAGAACCCGTCGCCGGCGCATCAGCCCATTCTTGCCGTCGTACGGATCAGAGCGTCGGCGGCACCGTCACCGGCAGCTCGGTGTAGTGGCCGCAGGTCTGCTGGCCGCTCGGGTCGGGCGTCTCGACGTAGTCGTGCCCGGTGGACTCGTAGGCGATCGGCTCGGTCGGGCAGCCGTTGGGGCCCGGCGCCGGGATGGTGATCGGCGGCTGGACCGCACCGGCCGGCGGCGGCGAGATGACGGTGCTGACCGGGATCGCGACGACGATGAAGCACGACGGCTTGGCGGTCGGGTTCGGCAGCCAGAGGTAGTAGGTGCCCTCGTACTGCGTGAGGAGCACGTGCGTCGGGCACGGCTGGTACAGCGGCGGGATGGCGGCCGCGGCCGGCGGCGGCGGCTCCTGGATGTCGCCCGGGACCTCGACCGAGATCCAGCACGAGGAGTCCTGGGTCCGGGCCGGGTTGGGCAGCCACACGTAGAAATTGCCCTCGTACTGGGTGACGAGCTGGTGCGGCGGGCACTGGACCGGACTCGTCGGCGCCGCCGAGGCGAGCGGGGTCAGCGACACGGCCACGCCGCCGCAGAGTGCAAGAGCTGCCAGGAATGCCTTACGCCGGCTCATCGACTACCCCGATCTGGTCGGTTTTCGGACGGTTCGCCCGCGGATTCTAGGGATGGCGACGATCTCCTGCCCCGGGGAGGTAGGCCATCTTGCGCAACGGCCGTTTCGCGCCCGTTTGCGCGACGCCACTCGCCCGTCACGCCAACCGGACATGGTCACTCCGGGTGGTTCTCGGGTGGTCTCGGGGCCGGTTGCTTCACTCCGACCGCTACCTATTCCGAACCATCGCTCGTCACAGAGATGGCTAGGTGGTGAGCGAGGTGCATAGCCCGCACGGGGGCCGCCACAAGGCGGTGCGTCGTACGGCGGCGGTCGCCGTCGTGCCGGCGATCGCCGGCCGCGTGGTTCGGGTCGTGCTGACGACGGCCATCGTCGGCGCGGTCCTCGCGATCGGCGCCGGCAAGCTCGTGCTCCACCTCGGTCTGTCGCCGGTGCTCACCGCCAGCATGCGACCGTCGTTCGCGCCCGGCGACGCCGTCCTGACCCGGCCGGTACCGGTGTCGCGGCTGCGGCCCGGCATGGTCGTCGTCTTCGTGCCACCGGGGCACACGTCGGCCTACGCCCACCGCATCGTCGCGGTCGGCGGCACCCCTTCCCGTCCGGTCCTCACCACGAAAGGAGACGCCAACCCCGCCGTCGACCACTGGCGGGTCACCCTGAGCAGCCCCACCGTGCCGCAGGTCGTCACGTCGGTACCCAAAGCCGGCTACCTGCTGGTCTGGCTGCGCGAGCCCCGATGGCGCGCCGCGGTCATCGGTGTCCTCGGACTGCTCGTCACGACGGCGCTCACCCGATCCGTTCTGCGATCCCGGCCGGCGACCCCCTCGCGACGGCCGGCACACGCCCTGTAACGCACGCCTCTAAAACGCACGCCCTGTAACGCCGCTGGAAAACCGTCCCGAACCGAAGGAGCCCCACCCATGCCCAGTCATGCCGGCCGCGCCCCGCGCGGCAACCGCCGTACGACGCTCGCCGCGGTCGTCGCCATCGGCGGCCTCCTCCTGACCGCCGGCGGCGTGTACGCCGGGTTGAACGCGGTCGCGACCAACACGACGCCGCAGACCGTCACTAGCGGCACGTTGAAGCTGACGATGGCCAACAACGGCGCCGGTTTCAGCCAGAACATCAGCGACATGGCGCCGGCGGACGTCGTCAACCGGTTCGTCGACCTGACCAACGGCGGCACCCTCGACGCGCAGAACCTCACGCTGACGGTCGCCGACGCGACGCCGACGAAGCTGACGACCGACGCGACGAACGGCCTGCATGTCTCGGTGCTCGCCTGTACGACGGCGGCATGGGTGGTGAACGCGGTCGCGAACACGGCGACGTGTGCCGACGTCGGCGGCCCGACGACGGTCGTCAACAACGCCGCGCTGGCGACGATCTCGGGGACACCGGCCTCGCTCGTCGCGGGAGCGGTCGCGCAGGGCAGCGTCTATCACTACGAGATCTCGCTGACGCTGCCGAACCAGAGTGAGACGACGACCAACGGCACGTTGCCGGCCGGGACGATCCAGGGCCTGTCGGCCTCGCTGACGTGGACGTTCAACGAGGCGCAGCGCGCCGGTACGACGACCAACAGCTAACCCTGTGAGGACGTGAGCACGGTGCAACAACGGGGGAGGGCGGCCAGGCCACTGGCCGCCCTCCTCGCCATGTCCGCGGTCCTCGTTCTCAGCGTCCAGGCGACGACCGCGACGCCGGCGACCGCGGCCGAACAGGCACTCGCCCGGCACTCGTCCGCGGTCACCACGAGCTCCGGAATTTGGGCGGCGCTACCGACGCAGGCGGCCTCCGCGCCGTACGTGCGGAGTGCGCTCGCGTTGACGTTCGCGGTGGCGGTGGTGACGCCGCGGCCGCAGTACTTCTGGGTGGTCAACACCGGCACGCTGTCGTTGACCGGGGCGAGCTACACGGTGACCGAGACCGGCTCGCCGGGGATCAGCGCGACCGTCGAGGCCTGCGTCGGCGGCTCCTGGAACGAGAGCACGGATGCCTGCAGCGGCACCGTCACGACGGTGGCCACCAGCGGCGGTGGTGCGATGTCGAGCAGCGTCGTTTCGGCCGCGCCGTCGGCTCAGGTCCGGTTGCGGGCGCGGGTGAGCGGCCCGCCGACCGTGACCGCGGCGGTCGTGACGACGAGCATCTCGGTCGCGCGCGGCAATGCCCGGGCCGCGGCTACGACCGATTCCTGACGCCTGCCCGCCGCCGGTCGGTCGGTCGTGATCATGGCGTTTGCTGCCGTCCAACGCCCTGATCAGGAATCGGCTAGCCGTCTTTGGGCGGGCTCATCATCTTCGCGACGACCTTGTCGGTCGCGGACGCCGGCAGCTTCGCGAGTATCGCCTGCACCTTGGCGTCGGTGCCGACGACGTAGTGCGCCTTCGGCCGGCGGGTGGACAGCGCGGTGGAGATGACGGCGCCGACTTTCGCGGCCGGAATCGCGTTGCGCTCGACCATCGCGGCGGCCTTCTTCGCCCCGGCGGCCTGGCGGGCGTAGCGCCGCTGCTGGTCGGGCGTCATCCGGTCGAGGACGTCGTCGGCTTGCGCGTTGCCCTTGCCCCAGATCTCGGTCGCGATCGAGCCGGGCTCGACGAGGATCACGCGGACGCCCTGCGGTCCGAGCTCGTTGCGCATCGCGTCGGTCCAGGCCCGGACGGCGAACTTCGACGCGTTGTACGGCCCGAGGAACGGGCTGGCCATCCGACCGCCGATCGAGCCGACGGTGACGATCCGGCCGCCGGCTCGGAGCAGGGCGGGAAGCAGGTGCTGGGTCACGTCGATCTGGCCGAAGAAGTTGACGTCGAACTGCCGCCGCCACTCGTCGAGGGACAACGCTTCGAACGGCCCGGCGACGCTGATGCCGGCGTTGTTGACGAGTCCGGCGAGCCGGCCGTCGCACAGTTCGAGCACCTGCTTCGTCGCGGTCGCGACCTGCTCGGTCTCGCTCACGTCGACGAGGACGTGCGCGGTCGACGACGGCGGCTGGTCGCCGTCGCGGCGTACCCCGGCGATCACCTTCCAGCCGTCGGCGGCGAGCCGGTCGACGCTCGCCCGGCCGATGCCCGTGGACGCGCCGGTGACGAATACCCACCCGTTGTCTGCCATGCGCAGACTGTAGTCATGCCGAAGTTGCTGGTCGTCCATCACACCCCGTCGCCGGCGTTGCAGGAAATGCTCGAGGCCGCATTGTCAGGTGCCCGTGACGACAGCATCGAGGACGTCGAGGTCGTCGTCCGGCCGGCGCTGACCGCGGCGGCCGTCGAGGTGCTCGACGCCGACGGCTACCTGCTCGGCACGCCGGCGAACATCGGTTACATCTCCGGCGCGCTCAAGCACTTCTTCGACACGATCTATTACCCGTGCCTGGAGGCCACGCGCGGACGGCCGTTCGCGGCGTACGTGCACGGCAACCTCGACGTGACCGGCGCGGTGCGCGCGATCGAAGCCATCACGACCGGTCTCGGTTGGAACCCGGTCGCGCCGATCCGCACCGTCAGCGGTGCGCCGACCGCCGCCGATCGCGAGGCGCTCTACGAACTCGGCGGCACCGTCGCGGCGACGCTCACGACCGGATAGCCCGTACGCCGTCCATGACCAGCGGGCCGAGGGCCGAAAAACCTAGCGATACGGCCAAATCCGCGAGGTCGCCCCAACCCGACATCGCGACCGACATGGCCGCGGCGGCGCGCGGATCGTCGCTCGACCGGGCCGGCTTCAACCGCGCGAGCGGCGGGACGGACACGGCCGGCCGCAGCGGCGCGTCGGCGCCCAGCCCTGCGCGTTCGCGCGCTATCCGCACCGCCTCGCGCAGGCCGCCGAGCTCGTCGACGAGACCGTTCTCGCGCGCGTCGGCGCCGGTCCACACCCGGCCGCGCGCGACCTCGTGCACCGCGTCGCGGGTCATGCCGCGGGCCTGCCCGACCTTCGTGACGAAGTCCTCGTACACCGCGTCGAGGAAGGCGTTGAGCCGTTCGATCTCGGTGTCGCCGAACGGCCGGTGGGTCGAGTACATCAGCGCGTGCTCGCCGCGCTGCACGCTGTCGTAACTGAGCCCGACCTTGTCGGTGAGACCGCTGATCACGGCCTTCCCGCCGAACACGCCGATCGAGCCGGTGAGCGTGCCGGGCTGCGCGACGATGACGTCCGCCGGGCAGGCGACGAAGTAGCCGCCGGATCCCGCGACCGCGCCCATCGAGACGACGACCGGCTTGCCGGCCTCGCGCGCGCAGACCACCTCGCGCCAGATCGTGTCCGAGGCGACGTACGAGCCGCCGGGGGAGTCGACCCGGAACAGGATGGCCTTCACGTTGTCGTCGCGGACGGCGGCGCGCAGGTGCGCGGCGACGGTGTCGCTGCCGGCCATCGGGCCTTGCGGGCTGCGGCGCGTGCGCCCCATGACGATCCCGCCGTGGCCCTCGACGAGGGCGACCGCGGGTGATTTCCGTTGCCGTACTTGACGAACGACCTTCGCCACCGGCTTCTCCGGCTTGCTCCACTTGTCCGCGAACAGCAACGAGACGCCGCCGCCGGCCGACGCGGTACGGCGGGCCGCGGCGTACACCTCGTCGCGGTAGCCGAGGTGGTCGACGAGACCCACGGCCAGCGCGTCCGACGACGACAGCGGCGCCCGATCCGCGATCGCCTGCACGTCGTCGGTCGTCAGCCCGCGCGACTCGGCGACGCCGGCGACGATCTGCTCCCAGGCCGACGCGGCCAGCCGGTCGTACGCCTCGCGATGCGCATCGGTCATCTCGGTCCGCAGGATGCGGTCGGCCGCGTTCTTGTACTCGTGCCGCTGGCCCAGCTCCGGCACGACGCCGAGCTTGTCGAGCAGCCCGCGCAGGAACCGGGTCTCGATCGCGACCCCGATCAGGTTGACCTCGCCGCTGGGTTGCAGCCACACCTCGCCGAAGCTGCTCGCGAGGTAGTACGCCACCGACGCCGGTGTGTTCTCGCCGTACGTCTCCGCCCACGCGAACGTCGGCTTGCCGGAGGCGGCGAACGCACGTACGGCGTCGCGGATCTCCTGTGCCTGCGCGAGCGACATCGCCGGGTTGCCGACCTTGGCGATGACACCCACGACCCGCGGGTCGGATCCGGCCTCGTAGAGCGTGCGCAGGATCGCGCGCAGCCGCGGCCGGTGCCGGCTGCGCAGCTTCGCCATCGGATCCTCCGGCTCGACCTCGATCAGCGGCTGGGTGAGGTCGAGTTCGAGCAGCAGCGGCGACTGCGAACGGTGCGGCAACATAAGGCCACGATAGGCGCGCTACCTGCGGCGGCCGGCGTACGCGAGCAATCGGCCGACGGCTTCGTCGAGCACGTCGTCGCGCTTGCAGAACGCGAACCGCACGAACGGCCGGCCGACATCCGGATCGTCGCAGAAGACGGCGGTCGGGATGCCGACGACACCGGCGTCGTGCGGCAACATGCGGGCGAAACTCTCGCCGTCGGTCAGTCCGAGCGGCCGGACGTCGGCCTGGATGAAGTACGTCGCCTCCGGCTTGTGCACGTCGAGCCCGACCGCCGCGAGGCCGTCGGCGAGCCGGTCGCGGCGCAGCTGCAACGACGAGCGCAACGCCTCGACCCACTCCATCTCGCGCAGCAGCCCGTGCGCGACCGCGAGCTGCATCGGCCCGCTGTGGGTGAAGGTGAGGAACTGCTTGACCGTCATGACCGCGCGCACCATCGCGGCCGGCGCGCAGATCCAGCCGACCTTCCACCCGGTGACGCTGAACGTCTTGCCCGCGCTCGACACCGAGACCGTCCGCTCGCGCATCCCCGGCAACGTCGCGATCGGCACGTGCACGACGTCGTCGAAGGTCAAGTGCTCGTACACCTCGTCGGTGACGACGATGAGGTCGTGCTCGATCGCGATGTCAGCGATCGTCTGCAGCTCGTCGACCGTCAGCGCGGTGCCGGTGGGGTTGTGCGGCGAGTTCAGCAAGAGCACGCGCGTGCGCGGCGTCACCGCCGCGCGCAAATCGTCGGGATCAAAGGCAAACCGGCCACCCGCGGCCACCGGTCGCAGCGGCACCGGGCGGCGGACCGCGCCCGCGAGCGACAGCGCGGCGGCGTACGAGTCGTAGTAGGGCTCGAGCAGGACGACCTCGTCGCCGGTCTCGCACAGCGCGAGGATCGCGGCGCTGATCGCCTCGGTCGCGCCGACCGTGACGAGGATCTCGGAGTCCGGGTCGTAGGCGAGGCCGTAGCGCGCCTTGCGATGCGCGGCGATCGCCTGCCGCAACGGCGGCAGGCCGGGGCCGGGCGGGTACTGGTTGAGCCCGCCGCGGATCGCGTCGACGGCCTGTTCGAGCATCGCGTTCGGGCCGTCGGTGTCGGGGAAGCCCTGGCCGAGATTGACCGCGCCGGTCTGCTGGGCGAGCGCGGTCATCTCGGCGAAGATGGTCGTCCCGTACGCGCGCATCCGCTCGACGAGCGGCTCGGTCAGTGTGCGTCCCACTGTGCCGCTCCTTGGGCGTCTCCTCGGGCGCTCCACCAGGTGGCCGCGTTGACGACCGTTGCGTACGTCGCCCACAGCAGGTACGGCAGGAACAGCATCGCGGCCAACCGGTGCCGGCGCGCGAACTCGACGACGGTGACCGCGACCGCGACCCAGAGCACGCACGCGTTGACGAGTGCGATCGCGGGTTTGCGCAGGCCGAAGTACCACATCGCCCACGCGACCGACAGGCCGAGTTGGGCGCCGTACACCGTGAACGCCGGGACGTCGTACTCGCCGTGCGCGGCGTCGGAGCGCCAGACCAGCCACGCCGAGACCGACTGGGTCGCATAGGCGAGCGACCACAGCGCATGGAAGCGCGGCCCCGGCTCGGCGAGCCGACGCAGCAGTACGTCGGCGCGCGAGTTGGCGGACATGCGCGCAGTCTGCCACCCGGCGCCGGTTTCTTCGGGCGGGCACGGCAGAATGCGGTTCTGGGAAATGCCCTACGAGCTTCAGGAGTACGCGTGTCCGAGATCTCCTTCGACGGCCGGGTCGCGATCGTCACCGGCGCTGGTGGCGGCTTGGGCCGCACGTATGCCTTGGAGTTGGCGCGACGGGGCGCGCGGGTCGTCGTGAACGACCTCGGCGGCTCGGTCGACGGCCAGGGCGGCAGCGACGCCGCGGCGCAGAAGGTCGTCGACGAGATCAAGACGGCCGGCGGCGAGGCGGTGCCGAACTACGACTCGGTGTCGACGCCCGAAGGTGGCGAGAACATCGTCAAGACCGCGGTCGACAACTTCGGCAAGGTCGACATCGTCATCAACAACGCCGGCATCCTGCGCGACAAGTCGTTCGCGAAGATGACGTGGGAAGACCTGCATCTCGTCCTCGACGTGCACCTCAAGGGCGCCTTCTACGTCTCGCAGCCGGCGTTCAAGGTGATGAAGGAGAACAACTACGGCCGGTTCGTGCACACGTCGTCCAACTCCGGGATCTTCGGCAACTTCGGCCAGGCCAACTACGGCGCGGCGAAGATGGGCCTCGTCGGGCTGTCCAACGTGCTCGCGATCGAGGGCGCGAAGGCCAACATCCTGTCCAACTGCATCGCGCCGGTCGCGCGCACCCGGATGACCGAGGAGCTGCTCGGCGACTTCGCGAAGGTGCTCGACCCTGAAGGCGTCACGCCGATGGTCGTGTTCCTCGCGTCGGAGCAGTGCACCTTCACGCACGAGACGTTCTCGGCCGCGGGTGGTCGCTACGCGCGCATCTTCGTCGGCCTGTGCAAGGGCTGGTACTCCGGCAAGGACAAGCACCAGACGGCCGAGGACGTGCTCGACCACATCGACGAGATCGAGAGCCATGAGGGCTACATCGTCCCGAACAACTCCGGCGACGAGTTGGGCCAGCTCCTGGGTCTGCTCGGGGGCTGAGCGCCAGACCACGTGCATTTCAACGCGTGACGAAGGCGCGGACCGTGTCGATGGTGTCCGCGTCGGCGGCGGTCTTGTCGTCGCGGTAACGCAGCACCCGGGCGAACCGCAGGGCGACTCCGCCGGGATAGCGCGGCGAGGTCTGGACGCCGTCGAACGCGATCTCGACCACCAGCTCGGGCCGGACGAACACCTGCCAGTCGTTGCGCTCGACCTCGCGGGCGAGCAGCTCCGAGGTCTGCCAGCGCAACAGCTCGTCGGTCAAGCCTTTGAACGTCTTGCCCAGCATCACGAACGCGCTTGGAGCCGCCGGATCGCGCGCGCCCAGGTGCAGGTTCGACAGCCAGCCGCGGCGGCGGCCGTGACCCCACTCCGCGGCCAGCACCACGAGATCCAACGTGTGCACCGGCTTGACCTTGAGCCAGCCCGCACCGCGGCGGCCGGCCTCGTACGGCGCGGTCAGCGACTTCGCGACGACACCCTCGTGCCCGCGCCGTACCGTCTCGTCGAAGAACGCCTGCGCGTCCTCCAACGCCGACGTCACGATGCTCGGCACCTGATGCCGATCCGGTACGACGTCCGCCAGCACCGAACGTCGCGCCGACAGCGGCAGGTCGAGGACGTCGGTGCCCTCAGCGTGCAGGATGTCGAAGACGAACAGTGACAACGGCACCGGCGCTCCCGTCGTCCGGGTCGCGGCCCGGGCGCCGGTCTCCTGGAACGGCCGCGGCCGCCCGTCGGTACGCAACGCGATCGCCTCGCCGTCGAGCACCAGCGACCGCGCCGGGAACGCGCCGACCAAAGCGACGAGCTCCGGCACCCGCGCGGTCACGTCGTCCAGCGACCGGGTGAAGACCGCGATGTCGTCGCCGTCCTTGTGCAGCTGCGCCCGGATGCCGTCGAGCTTCCAGTCGAGCGCCGCCGTACCCAGCCGGGTCATCGCGTCGTCGACCGACGTCGCGGTACCGGCGAGCATCGGCTGCACCGGCCGGCCTACCTGCAGCCGGAACTCCGCCAGCGCCGCGGCGCCGCCGCGCATCGCCGCCTCGGCCACCGGCGCGACCGCGCCGCAGAGCATCGCGGCCCGCCGCACGTCGGCGATCGGCACCTCGGTGGCCCGGGCGACCGCGTCGATCATCACGCCTTCGAGCGCACCCTGGCGCAGCTCGCCCGAGACGAGGCCGGCGAGGAAACGCTGCTCGGCCGCGGTGGCGCGCGACCAGACGTTGTGGACGATCCGGCGGCGCTCGGCCGCGGCTCCCGCGCCCGCGACCGTGGCCAGCAAGGCGAAGGCGGCGTCGACCTCGCGGACGGTCAGCGTCGACACCTCCGCCGGCGGCGGCGCGTCCCGCAAGGTCGCGTAGCCGACGCCGGTCCGCCGCTGGCGCAGCTCGCCGGACAGCCACGGCACGACGACCGCCGCCTCGTCGGGACCGGCGTGGCGGAGCAGCGCCGCGACCCGCTCGGTCTTGGCCGTCCGGCTGCTCGTCGCGCCGACATCGGTCGAGGCGCGGACGACCTCGTCGAGCATGAGCACCCGATCATTCTCGGCCAGACTCGCAGGTGACAATCGGGCGAATCGGCTGAACCCGCTGCCCCGACTCGCCGAGAATCCGTCCATGCCCAGCCGCCGCCTCGTCCTGCTCGGCGCCGTTCTCGCCGCTGCGGCGGGCGTCCCGTCCGCGCTCGCCGTCTCCGGCGCCGGCGGTGTGCCGGCTCAACCGGCCGACATCGGCCGGACGTCGAACGCAACCGCGGAAGCGACGACCACGACCGCAGCCCTGGTGCAACCGCGTACGACGTCGGCGCTGAGCGCTTCGCTCACCAACGGCGTCCGGACCCGGATGGCCGCCTCGACGGCACACGCATGGTCGGTCGTCATCGGCATCGCCGGCAAGGGCACCGTCGTCGACGTCGCCGGCGCGGCCGGGCTGCGGCCGGCCTCGACCGAGAAGCTGTTCACGACGTTGCCCGTGCTGCTGCACCAGCCCGGCCGCCGGCTCGGTACCGCGATCGGATCGACGAAGGGTCCGAGCCTCGGGGTGCTGCACGCGGATCTCATCGTGCACACGAACGGCGACCCGACATTGTCCGGCAACGACATCGCGCGGCTGGCCCAGCGGGTGCACGACGCGGGAGTGCGCAAGGTCACCGGCCGGCTGGTGCTCGACATCGGCAGCCTGCCGCTGGTACGGGTGCGGCCCGGCTGGAAGGCGTCGTACATCCCGGCCGACATCGGGCCGCTGTCGCCGTTCCCGATCGGGCAGGACCGCATCGGCACCTCGGCGAGCTATCTGTCGTCACCGACCGCCGGCAACCTCGCGTACCTGCGCGCGCAGTTGAAGAAGGCCGGCGTCGGCATCGTCGGCGCGAGTGCCGTCGCGCGGCACGTGAGCGCGCCGCGGCAGTTCGCCAGCCACAGCTCCGCGACGATGGCCGCGATCGTGCGCACGACGCTGCTGTACTCGGTGAACTTCTACGCCGAGCAACTGCTCTCCATCGAAGGCCGCACCGTCATCGACGCGACCAACGGCGCGGCCGGAGTGACGAACAATCGCGCGTACGACGGATCCGGGTTGTCGCTCTACGACTTGACAACGACGCGGGCCGAGGTCTCGTTGCTGCGTTACGCCGCGACGTCGAGCGCGGCGACGCTGTTGCGGTCGAGCCTGCCGGTCGCGTGCCGCACCGGCACGTTGCAACACGAGCTGTGCGCGCCGTCGACCGCGGGCCGGGTGTGGGCGAAGACCGGCACGCTCGACAACGTCAAGTGCCTCGCCGGCTACACGACCGACGGTCGCGGCCGCGCGGTGACCTTCGCGATCCTGACGAACGGCGACGGGAGTACGTCGACCGCGATGGCGGCGATGCAGAAGGTGCTCGTGCTGGTCCGCAGCTACACCGGCTGAGAGCCGGCGGCGCGCGAGCCGTCACACTGTCGCGGTGCAGGTCGTCCGGATCGCCGGCGCCGTTGTCGGGCTGATGCTCGCGCTGCTGACGACGGCGAGCGTCGTCCGCAACCTCGTCGTCCCGCGGTCGCGGCCGGGCGGGCTGGCCCGCGTCGTCGACCGGATCGTCGACCGGTTGTTCGTGCTGCTCACCCGGCGTTGCTCGTCGTACGAGACCCGGGACGAGATCCTCGCAGCGCAGGCCGCGGCCTACCTGATCGCCGTCCTGGTCGCGTGGCTGTCGTCGTACCTGGTCGCGTTCGCGTTGCAGTTGTGGCCGTGGACACGTCACTTCGGCGATTCGTTTCGCGAGGCCGGCAGTTCGCTGCTGACGCTCGGGTTCGACTCGACGGTGCGGGGCGCGCCGACCGCGCTAGACGTACTCGCCGCGCTCGCCGGGCTCGTCGTCGTCGCGGTGCAGATCGCGTACCTGCCGACGCTGTACGCCGCGTTCAACCGGCGCGAGACCGAGGTCACGTTGCTCGGCGCGCGCGCCGGCACGCCACCGTGGGGACCGGAGCTGCTCGCCCGGACGAGGTACGGGATGCGCACGAGAACCGACGACCTGCCGGACTTCTACGCCGGGTGGGAACGGTGGGCGGCCGATGTCGCGGAGAGCCATGCCAACTATCCGGTGCTGGTGCGCTTCCGGTCGCCGCAACCGCTGTCGTCGTGGCTGGTCGGGTTGCTCGCCGTCCTCGACTCGGCCGCGATGCACCTCGCGTTGTGCCCGAGCCTGGAACGGTACGAGACGCGCGCGTGCCTGCGGATGGGTTTCACCGCGCTGCGTCAGATCGGCATCGCGCTCGCGCTGCCGGTCGACTTCGATCCGGATCCGGATCAGCCGATCAAGTTGACGTACGACGAGTTCTGTTCGGGAGTCGCGCGGTTGGAGGAGGTCGGCTTCCCGATCGAGCGGACCGCGGAGCAGGCGTGGCCGCACTTTCGCGGCTGGCGGATCAACTACGAGTCGCTCGCGTACGAGATCGCGTCGGCGACCGATGCGGTGCCGGCGTTGTGGTCGGGCCCGCGACGGTGGACCGCCGAGCCGATGCCACCCCAGCGGCCGCCGACCCGCGTCGCGAGCGACGCGCGCTGACCGCGTGGCTCAGCAGGGCTCGCCGGTCGCCGCGTACTGACCCTGCGTATCGCCGTCGAGGAACGCGTTGGCACAGGTCGGCGGTTGCTTGCCGACGTAAAGATCGTCGAGCAGCTGGAACCCGCCGACGACGACGAGTTGGGTGTTGCTCACCTCGGACGCGTGGCCGGCGAACGGCGACTGCTGGCCGATCTCGCCGAGTACGTTGCCCGACAGCGTCGTGCCCGCCTCGCCCGACCCGCGGGTCAGCACGGTGAGGTCGTACGTCGGGATCCGGTTGGCGCGCAGTTCGCCGACGATTTCGCGGCTCTGGTTGTAGGGCACGAGGCCGTCGTCGACGCCTTGGACGACGGCGACGCCCTTCAGCCCGGCCGCGGCGATGTCGGCCATCCGCGCGACGACGGTGCGGGACTGGTACGCCGACGTCGCGGTCGCCGGAGTGCCGCCGGTCTCCTGCTCGATGTCGGCGGCGGCGTCGACGGCGAACGTGTTGCCGGACTTGGCGACCGCGGTCGCCTCGGCCCAGGTCTCGGTCACGTTGACGGCGGGCTCGAGCGCGAACCAGTAGTCGAACAGCGGCTTGCCGTTCGCGCGCTTCGGCTTGGCCGCGACGACGAGCCCGCTGGTGTTGCCGCCCATGCTGATGCCGTAAATGGTGTTGACCCCGCCGCTGCGCGTGCAGTAGTAGTCCAACAGTTGCGCGGCCGCGATCGAGTCCTGTGCTCCCTCGCTGACCCGCCAGCCGCGCGATGTCGGCAGCTTCTGGCCCTTGGCCGGGGGAGTGTCGTGCTGGAACCGGTAGTCCATGGCGATCGCGATGACGCCGTCGCGTTGCGCGACCTGCTCGAGGTGCTGGATCCACGAGTACGCGGTGTTCCCGTAGCCGTGATCGAAGACGACGATGCCCTTCGGCTTCTCCCCGGGCACGGCGTAGAACCCGAACGTCTTCGTGCCGGCGACGGTGATGTCGAGCCGGTGCGCGACGTTCGGGTTGCCCCGGCAGTAGATCGTCTTGGAATGCTCGCCCGACGGCAGGTGCTGGCTCGTCGAGGCGACCGCAGCCGAGCTGAGTGCTGCGGATCCGGCGACGGCGAGCGCGATGGACAGCGCGACGGCACGGTTCACGTTTCTTACCAACGAGCGACCGGGCTGGGCGTCACGGTCCGCTTCGGTCGTAGTCTTTCGCCGTGCCACCACGGAAGAAGGCCGCAGCCGGCCCGCCGGCGCTCACCGACGGCGACGTCGCCGACCTGCGCAAGCGCCTGTCCGGTGGCGAGTTGCCCCGGGTTGTCGTCCGGACGGCGTCGGCGGCGGTGCCCGCCGGCACCCGCGGCAACGTCGTGCGCATCGGCAACCCGTCCGACGGCGAGTTCATCGTCGTACGGCTGGGTCGCGACGAGGTCCCGTTCGCGCCGAGCGAGCTGGGTATCGGTGGTCGCGGTGGCCGGCCCGCGACGGCGCCGGCACCGGCTCGCGCGCCGGCCGCGAAGAAGGCGGCAGCGGCCAAGCGGCCGGCGCCGGCGGCGAAACGTGCGGCTGCCGCTGCGCCGGCGAAGCGCGTCGCCGCCCCGGCGCCTGCGCCGGCGAAGCGTGCTGCCGCGAAGCGTGCGGCCGCGAAGCCCGCCGGAGCGGCGTCGAAGCGCAAGGCCCTGCCGCCGCTGGTCGTGACGTTGCGGTTCACCGAGGGCGACTGGACGGTCGAAGCCTCGCGCGGAGCGCGGCGGGTCTCGAAGGCCGTCCCGGTCCGGCCGGGCGCGGTGAAGGCGTTCGCGGATCTCGTCGAGGACGGCGCCGTACGCGAGGCGCTGACCGAGACGATCGAGTCGTGCCGATCGGTCGTCGAGGAGCGAGCGGCAGCGTTGCGCGCCGAGCTCGAAGCCGCCGAGGCGACGTTGAAGGACTACGACGCCCGCCGCCGCTGACAACTCAGGTCCGCACACCGCGGCAGAACCAGGTCCTCTAGTCCACCCGAACCAGGGCGCCTAGGGCCTACGGCTCATTTCGGACATTTCCGGTCGAGCCCGAACCGGCACCGGCCGAATCAATTCACCATGACGTCTCTCCGCAGATCCGGCGGGCACCGGTTGGTCGCGCGGCTGGGTCGCGGGCTGGTGCTGCCGCTGCTCCCTGTCCTCGCGCTCGGCTGGGTGCTGACCTGGCAAGTACGGGAGATCGCGACGACCCGCGCGGTCGACGATGCCGCCGGGTCGGCAGAGCTGTTCAGCCGTCTGGTGATCCAGCCGCAGCTGTCGCAGTCCCAGCTGCGCTCCGGTGTGTCGACCGCGGACTACGCGCGGCTCGACGCATCGCTGCGGGCGAGCTTGCTCGGCGGTCGGGTGGTGCGGTTCAAGGTGTGGAACACCGACGGCCGGGTGATCTACTCCGACGCCAGCGATCTGGTCGGCCGGGTCTTCCCGGCAGACGAAGGCCTGGAGTCGGCGCTCGCCGGTCGGTTGCATTCCGAAGTGACCGACGCGTCGGAGGTCGAGAACGTCGACGAGCGCGGCCACGGCCGGCTGCTCGAGGTCTACGTTCCGTTGACCTTCGGCTCCGGACACATCGACGGCGCCTTCGAGCTGTACCTGCCGTACGAGCCGGTGGCGGCAGCGATCAGTCACGACACGCACCGGCTCTACCTGCTCATCCTGGCCGGGCTCGCGGTGCTGTTCGTCGCACTGCTGCGGATCGCGCGCGACGGCGTCAGGCTGCGCCGGCACGCCACGCGCAACGAGTATCTGGCGCAGCACGATCCGCTGACCGGGCTGGCGAACCGGGCGTTGTTCCGCGAGCGGGTCGACGCGGTGATGCGCAGCGGCGAGCAGTGCGCGGTTTTGTTCGTCGACCTCGACGACTTCAAGACGGTCAACGATTCCCTTGGCCACGCGGCCGGAGACGGGCTGCTCGCCGAGGTCGGGCTACGGCTGCAGCGGTGTATTCGAGCGGGGGATCTGGTCGCCCGGCTCGGCGGCGACGAATTCGCCGTCCTCGTCGACAATCCGGCGACCGCACGGACCGTCGCCGAACGAATCGGCTCGGCGCTCAGCGAACCGGTGCGCGTCGGTGACCAACTGGTCGCGGCACCCGCGAGTGTCGGCATCGCCGTCGCCGCGGGCGAACGTGACACCGACGTCCTGCTGCGCAGCGCGGACATCGCGATGTACTCGGCGAAGAGCTCCGGCAAGGGCTGCTTCCAGACGTTCCAGCCCGAGATGTTCGCGCAACTCATGTGGCGGCAGGAACTCGAGGCCGGCCTGAAGGCCGCCATCGAAGACGATCAGTTGCGGCTGGAGTACCAACCGATCCGCCGGCTCGACGACGACCAGCTCGTCGCGGTCGAGGCGCTGGTGCGCTGGCAGCATCCGACCCACGGATTATTGGGTCCGCAGGAGTTCCTCCCGCTGGCCGAGTCGACCGGCCTGATCGCGGACCTCGATCGGTGGGTATTGGCCACGGCCTGCGCACAGGGCCATGCGTGGATGTCGCGGCACGGACAGGTGCTCGACCTGCACGTCAACGTCTCGCCGCAGGAACTGTTCGCGGCGGATTACGTCGACGCAGTCCGTGACATCTTGGCGAGCACCGGCCTTCCCGCCGACCGCCTCGTGATCGAGGTCACCGAGTCGCAATCGCGCGGAGACGACGCACGGCTCGTCGCGGCACTGGAACGGCTTCGCGAACTCGGGATCAGGATCGCCATCGACGACTTCGGGACCGGCCAGTCGACGCTGAGCCGGCTCGGCGACTTTCCCGTCGACGTGCTCAAGATCGACCGGTCCTTCGTCGCCGGCATCGGGCGCGACGACGCCGCGAGTTCACTCACCCGCGCCGTCATCTCGATGGGCTCCAGCCTCGGCATGGCTGTGATTGCGGAAGGAATCGAGACCGCCGAGCAGTCGTCGCAACTGCGGCTGCTCGGGTGCTCCGAGGGACAGGGCTACGGCCTCGGCCGCCCGACCCGACCGGAAGCGATCGAAGCAGAACTGAGCCGGCGGCCGAGCCGCGCGTCGTCCCGATCACCGCGATCGTGGACGTCGTCGCGGGTGCCTCGTGACGAGCTAGCAGGATGTCGTAGGGGTTAGCGTGCTGGCGTGATCGTCGGTGTCGGGCCGCATCCGCAGCCGTGGCCGGACGATCCGCGGCTCGATGCCGAGCTGCTCGAACACGGCGACCGCCGTAACGTCGTCGACCGCTACCGCTACTGGACGCGGGAAGCGATCGTCGCCGACCTCGACGCGCGCCGGCATCCGTTTCACGTCGCGATCGAAAACTGGCAGCACGACTTCAACATCGGCGCCGTCGTGCGCAACGCGAACGCATTCCTCGCCGCCGAGGTGCACATCGTCGGCAACCGGCGGTGGAACCGGCGCGGCGCGATGGTCACCGATCGCTACCAGCACATCCGCCATCACGACGACGTCGACGCGCTCGTCGCGTGGGCGTCGTCCGCGCGGTTGCCGTTGATCGGGATCGACAACCTGCCGGGATCGTCGGAGCTCAGCGGCGCGGACCTGCCGCGATCGTGCGTCCTGCTCTTCGGCCAGGAAGGACCAGGACTGTCGGCTGCCGCGCATGCCGCGTGCGCCACGGTGCTGCACATCCCGCAGTACGGATCGACCCGCTCGATCAACGCGGGCGTCGCGTCGGGCATCGCGATGTACGAGTGGGTACGACGGCACGCCACAGCGGCCGACGTTGCCAGAGCCACGTGACGGGCTGACAAGTCGCGGCAAGGCAGGATGGGCCGGTGGTCGATGTACCGGAGTGGCTTTCCAGCACCCTTGCCGCCGACGGCGCCGGCGGCAACGGCGCGTTGCCCTTTTGGATCCGCGCGCTGGTGCCACACGCGACCGTCGCCGGGCCCGCGCTCGTCGTCGTACTCGGCCGCGACGACAACACACCGATGCGCGCCGTGCCCGGCGCGGTGACCGAACAGCGCACGGTGCTCGTCGTCGCCGGCGCGAGCGAGTCGCGAACGGCCGTTCTCGGCGACTTGATCGCGGCCGATCTGCTCGCCGCCGGGATCGCGGGCGTCGTCACCGACGGGCTCATCCGCGACTCGCGCGCGGTCGCGCAACTCGGCCTGCCGGTGTGGGCGCGCGGCGTGACACCGGTCGCGAGCCGCAAGGACGGCGCGGGCTCGATCGGCGGCCAGGTGACGATCGGCGGCGTCGTCGTACGTGACGGCGATCTCGTCGTCGCCGACGCGGACGGGGTCGTCGTATGGCCGGTGGAGAAGTACGACGAACACCTCGCCGCGGCCGAGGCGAAGCGCCGGCAGGACGAAAGCCGCGTCCGGTAATCCGCTGTCGGATCGTCGGTACGGTAAGGCAAGGTTGAGCCATGGCCTTCAGTCGTTACCGCGAGGTGCTGCGCACCCCCGGTGTCGTGCGGCTGATCGCGCTCACTCTCGTCGCCCGCGCGCCCAACGGCATGTCGAGCCTCGCCATCCTGCTGCTCGTCTCGCCGCGGCACGGGTACGGTCACGCCGGCGTCGTGGTCGGGATTTACGTCGCGGTCATCGGCATCTGCGGGCCGCTGTCGACGAGGCTGTGCAACCGGCTCGGCTTGCGCCGGGTGCTGCTCACCATGGCCTGCGGCTACTGCGCCGCGATGATCGCGCTGGCGCTCGCGGCCGACAGCCCGTACGTCGTGCTCATCGCGTGTGCGGCGGCCGCCGGTGTCAGCCAGCCGCCGGTCGTCGCGATCGTGCGCGGGTTGTGGCCGCGACTGTTCCCGCCGGAGAAGGTCCCGGCGCTTTACGGACTCGAGGCGACCGCGCAAGAGCTCGTGTTCGTCTTCGGTCCGGCGCTGGTCGGGCTGATCGCGGCGATCGCGAGCCCGCGGGTCGCGGTCGTCACGACCGGCGTGCTCGCGCTGGCCGGTATCGCCGGTCTGCTGACCTCGCCGTTGGTGACCGGTGCGCCGGCGGGAGGTGCGGGCCGGGTGCGGGTGCTGAACCGGCGGCTCGCCGTGCTCGTCGGTCTCGGCCTCACCTGCACGGTCGGCTTCAACATGGTCGACATCGGCGTGATCGCGTTCATGAGCGGCCGGCACGCGGGTGCCGCGTCGGGTGTCGCGCTGTCGTTGTGGGCGGTCGGCTCGATGGTCGGCGGGCTGCTGTTCGGAGCCGCTCGCCGGACGGCGGACAACCGCGGTCTCGGGCGCTCGGTCGTCATCGTCTCGGCCGGCCTCGCGTTGCTCGCCGTAGCGCCGGGCCGGGTGGGTCTCGTCGTCGTCCTGTTCGGTGGCGGCGCGGCGATCGCGCCCGCGTTCGCACGGCTCTACGGCGCGATCGCGGCCGGCGTCCCCGAGTCGGCGACGGCCGAGGCGTTCGCGTGGCTCGGCGTCGGATTCCTCGTCGGGTCGTCGCTCGGTGTGTCGGCCGGCGGGTTCAGCGTCGACGCGTTCGGGCCGCGGCCGACGTTCCTGTTCGCGGCCGCGATCCCGGCGGCGTTCGCGCTGGCGATGCTCGTTGCCGACTGGTTTCGCCGCTCGGCTGCCGGCGGCGTCGCGCGCGGGGGAGTTTCGGACCTCAGCGGCGAGCCCCGCCCATCACCCGCGCGATGAGCAGGCCACCGACGAGGTAGACGACGGCGGCGATGCCCCAGTTGAGCCAGATGTGGCGGTCGCCGCGCGCGCTGACGAGATTGTGGAACGGCTGGGTGAGCCATGAGCCGGCGTGGCGTACCCAAGTCGCGACCGAGGCGGTCGAGTGCGGCGCGTAGATGCTCAGCAGGATGGCCCCGCCGATGATCAGAGCGACGATGACCGCGGCCGTGGCGACGAGGGCGGCGAGTGGGGCCAGGCCGTACGAGCGGTGCGGACGGGTGGCGACAATGGTCATCGGAACCTCCGAACTCGGTAACCGGGCTACGCCGGAATCTCCTGGTCGGTGTTCCCGTTACCGTTGGTGTTCATCCGTTGCGGAGGAGTTACACCATGCTGTTTTCCCGGCAGAAGACGCAGATGATCTCGGCCGAAGACGCGCTGCCCGGGCGCGCGGCGCGGCCGTTCAACGTGCCGGAGCGGCATTACGTGCTGGGCACGCTGCTCGACGGTGAGCCGGGGGAGACGGCGTACTTCGGCATGGGATGTTTCTGGGGCGCGGAGCGGCGATTCTGGGAGACGCCCGGCGTCGTGTCGACCGCCGCGGGCTATCAGGGCGGCTTCACGCCGAACCCGACGTACGAAGAGGTGTGTTCGTCGCGGACCGGGCACGCGGAGGTCGTGAAGGTTGTCTTCGATCCCGCGGTCGTGTCGTATCGCGATCTGCTGAAGGTGTTCTGGGAGGCGCATGATCCGACGCAGGGGATGAAGCAGGGCGGCGACGTCGGCACGCAGTACCGGTCGGCGTTGTTCGTGACGTCGGATGAGCAGAAGCAGGCGGCGCTGGAGAGCCGGGACGCGTTCCAGCCGGTGCTGAATTCCGGTGGGTACGGCGAGATCACGACCGAGATCGCAGACGCCGGCGAGTTCTACTACGCCGAGGACTACCACCAGCAGTATCTTGCGAAGAACGTGAACGGCTACTGCGGGTTGGGAGGCACCGGGATGTCGTGCCCGGTCGGCGTCGCGAAAGCCCCGGGAGCCTCTGCTGAATAGCCGGCGCTGCCGTGCACGTTGTGGGTGACTCCGCCGAACTCGTCTGCCGAAGATGCGAGCGCCCCGTGCGCGTGTCCGCCCAGCACTTCGAGACGTTCGAGCGAATGCATTGGGTGTGCTTTCACTACGAGTTCGAGCACGACGCGCGCGGCGAGGGCGTTGACCCGGACGAGGACTGCGGCGTCGCCGGGTGCCCATCGGCTCCGATGACGTTCGACGCAACCGCGCCAGGCGAGCGACCGTATGTAGTCCAACTAGAGCCTGAGGGCACCGCATACGAGGTTGATCGAGATAATGGCCTTCGGCTGGCCTTTGCACCCTCGCCGTCGGGTAGCCGGGTCGAAGTCAGCTGGACCGAGGAGGCGCTGCTCATCCACCGGGCGGTAGATGCCGACGCGACCGTTGCGACGCAGGACGGTCGGCCGCTCGCCTGGTAAGTGCCGTAACTGCCAGCTCGGGTTGCCAAGTTCCACGCCGCCCGCTGACACCAGCAGTACCTCGCGAAGAACGTGAACGGCTACTGCGGGTTGGGTGGCACCGGGCTGTCCTGTCCGGTTGGAGTCGGGCGGGTTCCCGAGTCAGGTAGAGAAGCCTTCCCGTTTTCAGCGCCGTGTCTGCGGCATTGTCGGGGACGGCCGCCGCGTTCCGTCGACTAGCGCACCGGTGAGCGCCGGCTTTGCGCGCCTTCGCTCAGGTGGCCGGTGTCAGAGCCCGCCCGTCACGCGAGCGATGTCGTAGATCCACACCGTTGTGGCGACGATGGCAAGCGCTGCGCCGTTGCGCGCGGCGCTCGTGATCAGGCGTTCCCTCGCCGTCAAAGGGGACGGCGAGGCCAGATCGATCGTGCGGTCGACCAGACCTGCGCGGTGCGCGCGTTCGGCCGAGCTCGACCGGCGTGTGCTCGTAGCAGCGTGACGTGACATCGGTGCGTCTCCTGTCGTAAGGACAGGTCGGTCTCGCCGCTAGCTCCCCGCACCGACTGGCGACCGATCTCTCCGTGCGCCGCCGGAACGGCGCCGGTGGGGTCGGTGCGGATCGTCGCTTCCCCGTGATGATTCGTGTCTCACTGTTGTACCCGTCGTCCCGATTCGGCGGTAGCGCCAATCGGGTTAATCCGAAACTGCTAGTTCTCACGCCCACGCTCGTTATTGATCTGCTGTGTGAGCAACGTACAGAGACTTGGCGCGGTGAACGCTAGGCAACCGCCGACGCGACGACTGTTCCACCCGCCTCGGATGTGCGAACAACGGTGATGTCGCTCATCTCGGCCAGCCGCATCTGTTCGGCGATGCCATCGGGCTGCCAGTAGGTGAAGGTCCGAAACGTCCCGGGCGAGTAGGCGAACTCTTCGCGGCGCGTTCCGCTGCCTTCAAGCAGCGACACGATGATCGGAGCACCCGCGACCGCGACCCGACGTAGCTCCGCAAGCGCCGCGGCGAGGCCGGATGCGGGCAGATGTAGCAGCGCGTGGAATGACAAGACCGCGGCGAAGCTTCCCGTCTTGAACGGCAGTCGCTGTGCGTCGCCGTGGACGCAGCGACCAGTCGTGCGTTCTCGCGAGGTCTGGAGCATGCGCAGGGAGTTGTCCAGCCCGTACGGCGACAATCCTCGCGCGCGCAGGTCGGCCATCTCGAACCCGTGACCGCAGCCGACATCCAGCACGCGCGCTCCAGCCGGCGCCGTGGCCGCCACCCGCGCTATTGCGTCCTCGACGTAGGTTGGTCTTCGCTGCTGCAGCTTTCGCGCCAGATAGACCTCCGCGATCGCGTCGTACGCCTCGCGCGCTTCGTCGGCGGGGTCCACGCGTTCGGACCCTAACTGCCCTCCGCTAACCGATAGGTGCCATTGGACGGTCCGCCCGAGGGTGTTCTGCGCCGAACGCTGACGCCAGCGGTCTCACGAAGAACCCTTGCTGCCGACCGCTCTGATCTCGGTGTGGTCGCCACTCATCACGCTTTACCTGTGTTCGCAACGGGTAAGGGCGCATTGGGGTGACGTGTTTCGTCGTACGTCCGGTGCGCTGAGGTGAGGCAACATGCGCGTGGTCAAAGCGATCGTCGGCGCGGCAGCCCTGTGTCTGGTGGCGATGCCGTGGCCGGCCGGGGCGAGCGCGACCCAATTCACCACTCCGGTGCAGCTGAACGGCGCGGGCGGCGGCGAGCCGACGATCGTCGCCGACTCCCTCGGCGACGTCTACGTCGTTGGCCCGCAGGGAATTCCGTCGGGCCTCAACAGCCAGCCCGGCGTCGGGTTCTGGGCGTCACGAGACGACGGTACGACGTTCGGCAGCGCGCAACACATCGGCTCGTTCGCGGGGGGCGGCGACTCCGATGCCGTGATCACCCCGAACAACGATCTCTACGTCGGCGACCTCGAAGCGGTGGCTACCGCGGTATGCAAGAGCACTGATCGCGGCAAGACCTTCACATCGATCGGCCCGATCCCCGACCCCGGCAACTGCTCGATGCTCCCCACCGGCCAGGTCGGCCCCTCGGACGACCGGCCGTGGCTGACTCCCGATCGGCAAGGTCACCTGTACCTCACGTACCACGAGTTCGTCAGCGCCCAGCCGCTGGTTTTCCGCAGCGACAACGGCGGCGGCGATCTGTTCACGGCGGGGCCGTGCGGCTCGATCGTGACCGACCCGACGATCGAGGCCAACATCCCGCAGGACGTCACCGGCGGCACCCTGGTCTCGAAACCGGTCACCGACAGCGCGGGCAATCTTTACGTCATGTTCACGACGACGACGCAGCAGGAGAACGCTGCCGCCGCACTCGCCGGCAAGCCGAGCGGCACGTTCAGCCAGATTTATCTCGCCGTGTCGAAGGACAACTGCCAGAGCTTCACCGACTACACGGTGTACGACGGAGCCACGACGAACGGCACGAACACGGTCCAGTTCGGCGACATCTTCAACGCGCTGGCCATCGACGGAGCGGGCGACCTGTACAGCATTGCCGCGGGGTACGTCGGCAGCAAGGCTTTCGACAACGTCGCCAAGCTTTATCTGTTCAGCTCCACCGACCACGGTGTCCACTGGACCGGTCCGACCGAGCTCGGTCAGGCCGGCGCCAAGATGATGCCGGCGGCCGTCGCCGGGACGCAGGCGGGGCAGTTGGCGATCGGCTACTTCCGCACGGTGAACGGCGTCACCGACCCGAACAACACCACCGCGAAGTGGACATACTCGACCGCGGAGACGCGCAACGCCACGATTGCCCACCCGAGCTTCACCTACGCCGACGTTCGACCCGGGTTCGTCTACCACACGGGCGAGATCTGCAACGAGGGCATTCTGTGCGGCCTCGTGCCCGGCGGACCGAGCGACCGGTCTCTCGCGGACTTCACCTCGGCAGCGCTGGCGCGAAACGGGTGCCCCTTGTTCAGCTTCGCCGGCAACCCCGCCGGCGTCACCGCAGGGACGTTCAACTTCGCGACTCGGCAAACCTCCAACTGCTTCGCCACCGCGACCGTACGGCGCATCAGCAACACGCCATCCACCACGACCGCGAGCAAAGCCCGCACGACCTCCCCGAGCCTGGCCGGCACCGGAATGAGCGCGGTCATACCGGCAACCGGTCTTGCGCTGTTGAGCCTGATGCTGCTCAGCATCCGGATGACCGGTCGACGCGGCAGCCCAAAGTAAGACCCAACCTCGAGTGATCCCAGGTGTCGCCGCTGGCATCGTCGCCGCTCCGACAATGCGATTGGCCGGATCGAGCAGCGCGGCTACCCAGCACAACAGTGCGCTCGCCATTGCTCGGCCGCGTCGAGCAACGTCAAGATCACAGTGGATTTCGCGTCGGTGTACGCGATGCGGTCGTCGGCCCAGATGGCGGCAGCTTCGCGTTTCGCATGCGCGTACGCGAGCCGAGCTTCGGAGTTGGCCCGCAGGTAGTCGCGGAACAGCAGGTGTTCGCGTTCCCACTGTGATCCCGACGCGCATACGTGGACGTGGACATCGCGCGGCCGGTCTGGGAACGGTCGGAAGTACCGGTGGAAGTCGTCACGGCTGCGCAGTTGAAGACCGACACCTTCGAGTGCGGGGACATAGTCGTCCTCGGTAACGAGTTGATCGACGCTGACCTGCACATCGATGACCGGCTTCGCGGCCAACCCGGGAACCGATGTCGACCCGACGTGCTCGATCCGGGTGAACCGGCCCGCGAGCGCGAGTTCGATCAGTCGCCGCCACCGCTCGTAGTCCTGCGGCCACGTGGGGTCGTAGTCAACGACCCGGATGAATTCGCCAGTCCGTGCGCTGCCTTCGGTGGTCGCGAAACCGGGCCACACGTCTGGCATGACCGAACGGGCAAGGGCGTATCGCTCAGCAAACGGCAACTTATGCGCAGCCAGCCCCCTGGGCCTCGCCGCAAGCTCGTAGAGGTCGATGACCGTCGCGCGCCGACCCTCCGACGCGTGCAACCGACGCCAAGCCGACAGAGGGTCTGCGCCCGCCTCAACACCCGCGGCGACCAGACGCTCGTCGAGAGATGCCCGACCGTTCACTCGGACAGAATGCCCGAGCGGACCCAACCCAGTCGCCCGGTTCTCGCCGAAGAGGGGAACCGTGACCGACTCCTGCGGCCTCTCTTGCCCCGTTGGTGTGACCAAGACCCCGCAGGCACCAGCCCAATAGCCCGTGTTATCGATCGCGATGTCGCAGTGCCGATACGGTCCGGCGCCCCAGCCATAACCAGCACAGGATCGCGACCCCTGAGAACAGTGCCGGCGCCCAGTGCCCGAGCAGGACTGATGCCGCGACCGCGCAGCCGAAGGCGGTCAGGTTCGCCAACACGTCGTAGACCGGGGCAATGAACCGACGGTTGATGACATGCGAAACGGCGATGACGACACCGCACGCAAACGTGACCGAGAGCAGGAGGCTGACCACCGACCTAGTCTCGTGACCTCCCTTCCGCGATGTCTCGGGGGTGCCGCCACCTGCCCCGCCGCGGACCTTTGCTGACGTGACAGAGTCGGGTTATGTCGTCCAGTTACTTCGACAACACTGGCCGCAGCGACGTCCTCAGCGGCGGGATCCGCAAGATCCCCGTCACCACGCCGAAGGGCACATTCGACGTCTGGACGAAGCGGACCGGCAACAACCCGACCACGAAGCTCTTGCTCCTGCATGGCGGCCCCGGTGCGACGCACGAGTACTTCCTCGGCTTCGACAGCTGGCTGCCGGGCGCCGGGATCGAGTACTACTACTACGACCAGCTCGGATCCGGGCACAGCGACCGGCCCGACGACCCGTCGCTGTGGGAGATCGACCGGTTCGTCGACGAGGTCGAGCAGGTCCGGCAGGCACTCGGTCTCGAGCGCGACAACTTCTACCTGCTCGGACAGTCGTGGGGCGGCATCCTGGCCATCGAGTACGCGCTGCGTCACCAGGAGCACCTCAAGGCCCTGATCGTCTCCAACATGATGGCGAGCATCCCGGCGTACAACCGTTACGCGCGTGAGGTCCTGATGCCGACGATGGACCAGGACGTGCTGGCCGAGATCCAGCGGTTCGAGGCGACCGGGCAGACCGACGACCCGCGGTACGAGGAGCTGCTGCTCGAGCACCACTACCAACACCACGTGCTGCGGTTGCCGCTGGAGCAGTGGCCGGAGCCCGTCGTTCGCTCGTTCGCCAACATCAACAAGGACATCTACGTGCCGATGCAGGGGCCGAGCGAGCTGGGCGCCTCCGGCAAGCTCGTCGACTGGGACCGGACCGCCGACCTCGCGCGCATCGACGTGCCGACGCTCGTGATCGGCGCGGAGCACGACACGATGGATCCCGCGCACATGCGGGAGATCGCCGCGCTCTTCCCACAAGGGTCGTACCTGCACTGCCCGAACGGCGGGCACCTGTCGATGTACGACGACCAGGAGACCTACATGCTCGGGCTGATCGAGTTCCTGACCCGGTGACGGGTCGTACCCAGACTCAGCGCGCATGGCGGCGCAACGGATGGACACCGTCGTCGAGGACCTTCGGACGACGATTGAGTTCGTTCGCGCCCTGGGCTGAGGTCGTCTCCGAGTCCTAGAGCAGAAGTGCCGTTTCGACCGCCAGCCGGAACACGTCTGTGCGGGCGGAGGAGGTGTGCCAGTGACGGTGATCCCAGGTGTCGCCGCTGGCATCGTCGCCGGCGTAGAGGTACTGCATGAATTTGACTCCTCGATGTCGGGCGACGGCGAGGAACGCGGCCAGTTCCATCTCGACGCTGACGCAGCCTTCCTCGCGACGTGCGGCGATCTTGGCTCGGGTTTCGCGGTAGGGGGCGTCGGTCGTCCAACTCTTCCCGGTGATGTAGGGGATTTGGCGCTCGTCCAGTAGCCGGGTCGCGACCTCGATGAGCGCCGGGTCGACGGCGACCTCTCGCCCGGCAGGCAGGTAGTGGTACGAGGTTCCTTCATCGCGTATTGCTGCGTCCGGAACGATCACGTGTCCCAACGCCAGTTCGGGCACGAGCGCACCGGCGCCGCCGCAGGCGACGAACGTCCGACAGCCACTGGCGATCGCGTCCTCGAGCAATCCGCAGGCCAGCGGGGCACCGACTCCGGGATGGAAGACGCCGACCTCGCCCCCGTCGGTACGGAGCCGGTACAAGGTGGAATCTCCGTGTGACCAATTGAACGTCGACACGACCTCGGCCCGGCCATCGCCGCACGCCGCCTCGATGACCTCGCGAAAAAAGCAGATGACTGCCCGCTCCGGCACGGGCCGGTCCGTGTCCAACGGAATCGGGTCGATCAGCGCGGCACGCTCGGGATCGAACTCAAGGAGAGGCACCTCGGTACGCATCACCGGATCCTCTTCCACCGACGCAGAGGGAGGCAAAGACGTCGACCGTGCCGTTACGGCTTCGTTCAGAGTCGAGGTTCGGGATGCCGACTCAACTGGCCCTTGCCGGCCACCGGTGCTGCATCCAGTCCGGCCATGTGGCGAACCCGGTGGGTGGAGGATCGATGGGTTCGGTGCCGCTGAGTTCGCCGGGAGTGGGCACGTCGAAGATGGCGGCCCAAGCGTTCAGTTCCTGGTCCGAAATCGGCCACGTCGTGTCTGGCTCGGCAGACAAGCGGGTGTCGTGACGCCTGCGTTGTTCCGCCGGCGTAATGGGGGCGTACCACAGCACGACGGATGCGCCGGCCTGCTCGCCCCCATGCCTGAGTGCAGACCGTTCGTCGCGGCTCCACAGACCGAAATCGAGCGCCACGCTGATGCCGAGAGTCAGAGCGCGCAACGCGATGGAGATCAGCCGGCCTTCGATGACGTCACCGGCTGACGACGGGTTCTCGGCGCCGAAGAGCGCCTTCATCCACTCGTCCTTGGTCAGCCGAAGCGCGGCGCGCTCGGACTCGAACTGCCGGGCAGCGGTCGTCTTGCCGCAACCAGGCAATCCGACCGTGAGGAACAGCGTGGGCTTCGCCATCGAGAAGACCGTAGTGTCGCCCGCGACCGGATGACATCGAATATCTGCTGCTGTCCAGTGGGGGCACCGCGGTGCGTAACGCCACCGGCGTCATCCGGTCAGCGTCTCGGCCCGCGCCGATACTTCCGCGGCAACGGCAACGGCAACGGCACCCGCGGCGCCACCGAGCAGCGCAAGGACGGTCGTCACCGCGATCCTCGTCGGTTACGCGGACGCCCCTCCCATGGGAGGGGCCGGTCGGCCGTCGATCACGTGTGCGCCTCGATGGGCAGGCCGAACAGCGGAAACAGCCGCCGGGTGTCGAGGAACGAGTTGATGGCGGTGATCCGTCCGTCGGCGACTTCGAGGACGTGCAGAGCCCACGGTTGGCCTCCGGGTCGGTACTGGCCGAGGGCGGGCGAGCCGTTCGCGGTGAGTCGGCACAAACGCGACCCGCGGCAACCTCTGCCGGGTCCGGCGTACCAGGCGTGGATCTCGTCACGGCCGCGCAGCCACTGGCTGTACGGCGGCATGCAGAGCGTCGCGTCGAGATGGAGCAGCGACGTCAGCGCGTCGAGGTCGAACCGCTCGAAGGCGGCCACGTAGTGGTCGAGCAGCGCCGCGTGCTCGCCGACCGGGGTGGACGCCGCTTCCGTCGGGGCAGCGGCGGCGAGCGTTTCGCGGCCTCTCTGCAGTGCGCTGTTGACCGCCACCACGGTCATGTCGAGCAGTTCGGAGACCTCGGCAGCGCTCCAGCTCAAGACGTCGCGGAGGATGAGCGCGGCGCGTTGGCGCGGCGGGAGTAATTGAAGCGCGGCAATGAACGCAAGCCGAATCGACTCGTGCTGGGCGGCGATCTCGGCCGGATCGTTCGCTGCGCCGGCGACCAGTTCGTCGGGCACCGGCCAGACCCAGCTGGTCTCGGGCTCGGGTTGTCCCGGGTGTTGCGGCCTGGTGGCCGGTGCGCTCAGCTCGACCGGTAGGGCACGGCGCTTCGCTGCGCGCAGCATGTCCAAGCAGACGTGCGTCGCAATGCGGTACACCCAAGCCTGCTCGGCCCGCGGATCGCGAAGCTGGGGCGCCCGCTGCCACGCGCGCAGGAACGTCTCCTGGACCGCGTCCTCGGCGTCGAAGGCAGAACCCAACATCCGGTAGCAGTAGCCGGTCAGGGGACGGCGAAGGCGTTCCACGTCGGCCACCGCGGCCGGGTGTGGGACGTCCGTGGCCACATCTGAAGAGCCTACGGCCGGCAGGTCGAGAACGGTCATGAACTTCTGACGTCACCGACCGGCGAGATTCACCGCCGGCACCGGGTTTTGGTCACAATGGCGTGGTGTCCGAGCAGTACCGGCGTCAGCGAGGCTTCGAGCTCCGTCTCGACTGGGGACTGACGGGGTTGCGCGCTCTGCTGCCCGAGCTGGCGACCGTCGTCATCGTCGATGTGCTGCGGTTCACGACTGCGGTCGAGTCTGCGGTGACCGCGGGCTGCACCGTCTTTCCCTACCGCTGGCGGGATACTTCGGCGGCGGCGTACGCCGTCGAGGTGGGTGCCGTGCTGGCTGATCCGACCGCCGACAGCGGGCCGTCGCTGTCACCGGTCGCGATGTCCACTCAACCCGAGGGCGCGTCGATCGTGCTGCCCTCGCCGAACGGCGCTACTTGTGCCGCCGAAGCCGCCGACACCGGCCGTGTCGTTGTCGCCGGCTGCCTGCGCAACGCTGCCGCAGTCGCCGAGACGCTTGCGACGGCGCCGCGTCCGATCGGGGTGATCGCCGCGGGTGAGCTACGTGACGACGGCTCGCTGCGACCGGCGATCGAAGACCACCTCGGCGCCGGAGCGATCCTCGCCCGGCTCGCGGGCAGCGGCGCCCCGGAGGCCGAGACGGCCGCGGCGATGTGGCGTGCGGTTGGCCGCCATGACACGGCTCGACTCCTCACCGACTGCTATTCGGGACGGTCGCTCGCGCGACGTGGCTTCGGTGCAGACGTCACCTGGGCCGGCGCAGTCGATGTGAGCACCACAGTTCCGCAACTGATCAATGGCCGTTTTCAAAGGCACTCTCTGCCTCTACCTGCATCCGATTCGCCGTAGGAGACGTCCTGGAATCCGTCACGCCTGACCTGCGCGCGCGACGCCCGATGTGCCGCTCAACGACGCCTGGAACGGGTGTGACGCTACAGACTGGCGTTCGTGGCAGCGCGCTTGTGGAGCTGGGCTCTCCGTCACCGCGCGTGGCCTCTGGCGCTCACCCCAGGCGCGGTGGTGCTGGTGTTGGCGCTCGTGGAGTACCTCGTGCTCGGCGGTGACGACTTCGCGATCACTGGGCCGATATAGATGCCGTCGCTCGGCGGCGTAGCTGACTTACCTGCTGCTGATCGCCGTCTGCGGCTGCTTAGACAGCGCCATCTTGAGCGCCGCCCGCCTAACGGTATCGCTCGCTCCGTCGCGTGCGTGTTCGCCAGGAATCCCAACGGTTACTGCGGTCTTGGCGACACCGGGATGTCGTGCCCGATCGAGATCGCGAGGGCGCCGAAGAGGACGACCGATCAGCGGCACTGGCTCTTGCTCCTCGACGTCGTCCAGTCGCTATCGGCGGAAGTGGCGCACGTAGCTTCGCGCTGGTTTCGCCCGCCGCCCGGCGGCGGACGCGACGAGCAGTAGACCGAGGACGGCGGCCCAGCAATACCCCGGTGAAGGTAGACCTGTCGAAGCGCGCGCGTAGGCGTAATTGCGTGCCTGTTCTGCCTCGGCCTCCTCTGCAGCGGCCATGCCCGCTTGCGTCCCCGCCTGCGGTTGGGTGCCTGGTTGGTTGGCGCTTGCTTGTTGTCCGGCCTGGCTGAACTGTGACGCCTGCGCGGGCGCTTGACCGGGCGGCAGCGCCGGTGCGACCGGCGGCTCCGGCGCGATCGGCGGGACGACTGCTGCGTGCTCCGAGTGCGACGTCACCGTCGCGTGATCAGCAGCCGTACCGTGGCCCCGCGGTGCACCACTCGGGGTCGTACGACGCGGTACCTCACGGAACGGCGGTGGAGCTGCGGAGCAGACCAATGCTGGTGCGGGCGCCGGGTTGGCTGGTTGTGGGTTCGCGGCTGTGGTGGCGGATGTGCGAGGTGATTTGGGCCCACAGCTGGCCTTACGTGCATGCAGCAGAAGGTTCGGCCCGACGCACGCGCGCACGTATCCGATCTGGCTCGTCGCGCCGGAGGTCATGGTGAACGCGATCTGCATCCGGCCGTCCGCCGTCAACCCGACAGCGGGTGCACCGATCGCGGATCCGGACGCGCCGATCCCTGAGGCGGCGGCCGGGCACGACACTTGCGTGCACAGCACACCGTGTGCGGCGACGGCGTCTTCCGCGACCTGCATGCGGAAGTGCGGATGCGGGGTCGTGGCGTCGACGCTGCGAGCGACGCCGAGGTACCACGTGCTGTAGGGAAAGTCGGGGTTCGCGCCGCGCGTGTAGCTGGTGTAGTACGCGACGCCCACTCGACCTGCGTCGCCCGCGACGATTGCGGGAAGCACCGTTGCGTTCCCGGCGCGGAACGCGGTCGGACGGGCCCAGCCAGCGCGGGTGCGGTGAGTGACGTAGATCCGGCCGCTGGCGGACCAGGTCGCGTATGCGGTTCCTGCACGGTCAACAGCGACGTTCGGCGGCGCGGTCGCGGAATCCACCGGAATGCTCCCCAACCGTTGCACCGCCGCCGCCGAGTTAGGCGGTATGACCGCAACCGCGAGTACGGCGGTCTGGCTGAGGCTCTGACTTGCGGGCGGGTACAGCAGCCCGAGGAAGCGCGTGCCGTCCGGCGCCGTCGTTACGTTACCGAGCAGCGGCTGCCCGGCGATCGCGGTCGTGGGGAGATAGACGATCCCGTTGCCGCTCCCGGCAACGGCAACGTCGGAGGCGTTCCCGGCTTGGTAGGCGAGTGTCGTTCCGGTTGCGGTGCCACCGAAGGCGACGGCGCTGACGGCGCCACTGCCGGCCTGATCGGCTGCGCCGGTTACGGCCGACGTCCAGTGAGCACCGCCGTCGTGAGTGACCGACACCATGACGCCAGCCGGTGTGCCGTCCTCGGGTGTCCCGGCAGCCGGTGCGGAGAGCGGCGCCGCCATGTCGAGAGACGTCGTCGGTCCTAGCGCCGCCGCAGCTGCGGTGCCGGGCGCGAGTGCGCATTGGACTCCAGTGGCGTCGGTTCCTTGGATGTTGCTGGGTGGTCTGCCGAGGAATGTCGATCGGTCATGACCGGCGGCGTCGACGTCGTCCGTGACGGACCACAGGTCACAACCGCGTTGCGGGCCGCGCGCGGCAGCGACGAACGCTGTGTTGCCGACCGCCACGAGGTACGGGCTGGCCGTCCCATCGGGCGTTGCGGTCGAACCCGTCGCGCCGGTGAGCGGCGCACCGGCCGCATCGCTGAGGCTGAGCACTCGCGAGAATCCTCTGCCTGCGTCGCCGACCGGAGGTATGGGCGCTCCGAGGTAGAGCGTTGCATCACGTGGATCTACCACCAGGCGAACTCTGCCGGCGACCGCGTCAGCGACGAGAAGGTCGCCGTTTGGCGCCGCGGCGATGGACGCGGTCGGTGTAGGCATAGTGGCGCCGCCGGTGATCGCGTTGAGGCCGATGAACGCCTCGAGGGCGGGCCCGCCGTCCCCGGTCGACGCGAATGGATCGTTCGGGTCGGATTCCTGCGCATACGGGCTCGGGTCTTGCGTGCCGCGGAACGTGATAGCGCCGCCACGCGTAGCCCCTGCGATGCTTGCGATTCTGCCGTCGGGGAGGACGACGCGCACGCGGCCGAATTCGGTATCCGGGACGTACAGCCATCCATTTTGTTGGTCGACGCTGAGTTCGCCCGGACCGGCGATAGCGGCGTCGCGAGCGGGACCACCATCTCCACCGGAACACCAGCCGGCGCAGGAGGCGGACCCAGTCCAGCGATCGTCTGGATCTGGCTCGGGTCGACGGCTCGGCCGTACTCGGTGACCGGCCGCGTGCCAAGGTTCACGGCCCTTACAACCGTATGTAGTCCGCCATCTTGCAAAGTCGGCGTCGACGGGCCGCCGTCGTCTATGAGCAGCAGGTTCGTCTTGCAGTTGTACGCGATGCCTAGTGGTGCTACTGCGGCCGCTGTCGCCGAGCCGCCGTCACCGTCGCCGAGCGACGCGGGCTGGCGGCCATTGCCCGCGACGACGTTGATGAGGCCGCAGCTGTTGACCCGGTAGACGATGTGCGCGATCGGGTCTGCGACGTAGAGCTGACCTTGACCGTCGACGGTGAGTTGGCCGAGCGGCAACGGCAGATCCTCGCTGGAGACCCCGCCCGGCGTCGTGGTCGTGATGTGCACCATGCGGTTGGGGAGTGCGAAAACTGTGCCGACGCTGCGCGCCGGGACCGTCCGGCCGAGCACCGAAACTGCACGCCGGGTGACGTTGACGTAGCGGACCTCGTCGACGTCCGACACGTACAGGTTGTCGTAGGCGTCGACCGTGATGTTCATCGGGTCGGCGAATCCTGCAGCGGCAAACGTGCCGTTCGCCTGCACGCCGAGGAGGGGACAGATCGGGAGCTGGTTTTCGTCGTTGGCCGCACACGGCGTCGTCCGGCCGATCGTGAGGTTCTGACGGCCCGAAGGGTCGACCGCGCGTATGTCGTTGTAACCGCCGTCGGCGATGAATATATCGCCACGAGAGTCTTCGGCGACGTCGCGGATCTGGGCGAGCAGCGCGCCGGCGAATCGGTTGCGGCCAACGGCCGCCTCGCCAGTCCCGCATGGCTCCGGACCGCGACCGACGATGGTGCGCAGCGTTCCGCGCGGGGTGAGTTCACGGATGCGTTCGTTCGCGTAGTCGGCGATTAGGAGGTTTCCGATGGGGTCCCAGGTCACATCCGCCGGGAACCACAGATCTCGCGCGGTGGCCGGTCCGTCTCCGTTGAAGCCGGCGATCGCGCCGCCGGCAACGGTGCTGAGTTGGCCTCGGCCGTCCACTCGTCGGATCCGGCTGTTGAAAGTATCGGCGATGTAGAGGTCTCCGTTCGCCCCGACCTCGAAATCGGCGAACGGGAAGCGAACGCTGACATCGAACTGCGCGAGCTGTGCCGGCGTCGTCGACAGTAGCGTGTCGAGTGGTGTCGATGGCCCGGTGGGGATCCCGTCACAGGAGTAGCCCGGCAGAAGTGTCAGGTTCCCGGCAAGTCGGGCGATGTCACCAGCCGGGACAGAGACACCGTTCACCGTGCGGCTGGAACCGTCGAACCCGAGGTTGATTCCGAGAACGTCGAGCGTCGACTGGTCCTCGGTGAACGATGCTGCCGGGTTCGCACTTGGCAGTCCGCTCTCCTGAACTTCGGACACGTACAGCATCTGTCCGCGGAGCCGAATCCGATCGACATAGGAGTGAAGCCAGTACGCGCGGACGGGTTCCGGCGGGAAGAGAGCATCTTGCCTTGCGGCCTGGTTGGTCGAGAGGCCGGCGATGGTTGCCACCTCACCCGGATTGACCGTTTCCTGCCAGGCCGTGTTGCGATAGAAGGTGACGGTGTGCGTGGAGAGGTTGGCGTAACGCACGACGGGATGGACGCTGGGTAAGGGTTGCCCCGGCGCGAGATAGGAATCTACGAAGTAGATGCCGCCTAAGCGGTCTCGGGCGAACGAGCGGATGACACCGAGGGCGACTGTGCTCGCGGGCTGCGCCGCCAACGTGAAGTCCGGGTTCGTTTGAGTCTCCGGCCGGCCACCGAGCACGACCTTTCGGTTCCCCCGGGCATTGATGTCGACGATGGCCGTCGCATTCGGCACATCGGCGAAACCAAAGCTGCGGTCCGAGTTGTTGGTCTCGACATCGACGAGGATGCCACCATGGCCGTCAGAGGCAAGCGTGTTACCTGCGGCGCCAGCGATCGTCTGGTTGTTCTGTCGCCACGCGCGGCCGTCAACCGGCGGGATGAGCGTGCTCACGGTTCGGACGCGTCCGTCCGAACCGAGCCGGCGGACGAGCAAGGACCCTGTGCCGTGCCGGCCCCAGTTGCCGCCAGACGTTGAACCGCTCCAGTCCGCGTCGTCGTCCAGCCACCACAGTGCCCCGTCGCTGGCAATGACCATTTGGTTTGGGCTGATCGACGCCTGCAGCGCTCGCTCACCGTCGCAGTAACCGCCCGCGAGCGCCTTGATCGTGCCGGCAGCGGCCGGCACATCCATCGTCTCGCCTGCCGTCGGAGCGCGGCCGCCGGAGCCTTCGGTGGCGGATGCTTGGCCGATATCGGGCGGCGCAGGATTTGCACTGGGCGGCGACAACGGAGCTTCCGGCCCCGTGTAGCGCTCGATGCCGACCCGCGTGCCCGCAAGTTGGGCCGCCGTGTGTACCCCCGGCAACGCCGTCGCGAAGGTTCCGCCGCCGGGAATTCTAAGTCGAACAATCGGAGCCCCACCAGGTGTCGATCCGACGATGACCCAGCTACTCGGCCTTCTCGCGGACGCTTGAGTCGCCGCGCCCACGCTGCACAAGAGCACGACCGCGAGGCCAAGCCGCATCAACCGGCTTCGGCGGTGCAGGTCAGGTCCCGACGCGCAGGTAGACACCTGTGCTCCCGCCGTTCGCGTCGCCGGACGCCATCGGAATATCCGTGAGGAAGCTCAGCACGGAACCGTCGCTGCTCAGCGACGGTCTCGTGGATTCACCGGCAACGCAGGCGTCCTCTGCCAGCGGGGGGCAGCTCCCGGCGGCGGCCGCTGTCATCCGCGTAACGGCGCGGGCTCGGAGGTCGGCGCGATATATCGCTTCTCGGGCGGGTGGTGCTGTCGGGTCGGCCGGCGCTGCAGTTGTGGTGAACACGATGTACCGACCGTCGTCGCTGATGCTCAGTGCCGGCGCCTTCGTGGCCACCAACGGAATGGTTTGCAAGCTGCTGACGTCGACGGTGCTGCCTGTATGGAGGTCTTGTACGAGGTACTGCGATATTCCGTTCTCCGTTGAGACGTACGCGAGTTGGCTACCCGCGCCGTCGAGTTGCGGGAAGAAGTACTGAGCGGATGCAGTCGGTGTGATAACGGCTACCTTCGTCGACGACAGGTCGCGGACGGCAACTGACACGGTGGACCCGTTGACCAACGGATATGCAACATAGCGCCCGGATCTGCTGAGGGAGAGCGAATAATTGCCTGGCATGTTGCTGCTTGCGAATCCCTGGTTGATCGTCAGTAGGAGGCGGAAGCGAAGTCCGCGTCGGGTGAGCGATTGTTTCTGCACCACGAGCGGCGTACACGAGCACGCCTTCTCGGTAGTAGCGAGAGCACCGCTGTTGCTGCAGTCGTTGTACGCGATGGTCGTTGCGTCTGCAGAGATCGATTCAGTGTTCAGATAGCTCGCAGGGGACGGCACACACGTCGATATCCGGTATGTACGTCCCGCGGTGAGATCACGCTCATACAACGCGGCGGCACCGCCCACGCACGGGCTGCGCGTAAACAACATGTAGCGTCCGTCCCCGCTGATAGCGACGCTGCCGACGCATCCAGCTGGCATTCCGATGTCGACCTGCGTCACGAGGTTGCGACTGCGGTCGTATCGGTACGCGAACCACGAGTTGTACTTGTACGGGTTGGGTATGCCGACGAACGCCACGTATCGGCCGTTCGCGCTGACGACGGATTGCGTGGGACTCGCGAATGTGCCGTCAGGCACGCGCTTGAACGTCGGCGAAGACGATGCAGCCGGTGCGGCCAGTGCGATCGCGGGAACGCAGGCCGCAATGACAAGCGTGGCTCGGAGGACACCGCTACGGGACTTGTTCATCGAACGCTCCGCTCGCTGGCACGAATCGCGCGCTGCCGTCGGCCGACCGTCGGGCCCGCAGCGGTTGTGCCCGCAGCGGTCGAGGTCGCGACCGCGACGGCGAGTATCCGGTCGAGTTCTTCGCCGCTGATGGTTTCTTCTTCGACGAGTCGTTGGGCGAGGGTGTCGAGGGTTTGTCGGTGGGTGAGGAGGAGGGTTTCGGCGGCGGTTTCGGCGTCGTTGACCAGGCGGGTGGTTTCGTCGTCGACGC